>NZ_BATR01000100.1 GCF_000739655.1 Verrucomicrobium sp. BvORR106 | reverse complement strand
TTTTGTCGGAAACGAGAGAGGATGCTGTTGGAACTTTCGCGCGATCTAGGACTCATGCGTATTAGTATGGGGTATTTACTGATACTCATTAGAACATCATCCTGCAATCTTCAATCGAATTTTGCCATCCCCATGCAAAATTTTTCCGGCTTGGGCACCAAAGCGCCTCGCCCAAAAAACTTCCACGGCGGCACCCTGCCCCACCGACCCGGATACTTCAGCGTGGGTTCACTCTTCCGTCCCCGCGTTGCCTCCCCAAAGTTTCATTGACAGAAATTCAGACCGTCCAATCGCGTTCCAATCTGCCTAGTTGAGTGGACAGCCAGCCCCTCACCCTGGCTCGCCGGACGACTGAATGACTGATTTACCGACCATGAACCGCCGCACGCTTCTTCAGAATTCCTTCCTCACTGCCCTGGCCGCCGCCCTGCCCGCCTACGCGGAGACCGGCCGACTGCCCCGCATCCTTCTCCGCAACGGCTGGCAGAGCATCAACATTGGCGACATCGCCCACCAGCTGGGCATTCTGGAACTCCTCCAGAAACACGGCATCAAGGCGGAGATCCGCTTTTGGGCCAGCAACCTGGAGAACGGGGCGGATGAACTGGTCCTGAAACAGTTCCCGGACGTCATCATCCTCAAAGGACAGGCCGATATCGACAAGGCCTTCCAGGAATGTGACTTCCTCCTTCACGGATCCGGCTCCGGCTTTGTGGCCCAGAAGCATGTGGCGGAGTGGCGGAAGAAGACGGGCAAGCCCTATGGCGTGTACGGCATCTCGTACTTCACGCCGAACCAGGAGGGCATCGAGACCCTCACCCATGCGAACTTCGTTTATTTCCGTGAATCGGTCTCGCTGAAGGTCGCCCAGGATGCCGGGGTGAAATGCCCCATCATGGCCTTTGGTCCGGACGCCGCGTTTGGCATCGTGAAGCTGCGCAACGACGAGGCCGCCAGCGCTTTCCTCAAGGCCAACAACCTGGAAGAAGGCAAGTTCCTGTGCTGCATTCCCCGCTATCGCTGGACCCCCTTCTGGACGGTGAAAAAGGGTCGCGAGTTCGATGCGGTGAAGAATGCCCGCAACCAGGAGATGAAGGAGCATGACCACGCTCAGTTGCGGGAGGCGATCATCCGCATCACCCGGGAGACAGATTGCAAGGTGCTGGTGTGCTGCGAAGACCAGACCCAGATTGCCCTGGGCAAGGAGATCCTGGTGGATCCCCTGCCCGATGATGTGAAGGCCAAGGTGGTGTGGCGGGACAAGTACTGGCTCACCGATGAAGCCCTGAGCGTGTACACCAAGTCCCTCGGACTCTTCGGCAATGAAATGCACAGCCCCATCATGTGCATCGCTAATGGCATCCCGGCCGTGGTCTGCCGCTGGCAGGAACAGACCACGAAGGGCTACATGTGGCGTGACATCGGCCTGAACGACTGGCTCTTCACGCTCGACAACGAGGATGAGATGCCCAAGATCGCGCCCGCGATTGTCGCGATCGCCAAAGACCCGGCCGCCGCCAAGGCCAAGGCCGCACAGGCTCGCGACGTCGTGCTGAAACTGCAGAAAGAACACCTCGGCGTTCTGGCCGACTCCTTGAGCAAGGCCACCGCGAAGGCGTAACTGCCCACTCGCTACCCGCTCCCCTCTTCAGCCCCCGCCCCTGCATCGCAGGCGCGGGGGCTTTTGGCATCTACGACAATAATCGTTGACGATCCAGCATGTGCCAGGCATCATCTACGACAATATTCGTATTTCACACCGCCATGGCCAGACCTACCAAAGAACGAGATCCCTCCCAGCCCGAACCAACCGAGGCTGAACTGCTGCTCCTGCGTGTCCTCTGGAAGAACGGCCCCTCCAGCGTGCGTCAGGTCTGGGAGGAAACCGGCAGCAAAGGCAGCTACACCACGGTGCTGAAGCAGTTTCAGGTGATGCACGAAAAGGGGCTTCTCGCCCGCGACGACTCCGCGAAGATACACGTCTTCTCTGCCGCAGTGCCCGAGCAGAAGGTGAAGCGGTCCCTACTCGGCCGCCTCATGACTCAGATGTTTGAAGGCTCTGCCGCCCAACTGGCCTTGGGCGCCCTTTCCACGCGCAAAGTCTCGGCAGAAGAGCGGGCGGAGATCCGCAAGCTGCTGGACGAACTGGATCGCAAAGACGGCAACGCTTGAGCACGCCCTTCCGCTATGAGCCTTCATCTGCTCCATTCCCCCTGGCTTTCACACCTGGGAGCCAGTCTCCTGCACAGTCTCTGGCAGGCAGCGGCCGTCTGGCTGCTGCTGAGCATCATGCTACAGGCTCTGCGCAAGGCGTCCGCTGCGGCGAGACATCGTCTGATCTTGGCGGCCCTCACCTTCACCTTGCTGTTACCAGTGGGCACCATGGTTTGGCTGGGCCGTGATCTGAATGAGGCGGTAGAAGTTTCCCGCCCCACAGCAGGTGTTATTGCATCGCTCCCAAGCCCCATCTCGGATCAGGCACCCGCCATCTCGCCGAGGTCCGAATCAACGCCCATCGTCCCCCGCCCCCTTCCCAAGCCGGAGCCTGCCCCGATGGCTTGGCAGGCCCTCGTGGCAGTGATCTGGGCGGCCGGGGTCGCCCTGCTCTGCCTGCGACTCGCGGCGGGTTGGTGGCTCATGCACCGGCTGCGTCATGATGCTTCACGGTGCACCGCGCCCTGGTTGCCGGGCCTGCTGGAGCACACCGCCCTTCCTGCTGCCCGGGTGCTTTGCTCGGCACGGTTGCAGGTGCCGATGGTAGTAGGCTGGTTCCGTCCCGTCATCTACCTGCCCGCTGCGATCTTTGGCAGGATGACAGTCGCCGCCGCGGAAACGGTCGTGCTCCATGAACTGGCCCATCTGCGTCGGCGGGATCCCATCATCAATCTCTGGATCACCACGATGGAAACGCTGCTCTTCTTCAACCCGCCAGTCCGTGCGATGGCACGTACGGCGCGGGACGAGGCGGAGTGCGCCTGTGACGATCAGGTTCTCGCTTGGGGCGGAGATCGCCCCACCTACGCCCGAGCCCTTGCCGACCTGGAAGCCGTCAGACCGGAACATCTCGCCCTTTCCCTCGCCGCCACCGGTGGCAGCGGTCTGCTGCAACGCATCCAGCGCATTCTAGGAACCGTCCCTCCTCAAAGCCGTCCGTTTGTTTCCCAAACCATTGGCCTTGCCACCCTGGCATCCATCACTGGCTTCATTCTCGTGTGTGCGCTCGCCGTACCGCCCTTGGCGAGAGCCTTTACGCCAGAAGAGAGGATCGCGGCGCTGGCGGCAGTGGAAGAGGCGCAGACGGTGGACCCGATGCTTGAATGGACGGCGGTTGGCAAGCTGGTGGATGGAGATGGCAAGGTCATCACCGTGGACCAGGTCTTCACGATTAGCGGTTGGTCAGAGAGAAGATCTTTCACTGCCACCGAGTGGAATGCTGCCAGGTTTACCTGCGAGGGCTTTGGGAAGTCCATGGTAGTCGGTCTGTGGCTTGAAGGTCACGCCCCTACCTCAACGATTGTCCAGGCCCCTAAGAATGCTGATGAACCGACCGCGTTCTCCCTCGTCGTCAGGAAAGGCTATCCCGCGAAGTTGAAACTGGTGGACGAGACGGGGGCGGCCATCTCCGGGGCAGAACTCCATGTAAAATCAGTCATGCTCAATGGCGAAAAGCCCTACCGTCAGGGAAGCCTGCAACCTTCAGCATCGGGGGAAGCCACCATCGGAAATGCAGAGGCAGACAGCACATTCGAGATCGAAGTGCGCGCCTACGGTCACGAATGGTCGCAGTTTGAAGGTGTCCGTTTTGCCAACGGAGTCCCCACCACGATCAGCGTCCGCAAGATCGAGCCGCTGGATCTGCCGATCGTCGATGCCAACACCGGAGCCGCCGTACCCGGCGCCAGGGCTTACTGCTGCTCCTGGGAAAAAGCGAACGAGTCGATGTCATACGGCTCACGAACCTTCCTCGCCAGCATGAGCAGTCAGCCATCAGGCAACGATGGGCATTTGAAGCTGGACCTCTGGTCCCCCAACCGGAATTTCCTCGCACTCATCGATGCTCCTGGATATGCCACCGCGATTGCCAGGGTGGTACCCAGGCGCCCTCTCGAACCCGTTCGCCTCTTCCCTGAACTGAGGCTTGGAGGGGTCGTTCATGATCCAAAGAAGCTTCTCTCCAGAAGCGGGAATCCGCCGATTGTTCGGTATTACCTGGATTCGAACAGCGGCAACTCCTGGAATCTGGCCAACTTCAACATGGCGTTTGAAACTGAAGGACGTCTCCAAGGAACCGACGTCCATTTCTCGATTGGCCAGCTCAACCCAGGGGAGATTGAATTCAATTGCGATGGGCGGGAATGGAAGACGCAAGTCACAGGCAACAAGTCCGACCTGCACCTCTATCTCTCAAAAAACGGCCTCACCACGGCAGGCCCCGACCAAACCCCGCCCGCCCCTCCCCAGGAACGAACGGTGAGATTCCGGCTGCATGCACCGCCAGATCAGCCGCCGGCTCAAGGAAACTTCGTCGTCCGGGTGAGAGGGCTGGAACACCCGTTGCCGATCAACAACGGCGAAGCGACAGGGCGTTTTCAAGTGGGCGACTACATCGCCTTCCTGCGTCACGGGATCGCTGGCTACACACGTCAGGAGAGTCTGAAGGATGTCAAACTCACCCATGGCGAGGGGGATGTGGAGCTGGACATCCACCTGATCCCCTCCGGTGGCATCACGGGACAACTGGCCTCCGCCGCGGCCAGCATCGACTATCGAAGAACAACGGGAACGATTCTACGCCTCGATGACGAGGGTAAACGCGCCATCAGCCTGGAGCATGACATCCGACTCCCATCCGGCTCTGATAAGTATGCGGTGACGGGACTGCCTCTGCATACGAGCTACCGCATCCTCTTCCGCTCCGGCTGCCGTCTGGTGGAATCACCTTGGCTCAAGCTCGACGAGAGCAATCCCCTTCCCGAAGCTCCTCTTACCTTCCCCAAAGGGCAGACCATCTCCGGCAAGGTCCTCGAAGCCGATGGCACTCCGGCGTCGCAGGCCAGCCTCACCCTGGTGTATCACCTGAGGGAGTGGAGCTACTGGTACACCACCTTTGCCTGCGCCCAGGATGGAAGCTTCCATCTGGAAGGCATGAACTTCGATGTGGAAGGCTCCTACTCCATTCACATCAACAACCCAGATGGGAAGAAGGTTGGCACCATCCCGATCTCATCTTCTGACCGCTCTGTGGTTGTGAAACGCCTCTGACAACTCGCCCCACGCAGGAGAGCATCAAGGCACCTCACCCGGAGCACTGCCGCCTGCGCCAGAGGGCGATGGTGCTGCCCCCTCCGTCTTGTAATCGCTCGACATGACTCGCACCTGCCCCGTACCCGGTTGTAACTCCACCCTGAGGATGCTGGCAAAGCCTTGATTGCCTTCCTGGAAGTTCATCCCCGAGTCGATCCCTGGAGTCATCGGCACCGACTGGTCTAAATCCACATAGTAGCCGCCGCTCACATCGAACTGGTAGCGCTTCACATCCATCTGCACTCCCGCGGCCCCATCGTTGAGCACACTCAGGCGCGGGGTGAGCGTAGAGTAGTTGAACACGCCGGGCTCCACTTCGTAGGGGTCCGTCACCAAGGTCGATCCCGCATCCACCAGTTGATCAATTTGAGCCATGCGTTGACCAAAGACTCCAGGCATACCCGGAATGGGCACCGCAGGCTTGGTCTCCGCCGTCGCCGGAGCCACCTCCACGGTCGGCTTCAGTAGATCCTCCAGGTCGTCATCCACGCTCTTGGGTGCCGCAAAGGGAGCGCGGGCAGTGGGGACCACCACTGGAGCCGACTGAGCCAACTCCATGGGCTCGCCAGCCAGCCCCTCAAGCCCCAATGAGGGACGACGAGCGCCCCCGTACCAGCCGATGGCCAGGGCTACCAGGAACGCCAGGACAACCAGAAGTGCCGTTCTCACAGAATCAACGTGCGGGTTGTGCAGCCATTGTGCAATGCTTTTCGGAGGAGCGTCATCTCCCGGAATTGAATGCCCAGACGGTGAGGAAGTTGCGGAGAATTGTACGAGGAGCGCGAGCGAGTGCCCCACTTCAGAGCGCTCCGGGAGGCCAGCAAATCCTCGACACTTCCCACAAACCCCTCCGCTCCCGAACCGACGGGGACCGTAGGACTACCCCGCAGCATCGCCACACGCATTTGCGTCCAATCACCCTATTCCCATCTTGTTAATCCTTCAGAAATCTTGTTAATCCTGTCTCAAGAAGGGCCCTCACAGGAACGGCATGAACAACCGCGCAAAGCCATCCCGCAGGCGCTCAGCCAGGGTGGCATTGCGCAGCGCCGCGAGGGACTCCAGGGTACCGTTCCGCACCTTCTTCTCAAACTCCCGGTCCAGCTCCTGAGCCAGCAAGTCATCGAAGCACGCGAGGTTGAACTCAAAGTTCAGCCGCAGGCTGCGGGGGTCCCAGTTCGTGGAGCCAACAAGTGACCACAGCCCGTCCACCGTCATGAACTTGGAGTGGTCGAAGTGCCCGTCCGCCTCGTAGATCTTCACGCCCTTCTCCAGCATCTCCGGGTACAAAGTGCGTGCCGCCCAGCGCACAAAGGGGATGTTGTTGCGTTTTGGCGTGAGCACCTTCACATCCACCCCACGCAATGCCGCAAGGTTCAAGGCCCAGATGAGAGCAGGCGGCGGGAGGAAGTACGGCGTCATGATCCGCACCGAGTGCCGAGCCTCCGAGAGGGCGGCAAAGATGGTCTTGGGCATGAGTTCGAGGTCTTCATCTGGACCGTCCGGCACCCCGATGGCCGCCACTTCACCCGCAGGTTCCAGAGTAGGGTACCAGAGGGGACCGGAGAGCACCTCACCGGAGCAGAAAGCCCAGTCCTCGGCAAACACGCGCTGGAGCTGTTGCACCACCGGGCCCTCCACCTTGAAGTGCATGTCCTGCACCGGGTGGCTGGGGTCAGCCTCCAGCATGTTGCCCTGGCGGATGTTCATGCCCCCGGTGAACCCGGTGGTCCCGTCCACCACCATCACTTTGCGGTGATTCCGCAGGTTCATGGTGAGAATGCGCAGGACGAAACGGATGGGCATGAAGCGCTTGGCCTTTATGCCCCGCCCCCGCAGCAGGTGGGTGATGGGCGGCCAGGAGTAGCGGGTGCCTGCATCATCCACCAGCACCCGCACTTCCACCCCGCGGTCCTTGGCCTTCACCAACTCCTCCACGAACTTCATGCCGATGCCGTGGGCTTCGAAAATGTAAGAGCACAGGGAGACCGACTTCTTGGCCCCGCGAATGGCCTCCAGCATCGCCGGCATGGCCTCCTCCCCATTGCGCAGCACCGTGACGTGATTCCCCACCGTGAAGCCAAACCGGGAGATCATGCCCAGCGAGGTGGAAAGAGCTCGCAGTTCCTTCAGTTCCGGCACGGTCTGCCAGGGATTCACCGGGCAGGCCTCGCCCACCGCCGCGAGTTCCAGGCTGTGGCGATACTTGGCACCTCGGCGTCGCAGGCGGTTGATCCCAAAAAGCGCGTAGAAGCATGCCCCCAGGAAGGGGACGAAGGCAATGAGCACCGCCCAAAAAGCCGCACTCCGGTGATCCCGGTTCCGCAGCAGCACGTGACTGAGGGCGTACCCCACCACCACCAAGTTCAATGCAATGACAGACAGGTGCCAGACGGGCTTCACCACCGGCAGGATCTCAGAAAGGAATGATATCATGCTCGTCGCGCAACCACTGGGGCACCGATAGTCCCGAATGATCCGCGATGCAATGCCGCGAACACCAACACGCCCCCCCTTCCCACAAGTGTTGGCCCCATCCTGCCAAAAAACCCCGGAACGAGCGACATTGCGCTTTGCACCGTGGGCGGCTTCGGACTATCCGTCCCGCCCTCATGAATCGGATTGACCAATGTTTTGCCGGCCTGCGCGCTGCCGGAAAGAAAGGTTTTGTGGCCTACATCGCCGCAGGAGACCCGGACCTGCCCACCACCCGGGAGATTGTGCTGACTCTGGCCCGCTGCGGAGCCGATGTGATCGAGCTGGGCGTGCCCTTCAGCGACCCCCAGGCCGATGGTATTGTGAACCAGATGGCGGCCGAGCGCGCCCTGAAGGCGGGCACCACCCTGCCCAAGGTGCTGGCGTTCATCAAGGAACTCCGCCAGGAGACTGAGGTGCCTCTGGTGCTCTTTACCTACCTGAACCCCGTTTACACCTACGGATTTGAGGCCTTCCACCGGGACGCAGCAGCTGCCGGGGCGGATGGCGTGCTCATCCTGGACCTCCCGCCAGATGAAGCGCCGCTGAATGACGAATTGAAAGTCGGAGACGGCCTCAGGCGCATCCGCCTCATCGCGCCCACCACCCCGGAGTCGCGCATCAAGTTCATCACCGAGCAGGCAGAGGGCTTCATCTACTACGTCTCCCGTGAAGGCGTGACGGGAGCCCAGTCCTCCCTGGCCACGGGCATCTCCGACCAGCTCCAGAAGATCCAGTCCGCCACCCATACCCCTATCGCGGTAGGGTTCGGCATTTCCACCCCCATTCAGGCCAGCACCGTGGCCAAGATGGCGGACGGCGTGGTCGTGGGCAGCGCCATCGTGAAGCTGATCGAGCAGCACGGCACTCAATCTGACCTGTCCGACCGGCTCACGGCGTTCGTTAAACCTCTTGTGGACGCAGTGAAAGCCGTCTAGCTTCTCCGCCCCTTATCCCATGGCCAATCTTCTCAGCTTCTGGAAAATGAACGGCGCGGGCAATGACTTCGTCATGCTCGACAACCGCGATTTGTCCCTGCAACTCTCCGGTAAATCCATCGCCCAGCTCTGCGATCGTCATCGCGGCGTGGGTGCAGACGGCCTGCTGGCCGTGGAGCCAGCCACCGATGGCGGCGACTTCCGCATGCGCTACTACAATGCGGACGGCGGTGAGGCAGAGATGTGTGGCAACGGCGCCCGGTGCTTTGCCCGCTTCGTGAACAAGCTGCACGACAACTGCCTGACTACAGTGAAGTTCGAGACCCAGGCTGGGATGATCTCCGCGGAGTTCTTCGGCGATCAGGTGGAAATCAACATGAGCCAGCCCCACAGCCTGAAGCTGAATCAGGCGCTGGTGGTGGATGGCACCCCAATGGAAGTGCACAGCGTGAACACCGGCGTCCCGCACGCCGTCGTGTTTGTGGAGGATGTGAATGCCCTCTCCACGGCCGAAATCCGCCGCTTGGGCGCCGGCCTGCGCTACCACGAGGCCTTCGCGCCGAAGGGCACCAACGCCAATTTTGCCACCGTCGTCTCCCCCGGCTCCATTGTGATCCGCACCTACGAGCGCGGCGTGGAAGACGAGACCCTGGCCTGCGGCACCGGCATGGTGGCCTGCGCGCTCATTCATCATGAGCTGCATGGCGCATCCGCTCCCGTCTCCGTGAAGGTGAAGGGTGGCGACACCCTGAAGGTCGGCTTCAACCAGGCTGGCGACGTCTATTCTGACGTCACCCTGCACGGCCCCGCCGACTTCGTCTTCCAGGGCAAACTCGAAGTTTAATCGCCCTCTGGGAGCACCCTTTGCCGGCCCTCACAGCCGCAGGTGACTTGGCTCCCCCTTTCCTCTTTTCAGTTCTCAGTTCTCATCATCATTAACACCTAAAACGTCATGTTCGCCGGTACCCACACCGCCATTGTCACCCCTTTTCGCAACGGCCAGATCGATGAAGCCGCCCTGCGAAAGTTGGTGGACTACCAGTTTGCCGGCGGCGTGCAGGGTGTCGTGCCCTGCGGGACCACGGGTGAATCCCCCACGCTGGACTATGATGAGCATGAGCGCGTCATCCAGTTGACCGTGGAGTACACCGCAGGCCGTGGCATCGTCATGGCTGGCACTGGCAGCAACTCCACGCGTGAAGCCGTGGAAATGACCCAGGAAGCCGAGGCCGCGGGCGCCAATGCCGCCCTGCTGGTCGCGCCCTATTACAACAAGCCCACTCAGGAGGGGCTCTTCCGCCACTTCAAGGCCATCGCAGACAACACCAAGCTGCCGATCATGCTGTACAGCATCCCCGGCCGCTGTGGCATCGAGATCGGCGTGGACACGGTCGTGCGACTTGCCGAGGCCTGCCCAAACATTCGCGCCATGAAGGAAGCGGGTGGTAACGCCGATCGCGTGAGCCAGATGAAGATGCTTCTGCCGGCGGACTTTGAGATTCTCTCCGGTGACGACTCCCTCACCCTGCCCTTCATGAGCGTGGGTGGCGTGGGCGTGGTCAGCGTGGCTGGCAACCTCATCCCGGCAGAGATGAACAAGATGGTGCAGGCCGCTCTGGCTGGCCGATGGGCCGAAGCTCAGAGCATCCATGCGCAGTTCAACCCCCTGTTCTCCGCTTTCCTGAAGCTTTCCACGAACCCGATCCCCATCAAGACGGCGCTAGCCCTCAAAGGCATCTGCGATGCCGAGCTGCGTCTGCCGATGTGTGAGCTGGGAGAAGCCCAGGTCAAAGAATTGCGCCAGACCATGATCAGCGTGGGCATCCTCGCAGAGTAACCTTCACTGCAAACCGACCATCATGGCTCAGCTCAAGATTCTCGTCACCGGTGCCAAAGGCCGCATGGGCCAGGCTGTCATTCATTCCGTGGAAAGCGATGCCGACTGTGCAGTCGGCGCGACCGTGGACATGGGTGACTCCCTGGATGAAGCCCTCTCCAAGTGCGATGCAGTGATCGACTTCACCTCCCACCACTTCAGCAATGAGCTGGTGGCCGCCTGCGTGAAGAATAGGAAACCCTTCGTCATGGGCACCACCGGCCACACCGCCGAGGAACTCGAGACCATCCGCGAAGCGTCCAAGACGCTGCCTGTGGTGCTGGCGCCTAACTTCAGCGTGGGCGTGAACACGCTCTTCTGGCTGACTCGTCAGGCAGTCCGCATCCTCGGCGAGCCCTTCGACCTCGAAGTGGTGGAAATGCACCACCGCATGAAGACGGACTCCCCGAGCGGCACCGCCCGCCGTCTGGTGGAGATCCTGTGTGAGGAAACCGACGTCAGCTACGAAACGGACACCCGCCACGGCCGCAAGGGCGATGTGGGTGCCCGCACGAAGAAGGAAATCGGCGTTCACGCCCTGCGCGGTGGCGATGTGGTCGGTGATCACACCGTCGTCTTCGCCAACGTGGGCGAGCGTGTGGAACTCACGCACAAGGCCTCCAGCCGCGACACCTTCTCCAACGGAGCCGTGCGCGCCGCCAAGTGGCTCGTGAGCCAGCCCGCTGGCATCTATGACATGCAGGACGTGCTGGGGCTAAAATAGCTTCAGGCCTGCCTTATTACCCTACCCACCTTCGCAACCGGGAGTCGATGAAATACGGCATCGCTCTCGGTTCGAATTTGGGAGACCGGCTTAAGAATCTTCGCCAGGCCGTCGCCTCTCTTTTGCAGAGGGTTCCCGGGAGTCGAGTGATCGCCACCTCGGCGGTTTATGAAACAGATCCCGTGGATTGCCCTCCTGGTTCGCCGGGATTTCTGAATGCAGTGATCGAGCTGGAAGCAGAGCTCCAGCCTCTGGACCTGCTGCGGTTCACCCGGGCCATCGAGGCTGCACTCGGCCGCCCGAATGAGCACGAGCACCATGCGCCACGCACCGTGGACCTGGATCTCCTCTATGCGGATGCCGCCGAGGTGAATCACCCGGACCTCACCCTTCCCCACCCGCGCATGACCCAGCGGCGATTTGTCTTGCAGCCTCTGGCAGACATCCGCGCGGACCTGCGCTTACCCGGTGAAGACCGGTCAGTGCAGGAGATCCTCGCTAGCCTGCCCATCTCGGACGAGCCCCCACCTCGCGTGTATGCATTGGACTGGCTCGACCTCGGCAGTCCGTGAGATCATTTCCGTCGTATCGTAAGTTTCGCTCGACGCACCCTTCCTCTCCTCCTCTTGCAATGGCCGTCTCCCCCGCCCTCCTCGCCCAGCAGCTCAGCGACCGGAAAGCCGCCGGTGAAAAGCTCGCCGTCCTCACCGCTTATGACTACCCCACCGCCCGGCTGCTTGATGAAGCCGGCGTGGATCTCATCCTCGTAGGAGACTCTCTGGGCATGGTCGTGCTGGGTCTGCCAGACACCACGGGCGTGACCATGCAGATGATGCTGCACCATGCCGCCGCCGTCCGCCGCGGCGTACAGCGCGCCACCGTCATCGTGGACCTCCCCTCCGGCAGCTATGGCATGCCAGATATGGCAGTACACAACGCCCGCCGCCTCGTGGAAGCAGGTGCCGATGCCGTGAAGCTTGAGGGTGGCGTGGATGAAGCGGATCAGGTTCGAGCCATCACAGAAGCCGGCATCGCCTACATCGGGCACATCGGCATGCTGCCCCAGAGCGTGAAGCAGGAAGGCGGCTACAAGAAAAAGGGCAAGACCGACGTCGATGCCAACCGCCTGGTGGACGACGCCCTCGCTCTGCAAGAAGCAGGCGCAGCAGGCATCGTCCTGGAGAGTATGGTCCCCGCCGTGGCAGAACGCATCAGCCAAGCCATCAAGATCCCCACCATCGGCATCGGTGCCGGCCCGAACTGCGACGGCCAGGTGCTCGTGACCCCGGACCTCCTTGGTGCCTTTCCGTGGTTCAAGCCTCCGTTTGCCACCGCGCTGGCGAATGAGGCCATGGAGACCACTCGCGCCGCGCGAGAGTGGATCGCGGGTGTGAAGGGAGTGTGAGGAGTCGATTCCGCGAACCGGAACTGCACCAACGGAGCATGGAGTGTCGCAGGCTTCAAACGCATCCAAGCCCGTTACCATGTCCTCCACCTGATCCCGCTTGCGGGATTTTAGGAGTGCGTGCGAGAATCGCCGCTTTGGCTACGCCTTGTGAGGAGATCAAACCCCTTCCCTTCACCCGAGTCCAGCGCCCAACGCCTCCGCTTACAGTCAATCGGCGACCAGTTTGACACAGGCCTCTCCAAAGCGGTGATCCTCACCGCAGTCCCAAAGATGCTTCGCATCCAGGTGTTGGATGCGGCTCCTTGAAAGCCCCCGCCCTCGCCAGCAACAAAACAGTCGACAGGCCGCGTGGAGAAACTCTAAGTTGGGCGGAGCACCCACCCTGCCCCTATGAATTCACTCTCCACCCGTGCATTCTGGTCCGCGCTCGCTCTTTGTAGCTTGTCCTTCGGGGGCAAGGCTGTTGCTCAAGAGACATTGCCCGCCAAACTGGAGAAGGCGGAAAACGCCTACTACCAGGATCAGGACATCGCGAAGAAGAACTATCGCAAGGCGCTCGCTGCTGCGTTGGACGACGCCGTGCGGGCAGAGGTCTATCTCCTGGACTTTGAGACCGTCTCTTTGCCCAAGAAGAGCAATGACCCTTTTGAGAAGACGCCACCTCTCCCGGCAGACACCTTCGTTATCGCCCCCTATGACGCGACATCGAAGATCTTGAAGCAGCGGATCATCAAGGGTGCCGAACTCGCCAAGCTGTTGCCCCATCTGAAGCAGACGGTGGGAGTGGAAGAAAACACCTCCGGAGCAATGTGCCACTTTCCGATCCACGGGATCCGTGTTTGGGACAAAGACTACCGCATTCTGTTTGAGAGCTCGTTCTGCTACAAGTGCTCCAATTTTTTCATCACCTATCCAAACTATCGGGACGGCTCTCCCCAGTGGACAGGACTCTCTCAGAAGGAGTTTGAGCAAGTGATGACAGAACTGATGCCCATTCCGCAGGCAGAATTGGACCGCTTTGAGGCGAAGTTCGGAGGCGGGGAGAAGCAGAAACGATGATGCTGGAGTGGGATGCCGTTTGCCCACTGAAGCTTCTCCTAGCGCAGCAACCGAAGCGACCGCCCTGCCGCTTGCACCGCCAGACGGTCAGCCCCCCCCCACAAACCGTTCGACAGACGCCATGGCAAAACCGTAAGTTGTCGCCAGACATCATCCGCCCATCCATCATGGACTACCCGACCCACACCCTCTTGCAGGTGGCCGAGCAGGCCAGGAGTGACGTGAACGAGATTACCGGTTACGTGTACCTTTGCGCAATCGTGCTGGCCCTGGTGCCCCCCATCCCTTTGACGTGGAAGGGCATCTTCTGGAGGACAGTGTTCGTCACGGTGGTTGTTTGGAATATGCTTAGCGTCTTCCGCGGATACGAAGTCCACTGGGCCCGGACCATTCTCGATATTGAACAGAGGAACCCAAGCTACGACGGTGTGGGCGGAAACGTGGGCATCATGCTGTTCGGCTGGATCATCCCCTTCATCGAGTGCTTCGGCGTACTGCTGCTCGTCAAGCTCGCGACGCTGGCCCTTCAAAAACTTCGCAGCAAGCCGGCAACGGCTGCCCCATCTCCCCAACAGGCCATGAACTCCCAGGCCTGATCCCCCACCCACTCCATCATGCAAATTCTTCTGTGGCCCTTCAAACTGGTGCTCCGCCTGGCGCTTTCGTTGGTCCTGCTCGGCCTGGTAGCTTGGACTTTTGGAGCCCTGTACTACGACATGCCCTTCCTCAATCAGGCCGCGGCCTGGTTCTGGCTTGGCTCCGCCGCCACCATGCTGCTCTTCATCCGCCAGGCCTGGCGGAAGTCACTCTTCATCGGACTGGCCTTTGTGGGCGTCTTGAGTTGGTGGTTGAAACTCCAGCCCCAAGCGAACCGCGAATGGCAGCCTGACGTGGCCCAGCTCCCGTGGGCCGAGGTGGCTGGCGATGAGGTGACGATCTACAACGTGCGAAACTTTGACTACCGCACGACCACCGACTTCACCCCGACCTGGGAAACCCGCAAAGTGCGACTCTCCCAACTCACCGGCATTGACCTCTTTATCAACTATTGGGGGTCGCCATGGATGGCCCATCCCATTGCCAGCTTTCAGTTCAAGGATGCGCCGCCCATTTGCTTTTCCATCGAGACTCGCAAGGAAGTGGGAGAGAAGTACTCGGCCATTGGGGGCTTCTACCGGCAGTATGAGCTGATCTGCATTGCGGCGGATGAACGCGACATCGTGAGGCTGCGCACCAATTATCGCCCCGGAGAAGACTCCTATCTTTACCGAATCCCCGTCTCACCCGAGCGAGCTCGGGAACGGTTCATGGAATACGTCGCCACCATGAACGGACTGCGGGACCAGCCGCGCTGGTACAACGCTGCCACGACGAACTGCACCACCGCCATCCGAACCCAACGCCCCGCCTCAGAAAGAGCTCCCTGGGACTGGCGCATCCTGGTGAATGGCAAGGCGGACGAGATGCTCTACGAAAGAAGGGCGTTCATCACCGATGGGCTCTCTTTCCCCGAACTCCGGGAAAAAGCCCACATCAACGCCGCAGCTCAAGCCGCCGACAAGTCACCGGACTTCTGGAAACTCATCCGCGAAGGCAGACCGGGATTTGGAGCAACACCGACAGGGAACGCTCCCCCTCCTTGACCGGTTCGCGGCGTCGCCCCAAGGAGCGGCGGTTTGTGCTTGCACAACCGCCGATGCGTAGCGGAGCGCGTGACCTACAATCTCCCATCGCCGGATGCCACCTCACCGCGGATCGATGAATAGCGAGCGATCTTCCTCCGGCCCCGTCCGGCGGTTGTGCAAGCACAAACCGCCGCTCCTTGTGAGCTCACCGGCTTTTGACGCTGTTTGCGGACCGCATTCACGCCGATGGCGTGATACACACTATCCAGGGTAAGGCGAGGCACGAGCCGCCTGCCTGCAGTCAGAACTCCGAGACGAGGTCTACAAACCGTGCCTACCTCGCTGATGAGCCCTTCACCCAAGAGCTAGGAATTGGTGCTACACCGCCATCGCGGCCTGGGACTGACGCCCCCAACCGATCACCGGCATGACGCGCAGCTTTCTCACCACCGCTTCGAAATTGTAAACCACCACGATCGCCGTGGCCCCCAGCAAATCGGCGATCAGAGAATTGCGGAAGAACATCAGCGTCGGCGGCAATCCTTCCTTGCCAGTCGTCAGAGCCTGCACCCAGCCCGCCCAGGTCTTCGCGTAGTAGGACTCCACGGCCCAAGACAGGGAATTCGTCACGAGATAGAAAACGACACTGCAAAGCAAGGTGCCCAGCACGGTGTCCACCATCCCCGCCTTGCCCCGCAGGCGGGAGCCCCACCATGCGGCCAGCACATACAGGCCATAGCTGAGCAGCACCGCCTCACGACCATGTGCCGTGGACCACCACTGTGAGCCCATGCTGACCCAGTCCACCAAAATCAAGAGTCCCGCCCAGCTCCACCAGGGCAGCGATCGCGGAAAAGCGATGGCCCCGGCAAAGGCAAAAGCCATGAGCGGGCTCAAATTCCCCAAGTTGGCGGCGACGATCCCCTGCTGATAAAGCACCCGCCAGACCAAGGCCGCAACCATCAGCACGAGCGGCAGCCAAACGTAGGCAGAGAGACCTTGGGAACGAGCAGGTTGGGACATGCGGGAATGAAGCCCGAAGTGGGCAGATGAACAAGGGCAATGTTGTCTAAATAGGATGTAGACAATCATCCTGAAGGAAGCAATGTGGCTGTCTAAGTTCAATCTAGACGCATCTGCCCCGACCAGTAACAATCATGCTCCGCCATCTGCTCGCCACCGCCCTCCTCTCAATAGTCTCCCTCAGCGGCATTTTGCTTCCGACACGGACCGAAGCGGCGGTGATGGTGCATTTTTTGGTGATTGAAGGGGATTTCGACACGAACAGCACGGCACTTGAGTCGTTCAAATTCCGCTTCGAGTACGACACCGCACAGACCCCTGCCCTTCAGACCGGTCAGGACTTGCTCAATGTGCTTTTCGGCGTCCGCGGATCCACGCCCACGGTGCTCAATGGAAAGACATTCTTCAGTTCCACAAACGGTAGCTACGGTGCGACCTATGAGTACTTCTCCAGCTTTGACGCCTACATCGTGTCGCAATTCACCATCAATGGAGTCACCTTTCCTGGTTCCCCTCTGTTTACCAACGGCAAGTACTGGAACTACCAAGTAGCCGGGGGAAGCGGCGATTTCTACGAAGGTAACTATCCATTTTTGGATGAAAACAACAACCCGGCTTGGACTAGCGCCTGGGATGGCATCAGCACACGCAACCTGAGCAACGGAAGCTTCGATGCCTTTACTTTTGGGACCGGAGCAAATTCGGATATCGCTGCCAACCTTCCCACCGCGGCGAACTTTTCCAATCTCACCGCCCTCTTCACCACTGCAAACGGCATCACAGTCTATGGAAGCGCCGTACCAGAGCCGGGACGCAGCATGCTTCTGGCAGCTGGATGTGTGCTGCTGGTTTTCCGACGGAGACGCAGCAAGCTCCTGGAAAAACCTTCTGTATAGAGTCGGGCAGGCAACCATCGGTCCATGCTTCACCTTCCCCTCCAGACCAAGTCACTTAGATCATCTGCAGCATTCACGCTGGTCGAGCTGCTTGTGACCACGGTGATTATCGCCATTCTCATCACCCTAACGATCTCTGGCCAAAAGATGTACCGCGGACTGGCGACGCGCGCCACCTGCTCAGCTAATCTTAGACAACTGGGCACAGCCGTGAACATGTATGTGAGTGACAACCACGGCTACTTTCCGGCCTACGTGCAAGAAGGAAGCAATGGCGACCGGACATGGTTTTTTGGGAAAGAGAGTGGGAGCGGATCGGAGGGTGATCGCGACCTTGATCGCGAGTCCGGCCCCCTATATCCCTATATCCAGGAGGTCGGGAAAATTGAAGTTTGTCCGGCGTTTAACTATGAGGCGGCCGTGTGGAAACCCAAGTTCAAGGGGGCGAGTTATGGGTATGGTTACAACTGGATGCTAGGAGGACGATTTGGAGGAGCTCCGATGAACGTCAGCCAGCTGAAAAGCGGAGCCCAAGTGATCCTTTTCGGTGATTGCGGCCAGGTGAACACCTTCCAGGCACCTGCCAGCCCTTCGAAGCCCATGCTCGAAGAGTTCTACCTGATCAACGAGACAGACAAGACCATCCATTTCCGGCACAATGGCACAGCCAACATGCTTTTTGTAGACGGCCACATCGAGGTCTTCAAACCGTTCGAGGGTTCACTGGACAAGCGCATCAAGACGGAAGTGATCGGGCGCATCACGAAACGTGGCAGCACCATGTACCTGAAGTAGGTCGCGTTGATCCCGTCGTTCGCCTTCGAGCGTCGACTTGCGTCAATGCACCCGGAACATCACCTGCCCGCACTTCGCACGCAGCTTGACATTGGGTGACCGGTTGGCGCACCGCCACGCCACGGAGGGCGACTCCTGAGCGAGTGATTCGGGAGCACTTTGCAAGATGCGGGTTTCACCATTCAAGATGGCGCCGGGTCTCACCATCACCGAACGGGCGGCGACGGTGCCTTCGACGACACTGCCCGGATTGAGCAGCAAACAGCCCTCGCAGACAAAGTTTCCCACGGCATGCCCGTGAACGATGACATCCCGCGCATGCACTTCGCGCAGGAAATAGACCTCGCAGTTGCGATGGATTTCAATGCGCCGGGCGGCCACCACCTCGGCCACGATGTCACTGGTGCGATAACTGAGATCGGGCAGGGCCGAGACCTTCCCAGGAGACTGGGGCCGCGGTTCTGGCAGCAACTCCAAGCGCCTCATGCAGGCAGGGCAAGTAGGCGTTCCATAGTCCCCCAACGTGCCGGTCTCATAAAAGAAAGTGCTGTGCGTTTCCGGCAATTCATTGAGCCGGGCCGCCAGGATGTCAGCATCCACCGTTTCAATTTGGTATTGCCTCGCCAAGTGGAGGGCGGAGGTGGAGAAGCCTCCAGGAGCCAGAAACACACCGCGGGTGCCGCGATGCTTCTCTTTCTTCAGCGCCTGCGCAAACTGCTCCACGCTGGCCACTGTCGCCTGCCACTGATTCCACTCCGCCAATCGCACCCGGTACCGCTGTGCTTGGCCACCCTTGCCCCGAGTCATCGAAAAATCCGCCGCCCCATCCAGTCGCACGGTCGTGGAGCCCAACTCGAATCCGCCAAAAAGCGCCATGGCGCGGGCCAACTCCACCACACGACACCAGTCCAGCGACAGAAGCAGATCGGCAGTCCAGCGTGCAGACATCTCCTCGCTCCCGGTCAAGACCGGGTCGAACCCGCCGAGCATTGCCTTGTAAAGCCTTTGGGACATCTAGCGAGAGCAGTAAACTCTTCTCAAAAACAAGACACAAAGTTAACACACCTCCCGGATTTGTCTATGATGACTCTGCCCATTCCTTGATCTCCGCAGGAGTCGTACCCGGGGAGCATACTTCAAGGCTATGCTCACGCTGCCGTACAGGTCTTTTCCCAGACCAAGCTTGGAAGATGACCGTGGCACATGCTTCAGATTCTCAAGGCGGCCGATCGGTTGCGCCACCATCTAGGCGGGGTCCATGTCTGCACCACCTTGATTCCCAAACCTGAATTGGGCTCGCCTCCCGGGGTTCTAGTGGGTATTACCGACGCCATCCTCATGCCTGGCGAGTATTTCGAGGATTCCCCTCCGCCGCCCGCCACCCATACGGTTCTGACCTTTATGCTTGAGGGCATCGCACAGCGCTCCCCGTGCCAGGGCTCTCAATCACGTCTGACGCCAGGCTCCAGCCAGATAGAGCCATCCCTCGACGGAAATCACCCAACCGGCACCGCACAGCGATGGCACAATCCGTCGCCGGACAAGCTCAGCCGGCTCCTGCAGTTCTGGATCAGCCGTTGCCCTCCAGCGGGAAAGCTCAAGCCAACGGCACAGACGGCCCCCTTAGGGAATGGCGTCGATGGACCAAGACTGCTGGCCTGCCCCAAGGGTAGTGCCACTCACTTGCGCGCCCCCCTGGGCATGGCGCTCTGGCAGGCAACGCTGCACCACGGTCAGCGGTGGCGGAGGACTCTAGGGAATGGGCACCATGCCTGGGTCACTGTGACCGCAGGGGAAGTCTGGTGCTGTGGGAAGCTGCTCTCTGCTGGAGACGCGGCGCTGGCCCATGAAGAACCGTGCTTGAGACTTCAAGCCAGGCGTCCCGCACAATTGTTTGTGCTGGAGTTCGATGTCTAACATCCGGCCGGGGCGGGGGCGCCACAGGCCAGAAGCCGGGCTGGAGGTTGAGTCCTCCAGCCCAACGGGGCTTTTTTAGAGGCGGATCAGCCTTTTCTGGATTTGGCCCAGCGCGCCTTTTGGGCGGCAGCGATGCGGGCACGACCTTCAGGCGAGATGTTGCGCGCCTTCCGGCCGCCTTCAGCCTTGACGGCCTTGGGCTTGCGGCCACGGGTGACGACAGGAGCGGGGGGTCCGCCGCCGAGCAACTCGGAGAGCTGGGTCTCGAGTTCTTTGATTTTCTCGGCGATTGCGACCGCCTTCTTAAGTTGTTCCACGGTTGGTTGCTTGGATGAGCTCATACAATTGTTACTCTAGTTGCCATGACAAAAAACGCACTACTTACCCTATATAGGACTCCCCCTTAGCCTGCAATCACGTGGAGATACAAGAAGTTTGTGCAGGGATGATAAAGACCAGATGGAAATAAGAACACCACCCAGACGACAAACTTGGGAGGTTATGCCCCTTGAAATTCTCATGAGGGCAGCGAATCCGGCGGGGCTAGGGTGGCGAGGCGGGACAGGCAGGCAGCATCTGGACTTACCCATCAGGCTGCGCGGCGTCCGGATTCTTCCCTAAGGTGGATCACCCCCGGCACCTGCCCAGCACGAACCACATTGATAAATCCGCCCCCACCTTGCACCGCCTCGACCGGGGCCAGACACTTCAGCCAATCCATCGTGCGCCGCCCTTCTTCGTAAGTGGAGTCCCGGTGCTTGGCCACAATGCCCGGCTGCCCTGCGATACGCGCCTGAGCCAGCAGCTCCTGAGGAGTGCCAGTGAGATCACCTGCGGGGACCACGCCCACTGGGGCGGTGGCGAGCAGAGCGACCATGCGTTGTTTCCTGACATGGAGAGGCAGACCCTGAATATAACACCCATCGAGTTCCAGCAGATCAAATACCACCAAACGCACCGCCGCAGGCCGTTGCCCCTTCCCTGACATCTCGATCGGACAGCCACACACGCGGCCTTCTTCGTCCAATGCCACCAGCAGGCCATCCATCAGCACCTGATCGCAAGGGAGAGCCTGCAATGAGTTGATGATCTCCGGAAACTCCGATCCCAAGGACAGGTGGTTCCGGGAAACCAGCCAGGCATCCCCGTCTGACTTCAGCGCCGTGACTCGAAATCCCTGCCACTTCATTTCGTAGATCCAATCTGGACCGGCAGGCAGTTCTGTGACCTGACGACAACACATGACATCCAGCGAGGTCATCCGTTCCGGAAGAACCGGGACGTGACTAGCCCGGAGGAGATCAGTGGGAGGTTGCATGCCGGTAAATCGCCGTCGCCCTGGAAACTGCGCTTCAAAAACTTCCCGTCGCACGCAGATGAGACAACGTGAGCCTCGGATTCGAGGAAATACTCAGTGGAGTACCGGGTTTGTATCGTTCCGGTTTGGGGCATCTTTGTTAGCCCCTGATTTGCGAAGATTGGCGGAACGGACGGGACTCGAACCCGCAACCTCTGCCGTGACAGGGCAGCGCTCTAACCAATTGAGCTACCGCTCCAACCTTCGCCCCGTTCGTTGCCGTTCGGGAAGGTCATGAGAGTACATGCATCCCAGAAATGTGCAAACTCTAAATGCATCTTTTTCGACTTTTTTTCATCCCCCCTCTTTCATCTCTATAGGCCTGAACGAAAACACCTTCGGGCAGATGGCGATCCGCGTCCGAAGGTGTCTCAAGCACTATGGAAGTAAGAGCTACTCGACTTCGACTTTCACATCATCAAAGAGGATCGGCGTGTTGGAGAATGGGGTGCCCCAGATGGAGCATTTGCCCTGCCCTTTGAGCGTGGTGTCTTCCACCATGAACTGTGCTTCTGCAGGCTCTGCTTCGGTGGCAGGCCACACCTTGCCAGTTACTGTCCATTTGCCTTCTGCGACTTTCTTCGCTTCCAGCTTCATCTTCAGCCAGGCGTCACTTGTCCACGTGTAGGGAATGGACTTCACCACTTCCTCCTGTTTGATCAATTGAAGTTCCTTCTTCGCAGGAAACACCGTCAGCCGATAACCGCTCTGCCCATGCACGCCGATGGCAAAGCGGGGAAAGCTGCGCCCTTGTTTGCTCGCGAACACCTTGGCCTCGATGCTGGCGCTGCCGCGGGCAGAGTCACCCAGCAGCGCGTTGGCTTCCACCAGTTCGCCAACGCCGATCTGAATGCCCTTGTTGCCGTCCTTGGCAGCGATGCTGAACTTGCCTTCCACAACAAACACCTCGGCGGGAGGCTCGCCTTCCTCCCAGGCTTCGCTGTCGAAGGAGAACTTCTTGGGTTCAGCAGAAAGGGTCAGAGGCAGCAAGAGCGCCGCGAGGAGAGCAGAGGTGCGTGAGGTCCAGTGGTGTTTCATGGCGAAGATCAGTGAAGAAAGTAGCAGAGAATCCTTGGAGAATGCAAAAGCCAGTGCAGGCCTCGTGTCCGGGCGGATCCAGATGATGGCGGGAATGGGGACGAGAGAAACGCGTGAAGAAGCCTGGACCTTGCGGGCCAGACCTACTCCAGGAGAGGACACCCCCTTTACATGCTCATTTGGACATATTGCATCGTGTTTTCGCTGCAAAGTTGACCTACCGCCGGTATGCCCTTCATGTTCCCCGCATGCGATCACGTCTGGTTGAACCTGAGATTCTGGATTCCCTGCCCCATGATCATCCCGATGCGCTGGTCAGTCGTGGAGACATCCGTTTTCTAAACACCATCATGGGCAGCTTCCGCTGGATCCGGAAGGAACTGGGACAAAACGCCCGGCCTGGGGAGAAGGCCGTGGAGTTGGGCGCGGGAGACGGTGGCCTGGTCCGCTACGTGGCCCAATCGCATCCCGAACTGGCCAAACGCTGGGCCGGACTGGACTTCGCCCCCGCCCCGCCCCCCGGCCACCTCCCCGAAGGCACCGGCTGGCTGCAAGGAGACTTTCTTGCGGAAGGCCCCGCCGCCGATGCCCTGCGAGGGGCAGACGTCGTGGTGGCCAATCTGATCCTGCACCATTTCCAGGATGATCAGCTCGCCCTTCTCGGCCGCCGGTTGCACCGCGCCCGCCTCCTGGTCATCAGCGAGCCCGCCCGACATCCCTCCCACCTCTGGAAAGGACGCCTGCTGAATGCCATCCTGGGTTTCAACTATGTGACCATGTTCGACATGGCCCGCAGCATTCAGGCAGGTTTCAGAGTAGGTGAGCTGCCCAAGCTCCTGCGTCTGGATGAAAAGATCTGGACCGTGCGGGAGAGCATGTCCCAGCTGGGCGCGTATCGGTTGGTGGCGGAAAGGGCGCTAAGTTCCTAGTTCTTGGTTCTTGGTTCTTGGTTCTTGGTTCGTCGTGAAGTTTGAAGTTTGAAGTTTGAAGTTTCCTCCACTCTCAACGAAAGCAATCAATCAAAGACGCCGCCACCCGTGCATCTCACGTTTCCTGAACCCGGAGAGTTCACCATGCTTAGCCATGGGTCGACCGAGCTATGCGAGGGCTACCCACGAAAAGCTGACTGCATGCTACCGCGGAGCGGTAGGCCCATCGGGTGACCAGCGTTGCTGGCGGAGCCTATCGGGAAGACTGCTATAGGGCTAGCAACGCCATGGGCTTACCGCTCCGCAGTAAACTTCTCTTGGACGGAAATCCATGGGCAGTCCTCGCTATACTCGGCCGACCCATGGCTATTCATGGTGAACCCTCCGGGTTCCTGGAGATTGATCGTTACATGCTATTCGTCGGTTCCCAGTTGCAAGTGTGGTTGTCATTCACAGTTGGCACAATTCTGCAATCCTACTTCCTAGAACCCTATATCGACACACACCACTCCACCACTCCACCACTCCACTGGTTTACCGAATTACTGAATCACCGAACCACCGACAACCTTCCCCACATGATCACCCAATGCCCAGGGAAGGTGCAGACATAATCATACGTGCCAGGCTCGGCTGGCGCGTTGATCTGAAGGCGCTCCTTCTGGCCAGGCTCGAGCATCTTGCTGCTGGCAAAGATCCCCTTCCCTTCCGGAACATACATCTGCCCTTTCTTGTCCGGCACGGCGGGCATGGTCTGGGCGGCGGTGCCGATGGCGGTGCGGGAGTCACCGGGGGCAAAGACGATGTTGTGCGGCATGATGTCGTTGTTCTCAAAGATGACCTCAAACGGCTTGCCCGCCTGCACAACCAGCTCCGTGGTGTCGTACCGCATCTGCTCGCGTACGGTCTTGATGACAAAGACACTGACGCCCAGATCCTGCAGGGCTTTGCGTGCCGTGCCCGCATCCGCTTCTGGCAGCAATGAGGCGAGCTCCTTGCCGAGCTGCACCACCTCGACATACGCCTGTTGCGTCCGCTGGTTCACCGGGACGCTGCTGGCATACTTCAAGATGGACTCCACCACGCGCGGTGCCTGATCCTTCTCCCACGCTGCGCGAGGCAAGGCCAGGACGGCCCGCGCCGCACTGTCCCGATACTGCCCCTTCACCAGCACCTCGCTCAGCAACCCAAAGTTCCGCGGGGCGGCCGCATCACCGGTGAGAGGAGCCGCCGCCAGGGCCGCTTTCCGCACCGGGGCGGGCAGCAGCTCACTCGGCAGGGCTTGCTCGATGAACGGCTGAAACTTCTCCCGCAACGCCACGTCCGGCACGAGGTGAATGCTTTCCAGCAGCACCGCCAGCGTCTCGTGATTGTCCTGGCGGCTGGACCATACCTCCGCAGGGTTCTGCGTCATGGCCACATACGCGGCCATCCCGGCGATGCGGGCACTGCGCACCCCGTGATCCTTGAACGCCAGACGCGTGATCAGATCGCTGGCCTTCTTCAGCTTCTCCGGCGGACTCCCGGCGAGCATCTTGCCCAGCTCGGCCGATGCAGGGGTATCTTTCTCCTGATCGTCCAGCCGTTTGATGGCCGCGGCCAGCTCCACCTCCCGCGTCGTCTTGTGGAGTTTTGCCAGCTCCACCGCCGCTTGATCGCGGGTTCCCACGTCCAGTCCTTTGCGCTCGAGCTGCGCGGCGAAGACTGCCTCCACGGGTGGAGCCGCCTTCAGCTCCTCATTGGTCATCTTCTCCAGCACATACGGCAGCGCCTTCGGGTTCGCGGCAATATCGATGTCCTTGGGCGAGGGCTTCAGAGCCCGCATGGTCTCGCCCAGGGTGTATTCGAGGTAATAATCCATCGGGTGCTGCAGAATCGCGAGGGCGACGTTGGCCGCCTGTTTCTCGCCTGGGAAGAAGCTCGCCGCACGCACCGCCTCCAGCCGCACCAGCGGGTGTTCATCATTGGCCTGCTCCTCCAGTAGTGCGATCGCATCCGGCAAGCGATCCCGCCAGTAGCACAACACCCGGGTGGCGGCGGCGCGAGCCTCAGGCTGCGGGGAACGCAGCGTCTGCTTCAACAGCGGCTCATTCACTACATTGAGCCACTGGTGCACCCACAGTGCTTCCAGCCAGAAGCGCTCCTTGTCGGGCGAAGTCTCATCCACCCCATCCGCCCAGAGTTCCAGCGCTTGCAGCACCTCCTGCTGTGGCCGCAGGCTCAGTTCCTGCTTCACGCGCTCCCGCGTGCGGATCTCCGGCTCCTCCAGCAGTTTCACCAGCTCCTTCACACTGGCCTCGGCCAGATTGGCCACTTTCAAGAGCGGCCGACTGGGATACGTGATGCGCCAGATGCGGGCGTGCTTCTTGTCCCGCAGCGGGTCTCTCAGGGAGTACTGCATATGCCCCACCAGGGCATCTTGCCAGTCGATCAGGTAGAGGGCACCATCCGGGCCGAACTGGAGGTCCACCGGGCGGAAGTTCGGGTCCGAGGAAAACAACAGCGGCTCGATCTCCTTGCCCTCGTATCCACTGCCCACGGGCTTTACCTCATGCTGCAGGATGCCCTGTACACCGATGCAGTTGTTCAGCAGGAACCGGCCCTGGGCCTCATCCGGGAAGTGGCGGCTGCTGACAAACTCGCAGCCGCTGGTGGGGCGCACGCGCTTGGGAAAGAACTGCTGCATGCTGCTGTGCTTGTCCGGGTACGGCAGATGACCGGAAAACGCCGTGGCGAAGTAGTTGGCCCCACCGGAGGCATCGCTGATGAACGTCTGCCCCCACTTGTCGAACGAGATACCATGAGGGTTCGCGTAGTTGTAGCTGACGAAAACGTCCAGTTTCTGGCTAAGCGGTTCGTAGCGATAACTCCCCGCATTCTTGCACCTCACCGGGCCATAGGGGGTCTCTACCTGCGTGTGGTGGAAGGTGCCCTCCTGGAAGTAGAGATCCCCTCCTGGGCCATAAGTGAAGCAGTTGATCACATGATGCGAGTCGGCTGAGTCAAAGCCACTCAAGATGACTTCGCGAGAATCCACTTTGTCATCGCCGTTGGTGTCCTTGAGGAAGAGCACCTCCCGCTGGTTGTTCACAATGACCCCGCCATTCGCCAGTTCCAGCCCGATCGGACACTGCAAACCGCCAGCGAAGGTGTTGCAATAGTCCGCCTTCCCATCGTGGTCGCTGTCGTCCAGGATGAGCACCTTGTCATTCATCTCATCCCCCGGCCGCCATTGCGGATAACTGGGCATGGTGGGCACATACATGCGGCCGCGGGAGTCAAACGCCATCGACACGGCGTTCCCCAGCTCAGGAAACTGCTCTTCACTGGCATAGAGATTGACGGCATAGCCCGGGGCCAGTTTGAAGGACTTCAACGTCCCGGCGCTTGGCAGGATGTCCGCGCTCTCCCCTTCTGCGGTCTTGCTGGTCTGTCCGGTGTTGGCTCCTGCATCCTTCTTGCGATTCACCCCAAAGGATGTCTGCACCTTGAGGAAAGGCGGCACGTTGGCATCGTCCGCCTTGCCACTCACTTGCTGGCCCTGGGCCCGTTTCCAAATGCGAGCGTCCCGGTTCGCGCACATCACATCCAGCACCTCCCGCTCCCGCTGCATCACATCGCGATTGGTCTGGTCGCCATCGGCAAATTTCAGGCCCGCACGGCCGCCGTACACATAGTAGCTGTCCACAATACGATAGCGGTGGTACCAGTGCCAGGACTTGTCCTCCACCTCCTGGCGCAGGGCATCCTGCACCGGCCCGGGCGCACCCGCATTGCCAAAGAGCGACTTGTCCAGGATGGGAGCGAAGGCCTCGTCCCCCTGCGCCGTGAAATGCACCCCATTGAGGGTGTAGTGCCCCTTGCCTGATGCGTAGAGCTCCCGCGTGGACGCGAAGACATCGGCAAAGGTCACCCCTGCCTTGTCCGCCACTTCTTTCATCGCCTGGGTGTAGAGCTCAATGTTGCGATTGTTCGCCACACCGTCAGGCAGGTTGGGATTGTTCAGATTCTCATGGGCTACGGGTGAGACGAGGGCAATCCGCGGTGCGCCCTTGCCGCTGTAGTTTTGCGCCCGGGTGTCGGCGATCCACTTCTCAAGGTCTGCTTTGAACTTGGGGAGTCCCTCCGCCCCGCCAAAGGACTCGTTGAAGCCAAAGAAGGCGATGACCACGTCTGCCTTGCTGAAGCTCAAATGTTCATCGGGCGAACCAAAGCCCTCCGCTCGCGGACGCAAGTCCACCTCATCCGCCGGCCAGGAGAGATTCCGCACCACGAGGTTGTGCTGGGGGTAGCGCTGGTAAAGCAACGCCTCCCAGTGGTTGTGCCCTTCAAACTGCATGCGCTCGGCCAGTGTGTTGCCGATCAGGCAGACATGATCCCCTGGCTGAAGTTGCAGTGGGGCGGCCCAAAGACCACCGCTGAGCACGGCAGTCAGAGTCATCAAGGCGAGAGGGGTGATCCGGTTCATGGCAGCAGCGGAGGAAGAGGAAAGCGAAACAGGAAGGTAAATCGGCGCGGGAGACCAGTTTCCTTCAAACACCCGTGGGCGGGAGAAATTCATCGCGTGCGCCGTCACGCGAGCCCGCAGGTTTACATACAAACGGCAAAACCCCACTCACACCACCACCTCGCCACTGATCCACCCGCCGACTCCGACCCGCTCATGAACCAGAATCCGTCCCTGTCATCTCCTCCCCAGCCCCCGAAGAAAAAAGGCATGTCCGGCCTCGCCGTGGCGGGCATTGGTTGCGGGGCCCTCCTCCTGCTCACCGGCATCGCGGGTGGGCTGCTGGTGATGAAGGGCTGCCAGAAGATCAAAGAGGTGGCAGGCGATCTCGACTTCGAAAAGAACCCGACCAAGGCGGCGGCGCTGATGGCGCTGCGCCTCAATCCAGATCTTGAGATCGTCACCGTCAATGACGCGACGGGTGAAGTCACGGTGAAAGAGAAAAAGTCTGGCGACACCATCACGATGTCGTTTGAAGACATCGCGCAGGGCAAGTTCACCATCAAGAATGCCAAGGGCGAAACCGTCACCATGGACGCATCAAACGCGCAAAAGCAGGGCGTGGTGGTGACAGGTCCAG
The DNA here is from genome assembly GCF_000739655.1 of Verrucomicrobium sp. BvORR106. Lineage (GTDB taxonomy): Bacteria > Verrucomicrobiota > Verrucomicrobiia > Verrucomicrobiales > Verrucomicrobiaceae > Verrucomicrobium. The sequence continues at coordinate 33,156 of NZ_BATR01000100.1, read as the reverse complement.
AAGGTCAGACCGTCATCGGCGGCAGTCAGAGCGCGCCTCCGGAATGGGTGCAACTCTATCCCGGTGCCTCTCAGAATGGCGGCATGCGCAATGAGAAGGGCAAATCCGTGAATGGCTCCTATGCCATGGAGACGGCGGACAGCAACGAGAACGTCAGCAAGTACTACGGCGAGCAACTGAAGGCCGCTGGCTATGAAACCAACTTCACGGCTACCAGGACGGCTGACGGAGACATGACCATGATCAATGCCACGAAGGACGCTGGCAAACGCACGCAGACGGTGATGATCCAATCCACCGGCGGAAAGACGCATATTGGTCTGAGCTACTCTCTGGAAACCGAGAACTGATCTTTTTTCCCCACCCCAAAACCGGGACCTGAAGTGCGCCGCGGGTGTGCTTCAGGTCTTTTTTATGTATCCACATTTCTCCATGAAGAAGCATTGCAAATCTCCGCTGATTGGCTAGAGCCTGCGGCATCCCGTCATGCGCTTGTTCCCCCGCCCTTTTTTCGTGATTTCAGCCCGTGCCGCGGCTCTGGCGGCGCTCAGTCTGCTTGGTCATTGGGCCAGCCCCTGCCCGGCGCAAAGTCCGGCCAAGGCTCCCAAGAGTGTCCCCCTCATCACAGGAATCCGGACCTGGAGATTTGTGGATGGTACTTCATTGAGGTTTGCGGTGCTGGAGGTCCGTGGTGAGGTTGTGAATTGCCGCGTGGCAGGAGGCAAGCGCGCCAGCCGTCCCCTCTCTGCCTTCGCTCCAGAGCACAAGGCGGATCTGGAAAAGATTCGCAAGCAGGAAGTGAAGGTGGCGGAGGATACGGGAGCCGGCATCCCTCGCCATTCCATCACACCCGTGGGTGTTCCTCCATTTGCCCCCAATTTGAGCGAGCGCCCTGAGGAGTACATGACGAGGAACCCCGTCGGCCTGCCCAGGAAGTGGACCCGTACCGACGGCAAAACGGTCGAGGGTTGCCTCCTGAATGTCACGGATGACCAGGTGGCCATCTGGATCAACAACCGCTCCTATCCCGTGCCGGTAGACATGCTCGACAAGGATTCTCTCGACTACCTGCAACGAACCCTCAAGGGGGAGGAGCTGATGATTCCGCTGAAATTCGAGTGGGGCAGCGCCTCGCTCGCTGAGGCGGAGGGCAATTGGACGTTTCGCGCCTATGTGCCAAATGATCGGGCCGCTATCGGCTACAAGAACGCTGTCACTTTCGAAGTGGCCTTCACCAAAGCACGAGAGTTCATGGAAGAAAAGGTTGGCGATCTGTCCTACTGGAAACTGGAAAAAGTTGAGGAGTTCAACTGGTGGAACCACCCCAATACCATCTACCAGCCTCCCGCTTGGAAAGAAGCCACGGAGCGCCCTTCAGCAGGGAGGATATTCTGGTTCACCACGAAAGACACGAAGGCCCTCAAACTGGCTGCCCAAAAGATCCCCAAGTATGCCGTCCCCTTGCGACAGAGCGCGTACGCGATCATTCCAGTCTTTGCAGACGGAGACATTTCACTGTGGGATTCACAACGTTGACATTGACTATGCGCACCTTCAGCTTCCGTCCCTTCCGTCCCTTCCGTCCCTTCCGTCCCTTCCGTCAGGTAGCCGTCATCGCCCTGATCGCCATCGCATGTCCGCTGGGTGGCCTGCGGCTCCACGCCGTCGTGCCTGATCCCGTGTTGGTTCGCAGCTTCGGCACCAATGACGCGCAAGGAAGACCTGTCGGAATCTACTATGTGGCCTCCCTGTCGTCTTTGCGCAAAGTGGGTCCTTGGTCGGTGCAAAGCCGCACACTGCCTCCTCTGACCCGCAACGCTGCCCTGGCCATCGCGGTCGCGTATTATCGGCAGGTGACGAGTTACAAGGGAAGGTTCGAGTCGCTCGAAAGTGAAATGTTCTGGTTCAACAACGAATCGACTCCTACAGACATCTGCCAATATGCGTACGAGTTTGACCTTACGGAATCGACTCCCGGACACCCCAGCCAGACCATCATCGTGACCATGGACGGACTTGTGGCTGAAAAGTTGTATGACGCGGAATACAACAAGATCAAGAGGTGAGGCATCCTTGCGTGGCCCCTGTAAGTTGCCATGCCCAAGGTTCATATCTCGATGGCTAACCTCCAGTTCCATCAACTCCCTCCCACCGCGCTGCGCACCCGCTCCACCAACTCATTGTCCCGTTCTCCGGAACCCCGAAAATAAAACACGCTCGATGCCAGCAACTGATCCCGCCACGGGCGGCTGAGCTGGCCGTAGTCCTCCAGCACCGCTGAGCTGAATTTGTAGTCGTGTGAGTTCGTGCCCTTCATGAACACCAACCTGCGGGCGGCATCGGAAAATGCCCGCGCATCAGGACGGTCTTTCAAATACCCTAGAACCTTCCTCGCCGCCGTGAGCCGATCCTTGCCGATCTCTGCAAAGATCTCCGCCACAGCCTCGTCTCCCTTTGTGGAGGGCATGACGGGTTCCAACTGGTCGATGTGCACGCCATTGTCCGCCCGGCCACCGCGATACAGCGGGAGAAAGGCCGCATTCTGCAGCAGCAGCAATCGCCTAGTTTCATCGCTCCGCACCCGCTGCCAGGCGTAGTGAACCGCGTTGGTGAAAGTCATGGCATGTAGAGATACAATGCCCGGAGCCTGAATCAGATACTCCCCCGCTCCATCGAAGCAGCCTTCAAACAGCGACTGCGGCGACACACCGCGGTTCAGCAGATCCAGGGTCAGCTGGCTGGCATCTGATGAAGATCCCGCGCGCAGCGTTTGCAGCACTTCACGCGTGGCTCCACCATCCATCTTGCCCGCTGTCCAACCGTCTCTCACCTTGGCCAACCGCTCTTGATTTTCCCGAAACGGCCTGTCCGCCGGAAGATCGGCCTGGGCAGGATTCACATTCGCCCCGGAGCGATCCAGCAAGGCGTAAGCCAGTGAGCGCAACACCGGCTCCGCATGCTGCCAGCCGATCACCTCCAGGGTGCGGAAGCTGTTGGCCACGTAAATGGCCTTGTGTCCGATATCCCGAAAGTCCCGCACGCCGTAGCGGGTGAAGAGTTCAAACAAGTCATGCGCACTGCTATGCCTCACCAAGCTGACAATGGCGGCATCCGCAGCGGATTCATCCCAGTTGTCCATGGCGTCGATGAATGCCTGGCGGGCCGCATGCGCAAGTGGCAGCTTGGATTCCTCCACCGGTTCCATCACCCAGTTCCCCTCCCGCACATTCGCCGCCTGGGAGGACTTGAACTGGTCCAGCGCCCAAAAGATAGGCAGCCAACGATCCGAGTCCGGCGAGGCCAGACTGGCCAGGTGCGCGGAGTTCACCACGAGCACGGCGTGGAACTTGAACCCCACCGGGCGCGGCTGCACGCTGCGCACACCCGCCAGCATGAGCGCAGCAAGCACCTCCCTGTAGCTGAGTCCACGTTGGATCCGCGAACCAAACTCCTCCAGCACCCGTTCTCTGGGAGTCTCTTCCAACAAGCGAACCAGCGGCTCGATCTCGGCGTCGAACCGCACCATGTGGGTGGGCACGGTCGCCTCCTGGGCGGAGACAACCGGCAGGCGGGAGAGAAAGCCCAGTTCCCCGAGCGCGGTCAGGGCGGCGCTGTGGCCCAGAAAGGTGCGGCGTTTCATAGCAGAATGGCAGGGAGTGTGCCCTGATTCTACGAAACCCGCACCCGCCTGAACAGCGTTACTTTACCCCGCCCCGCTGTGGGTCACTTCAGCCGTACCTTCACCGCGTAAGCATCGGCCCCCTGCGTTGCCGCCATCGGCACCTTGCCAAAGGCCGTCGGAGCCATCGCCGCTCCTCCCAAAACGGCCGCGCCTTTGCCATCCGCCACAATCGTGTACGCATTGCCCGCCTTGTCCCCGATGGCCAGTTGGTGCCACTGCAACGCGCCAGCGCCATCCAGAGAAGCCAGCAGCACGCTCGTGCGAGCAGTGCCCTCCAGCTTCTGCCCGCCCGCCAGGAGGGCACCAGGACTGGACTCGCCCGTCACCAGCACGCCCCCTGTGCCATTGGGAGCCACGCCCAGCAGATAGTCTGTACCCGCCCCCTGCAACGTCTGGCACCACTTGAGTTTTCCATCCGTGCCAAACTGGGCCACCCAGCCATCACTGTCCTTGTCTCCGGTGGTGGTCCAGCTCTTGTCCCCGGCCTGGAGTCGTCCTTTGAAGATGCCCGCCACCCAGACCGTGCCAGCAGCATCAGCCGTGATTTCATGAACCACAGCTGATGGTGCACCCGGCACAGTACTGAGCCATTGCACATCCCCTTGGGCATTCAGCTTGGCCACCAGCGCATGGGTTTCTTTTCCGGCGGTCAGTTCACGTCCGGAGAAAGAGCCGGTACCAGACACCAGTCCACCGAGGTAGATGTTGTCCGCCGCGTCCAGCGCCACGCCATGGCCACTGCAGGCCGCCTTGCCCTCGCTCCCCTTCACCCACAGCAAGCGGCCGCTGGCATCGTATTTGGCGCAGAAGATGGGACGCGTGCCGGTCAACACTGTCTCGCCGAACTTGGCCGGTCCGACAACCGCCCCGGTCACCACGATGTCACCTTTGCTGTCCACTGCGATGCCATGACCATAGTCATAGCCACTGCCTCCCGCCGTACGCACCCAGAGCAGTTCCCCGGCCGGGCTGTACTTCGCCACAAAGACATCATAGTCGCCGGCATTGGGCAGAGGCTGGCCGAGCGCTTTGGCGTCTGTGCTCTGATGATGCCCTGTGACATAGAGATTGCCCTCGGCATCCGCCGCGACACCGTAGCCGCGATCCACCAGACTGCCGCCCAGAGACCTCGCCCAGAGGAACTTCCCATCCGGAGACGCCTTGGCGATGAAGCAGTCCGTGCTGCCCGCCCCGGGCACGGTGATCTCCCCGAACTTCAAATCGCCATTGGCCTCCCCCACCAGCAAGACATTGCCCTGGCGATCCACATTCACAGCCCGGGTTTTATCAGACTGCGCTCCGCCACCGGAGGCCACCCACTCAAAGGTCTGGCTATACGCAGCACAAGGAAGAAGCAGGGCCATCAGCCCAGCTCGTGCACGGGTGGGCAAGGAACGGGACAACAACGAGGAGGTCAGGATCATGCAGCCGATACGGCCGGGCAACCCGCAGGTTTCACCCAGGGCCGGACTCGGTCACGAATCTACCAGAGTCCGTCACGGGAAACGATTTCTCCACTCAGCACCACCCTGCTGACATAGGGCTGTCAGTGCCCTGTCATAGACTGGTCCCATGAATGCAACTGCCTGCGAAGCCCCCCGCCCCCTGGCCACCAATTCCCCCGCTGAGCTGCTGGCTCAGAAATACGTGGCCGCCATGAACTCCCAGAATCCAGACGCCGTGGCCCGCTGCTTTGATCCCGATGCCCTGGTGGAAGACGAGCATCGCCGCCACACGGGCACCATCCAAATTCACACCTGGATTTCGGAGGCGTTTGAGAAGTACCACCCGGTGCTGGATGTGCGAGAGGTCACGGGTGGCGACGGCCGGATCACCATCACGGGGCTGGTCTCCGGCACCTTCGATGGCAGCCCGGTCATGCTGCAACACCAGCTGGAGCACGATGGCTGGCTCATCACCCATCTGGAAATCCACCCCGCAGAATGAGCCCACCCCAGGCACTGGGTTCATGAGCCAACAAGAACGCCCCTCCGGTCGGGAGGGGCGTCGCAAAGTCAGCAAATGCTGGAATCCTCTTAGTGAAGGGAATCCTGGGTCAGCCCCCCGTCAATCATGCGCCACAGCCCAGTGGGATTCGCGTTTTGCAGCGGAGCGGGGAGGCTCTCGTCAGGGAAGCCCTGGTAGCAAACCGGACGGACAAAGCGGTAGATGGCCGCGGTGCCGATGCTGGTGAAGTAGCTATGAGTGGAGGACGGGTAAGGACCGCCGTGATGCATGGACGGACAAACCTCGATCCCGGTGCCGAAACCGTTGAAGATGATGCGGCCAACCTTCCGCTCCAGAATGCGGATGAGGCGGGCGTGCTCGCGCAAATCTTCAGGCGTGCCGTGGATGCTGGCGGTGAGCTGTCCCTGTAGGGACTCTGCCACCTGCTCCAGCTCTTCCTTGCTCTGGCAGCGGGTCACGATGGACGCCGGGCCAAAGACCTCCTCATGCAGGTCTTCGTTGGTACGGTAAGTATCCAGATCCGTGGAAAACACCATCGCAGAGGCCTGTGCGGCATTGCCACGGGCGGTGCCTTCTGACATACCCAGCAGATCAATCCCCTTCACACGGCTGATGCGCTTCAACCCATCCTTGAAAGCCTGGGAGATGCCGAAGTGCAACATGGTGGAGGGTGGCCACGCGCGCACCAGGGAGGCCGTCTTGTCTGTGAAGTCCTGAAACCCTTCGCTCTTCACCCCGAAGACCACGCCGGGGTTCGTGCAGAACTGACCGACGCCCATGGTTAGGGAACCCACAAAGCTCTCAGCAATCTGGGCGCCACGCTGTTGCAGTGCGCCGGGAAGAAGAAAGACAGGATTCACGCTGCCCAGCTCACCGTAGAAGGGAATGGGAGTGGGCCGGGCATTGGCGGCGTCAAAAAGCGCTCTGCCACCGCGGAGAGAGCCAGTGAAGGCCACGGCGGTGGTCAGAGGATGCTGCACCAGGGCCATGCCGATCTCCACGCCACGACCATGCACCATGGAGAATGTGCCTGAAGGCATGCCGCTGCGGTCCGCCGCCTCGGAGATGACCCGGGCAATCATCTCACACGTACCAGGATGGCCAGGGTGGGCCTTAGCGACCACCGGACAGCCCGCGGCGAGAGCGCTCACGGTATCCGTACCGGCCACTGAGATGGCGAAGGGGAAGTTACTGGCACCAAACACGACCACCGGCCCCACCGGCTGCATGAAGCGGCGGATGTCCGGCTTGGCCAGTGGCTGACGGTCAGGGATGGCGCGGTCGATGCGGATCTCCTGCCAGGAGCCCTCCCGGATGAGACGGGCAAAAAGGCGGGCCTGCCCCGTGGTGCGGCCTCGCTCTCCTGAGAGGCGGGCGAGAGGCAGCCCCGTCTCAGCTTGGGCGCGCTCCAGCAGGGCATCCCCCAGCGCTTCGATGCCATCGGCGATCGCGTCCAGAAAGGCGGCTCGTTCCGCCGGGGTCTTGCTCCGCAGAATGTCGAACGCCTCATCCGCTGCCTGCAGCGCCTGGTCGGCCAATTCCACCGGAGCCTCATGCACAGGAGGGGCCAGATCAGCGCCCGTGGACGGGTTGACGGGAAGAAACGTCACACCCGACTCGGAGCGGGTGACCTTGCCTGCGATGATGGAATGGCCGTGGAGGGTCATCCGTAACTAAGCATCTAACTCGGGTAGAAATAAAGCAGTTTTGTGAGATGCCCCACCCGGTTTTTCGCCCGGGTTGGACTGCCCCCAGCCGCGCAGACAGAAGCGCAAGGCTGAACCTGGAGGCGAATCAGGGAGGACGCCCCCCAACTGCGGCGTCACAACACCCTCCCCCACATGCCTGCCTCCGACTCCTGCCGCTGGACCCGTCCCGTGGTGATCCTCAATCGCGAATCTGGAACCATCTCCTCGCTCGGGCCCGAGCACGTCGCCACACGCTTGCGGGAAATCTTTGCCGAGCTGGGAGCCGAGGCGGACGTCCGGCTCGTCCGCGGAGCGGAAATAGAACCCACGCTGGTCGAGGCCCGCGATGGGGACGCAGACGCCGTCATCATTGGCGGCGGAGACGGCTCCGTGGCCACCGCGGCCAGCGTACTGGCCGGGCATGAGAAGCCGCTCGGCATCTTGCCACTGGGGACCTTCAATCTCGCCGCCCGGGATGTGGGCATGAACCTGGACTGGGAAGAGGCAGCGCGCCAGCTCACCCAGGCCCCAGAGGGCGCCATGGACCTGCTGGATGTGGATGGCAGCATGTTCTTCTGCGTAGTGGTGCTGGGCTTCTACCCGGCACTCGTTTTAGGCAAGCCAGAGTATCACGGCAACTGGCTGGTGAAGGCCTGGCGCACGGCCACGGCGTCCATCAAGAGCGCCGCCACCTTCCCACCACTGGACCTGGTGCTAAAAGACGATGACGGTCGCGAGGTCCGCCGGCGCACCCGCATCGCCCTCATGGCGAACAATGACTATGAGGACCTCTTCGGCATCATCCCGCGGCGTCGCTCGCTGGATGCCGGTTATTTCACCGTGTATGTTTCCACGCACCGCAGCCGCTGGGGACTGCTGAAGTCCAGCCTGGCCTGGCTGATGGGACGCTGGAAGGAGGACAAGGAGCTGACCGTGATTCACACCACAGAGCTGGAGGTGCAGGTAAAGCGCAAATCCAGAATCCCGGTGATGCGGGATGGGGAGATCGACAAGCTGCGGGTGCCCTTCCGCATCCGGATCCGCCCCAAGGCCCTGCGCGTGCTGGCTCCCCGACTGGCGGAACCTGTGACAGAGTCAGTTGACCCAGGAAACAACCAGCCGGAGCATGCCACCCATGAGGCTGGTGCACCTGTCTGACCTGCACTTCGGTGCCATCACCCTGGGGCGACCGGAGGCCCTTCGCGAGGCCGTCCAGGCCGTCGGTGCCGACCTCACCGTGATCAGCGGAGACCTCACTCAGAAGGGTCGGCATCGTGAGTTCGTGGCCGCCCGCGACTTTCTGGACACTCTGCCCGGACCCCGCTTCGTGGTCCCAGGAAATCACGACATGCCCCACGGAGTGCACCTCTGGGCACGCTTTGACCACCCGTGGCGGATCTATCAGGAGGTGCTGGGGAAAGAGCTGGAGCCCACGCTGCACGCCCCTGGCATGGTGGTCGCCGGCATGAACTCAGGGAGACCCGGTGGACTCTATGTGGACTGGTCTCGCGGACGGCTTTCCGCAGGGCAGCTCATCCGCCTCCGCCAGCAATACCTCGAAGCCGCCCCTGAGGCCCTCAGGGTACTCGTGGTCCACCATCCCCCCGCTGCTCCCCCCCAAGGGACGCGCCGCCACCTCATCGACAAGCGTCCAGCCCTCTTCGGTGCCCTGAATGAAGCCGGTGTCGACCTCGTGCTCTCCGGCCACTTTCACCTCAGCTATGCCGTGCCTGTGAAGCTACCCGGCGTACATCCCCGCCACTTCGTTCTTTCCGTCACCTCCACGGCCACCTCCCATCGGCTCAAGGGGGAGCCCAATGGATTCCACGTGATCGAGGGCGACCGACAGCAGTTGCAAGTCCAGGCCTGGACCTGGACGGACGCGGCCTACGTGCCGACCCGCACATGGCAGTTCCACCGGGGTGAGGATGGGGACTGGACCGAAGCCAAACCTCCGCCCCGGGAGCACAAGCTGATTCAAATCCAGCGAGACCGGAACCCAAACCGACCGCGTGTGGCAACTGAGGGCGATCAAGGAGCGGTTTGAAACTCAGGGAGCCATAGACAAGCAGATGCTCAGGGGCGCAGCCCCGGCTGCATTTGGCGGGAAGGGAGGCCGTGGACTTCCAGTGTTTTTCGCTTCCTCTTTCTCTTACTATTCCTATTTCCTTTTCTCTTACTATTACGTTCAACGCCGTTGGCAGTTCCGTTGAACGGAATTCCAGTTTCCGTTCAACAGACGTTCAGGCCCTCCGCCCCACTCCCAGGCCGATTCCAACGCCATGCATTTTCAGAAATGGTTTTCAGGTTCATCTTTTTCGCCGCTGGTGTGTCCGACCGCATTTACCAAATCTTGAGCTTTGTTCGCGCCGAAGTGGGTCTCGAACGAACTGACGTCCCCCCCCAGAGCCGGCCTCCCCTCATAGTCCACCAATCCAACCGCCACCCGATGGGCCTACCGCTGCGCGGTAGAAGCGACGTTCTCCTTACCATGGGTTGCACTCGCTCCGCTCGCTTCACCCATGGCTACGGATGGCGAACCCTCCGGGTTCAGGAAGTCACGTATCGAGAGCCAACCAACGACGCTGCCGCCAAGGAACCATCACTGCTCCGTCATTCAGGCGACGCTCTTCCTCGAAGTGGATATTCCATAAGCCCCACATTGGCGAGCTTCGAGCGAGCCTACGTGGGTATGGGACGATTCAAGTTTTTACTCCGAAGAAGTTGTGGCGGTCGGCCTGCCTTTCGCATCCAAGGTTCCCTGGCAGGAAGTCCGGCCCGTCATGCTTTGCCGACCGAGTGAAGCGAGGACTGCCCGGGGAACAACACACGCTACTCTACCGCGGAGCGGTAGACCCATATCACGACCGGCCCCACATCGCACTTTGCCACTGTAGCTCAGGGCCGCCAGTCACGCCGGACCTGCCGCGGCATGAACCAACTCGCGGCACCACTCCATCACTCCATCACTCCATCACTCCATCACTCCATCACTCCATCACTCCATCACTCCATCTCTCCACCACTCCTCCTCCTACCTCCTCCTGAACCAGATCTCCTCCACCCGATCCTCCTTCTTGGCAGCCAGCATCCGGTAGAGCAAGACGCCCCCGAGCACAAAGAGTCCCCACCGCTTCCAGCCGTGCTGGGCGGCACCGCTGCGCAGCATGCCCACCCCTGTGGCCAGGCAGGCCAGCTTCCCGGCCCCGCTCGCAAGCTGCGTCGCCCCGGGGTGTTGCTGCTGCCATCGTCCGCTCCCAATGTGGGGAGCCACCTTGGAAATAAACTCAGACACGTTCATGCGTCTGAATCGGTCCCCGGAAACACACCGGACGTCCACACGTGCCGTGAGTTCCAGATCAGATCAGATCAGATCAGATCACCCCACCTTGCCAATCCAGGCCAGGAACTCGCGGTTCCCATCGGTGCCTTGAATCGGAGAATCGGTGAGCCCCTTCCAGACCCAACCGGGCTGGCTCTTTACAAAGGTCTCAATCTTCAGGCACGCCTTCTCATGGAGTGCTGTCTCTCGCACGATCCCGCCCCGGCCAATTTCTTCACGACTCAACTCGAACTGAGGCTTGATCAGCACCAGCGCCTCACCGCCCGCCTTCAACACCTGAAAAGCGGGTGGCAGCACGAGGGTGAGTGAAATGAACGAGACATCGGCGACAATGATGTCCACCTCCTCGCCCACGTCCTCCACCTTCAGATGACGGACGTTGTAGTTTTCGCGCGAGACCACTCGCGGATCGCTGCGCAGTTTCCACACGAGCTGGTTGGTCCCGACGTCGAAGGCGAAAACCTTGACCGCTCCATGCTGGAGGAGGCAGTCGGTAAAGCCTCCCGTGGAAGCCCCCACGTCAAAGCACACCTTCCCCTCGGGAGATACGCCGAAGGCTGCAAGAGCCCCTTCCATCTTGAACCCACCCCGGCTCACATACTTGGGAGGCTCTTTGACGCGAATAACGCAGTCCTCTCGCACAAGCTGGCCAGCCTTGGTGACCGGCTCATCGTTCACCAGTACTTCGCCAGCGAGGATGAGCCGCTTCCCCTGCTCCCGGGAAGTGCAAAGACCACGCGCCACCAAGAGGTGATCAAGCCGCTGCTTTGCCATTCGCCGGAGTCAGACTGGGGAGAAAAAACGATCTCTACTCTATAAAGAGAGAATCAGAGAGGAGGCAGATCCTGAATGACGTCGTCACCCTGCTGGAGGCTCACCCCCACGGGCACGCTCTCCCTCACGATATCGGCCACGGCATTCCCCTCTTCCACGAGGGTAACCTTGACACGACCGACAATCGCATCACCCCGACGGATGGCAAACGGCATGCCTTTTTCGATTTTGCGACCGGAACCGGAACTGATAATGACAAAGCCGGACTCAAGCTGCACCTCGCTCACCTTGGCAATCGCTGGGGCGGCCACGACCTGACGTTGACGCGGCGTGGGTGGCAGCGGTGCCACGGGTGCCGGAGGGGCACCGGGAACAGCGGCCAAGCCGGGGGCCCCAGGAGTACCGGGTGCACCAGGAGCTGGTGCCCCAATGGTGCCGCCAGGGGGCATTGTGGGGATGCTGGTGGCAGCGCCTTGCACAAGGGCTTCGCTCTCACGGGCAGCGGCGGCCAACTGCTCCGGCGTCGGAGCCGGACGTTTGCCCTTGCCCGTAGCCCCAGGAATCTGATTCACAGCGGGCGCCTCGCCAGCCTGTCTCTCGGCGGCACGCTCCGCCTGATCGGCCGCCTGCTGACGGCGAATCAGCTCCAGCTCATTGGTCACCCCTTTGGCTTGGTTCCGGGCATCCATCATGAGATAACCCATGCCCCCAAAGAGGACGAGCGTGATGATAATGGCAACGAATTTCATGTAGGAAGGGAACGGTATTCAGAGGTCCAGCCAAAGGGCAGCGGAGTTTGAGCCCGCTATTTTGCCCGTTTGGCAGACAACTGAAAACCAAAAACTCTCAATTTGGCGAAAGAGATGTTGCTCGAGGGACCATTAGAGGATCGCCCCGGGCTCATACGAGGCACCTTCAGGGCAGTTCGCGGCCACGGCGTCCACACGGGCGGCGAACTCGTCCACCTGAGCCCCGGCATCGCCTGAGTTGGCACGTCCCTGCTCAAACACGGCTTCGAACTGAGCTGGGGTGAGCCCCAGACGGGCGTCCGCAGCGAGACGATCAAAGAGGTCATTGGCCCGCACCTTGCCGGTGCGGAGATCCTTGGCCACCGCCACGGCGTGCTCCTTGATGGCTTCATGAGCGCCTTCGCGCCCAGCACCTGATTTGACCGCCTCCATGAGGACGGTGGTCGTGAGCAGGAAGGGCAGATAACGCTGGAGCTCAGTCGCCACCACAGCCTCGAACACTTCCATCTGATTGAGGATGGTGAGGAGGGTTTCCAGCAGACCGTCCATGGCGAGGAAGGCATCAGGCAGCATGACGCGACGCACCACTGAGCAGGAGACGTCCCCTTCATTCCACTGGTCGCCAGCCAGGCCGGAGGCCATCGTCAGGTAGCCCTTCAATACCACGTGCAGACCATTCACCCGCTCGCAGGAGCGGCTGTTCATCTTGTGCGGCATCGCGGAGGAGCCGACCTGACCTTTGGCAAAACCTTCGCTGGCCAGTTCGTGACCGGCCATCAGGCGCAGGGTGCGGGCAAAGTCGCCAGGACCGCTGGCAAGGTCCACCAAGGTGCCCACCACGCGCAAATCAAGGCTGCGAGGATACACCTGACCCACGGAACCGAATGCGAGCGGGAGACCGAGGTAAGCCACCATTTTCTCATCCAGCGCACGGGCCTTGGCGGCGTCCCCTTCAAAGAGGCTGATCTGGTCCAAACGGGTTCCGACCGCTCCCTTTAGGCCACGCGCAGGGTAGCTACCGATGACGCTCTGAAGCTGGTGATAAGCACCCAGCATCTCTTCACCGAACATGGCAATGCGCTTGCCGACCGTCGTGACCTGCGCGGCGACGTTGTGCGTGCGGGCCGTCAGCGGGATGTCGCGGGTCTCTTTGGCACGGGCAGCCAGTTTGACCAAGGCGGCCACGCTCTTGCGCTGCACCACCTGCAGGCTGCGGAAGACCTGGAGCTGCTCCACGTTCTCCGTGAGGTCACGGCTGGTCATCCCTTTATGGATGTGCTCATGCCCGGCCAGATCACAGAACTCCTCAATACGGGCCTTCACGTCGTGACGAGTCACCCGCTCACGCTGCATGATGGACTCCAGGTTCACCTGATCCTTCACACGCTCGTAGCTCTCAATCACACCATCCGGCACCGGGATGCCGAGGTCCTTCTGAGCCTTCATCACCGCGATCCAGAGTTCACGCTCAAGCCGTACCTTTCCCTCTCCCGACCAGATGGCGCGCATCGAGGAGGAAGCGTAACGTTCGGCAAGGACATTCGGGATGGCGTCGGACATGGGGTGCGGGAGGGACAAGGGTAAGTGAACGAGGGAAAAGGGGGATGACAGGGATAAGAGAAAAGGGGGCGGGGTCAAGAAAGAAGGCAGGCCTCACGCCAGCGACAGCCTGCTAACGAGGTTTACTGGGCTGCCCTCAATGCCCCCGTCTTGAGGTGATCGCGGAGACCAAGGGGGGATCAGCAGCAGTCCCCCTTCTAACGGTCATCTAGACCAGAACCGGCGGGTGATTTCTTTTTACGCACGTTTCATAAAAAGACGCATCAGGATCGCCCTCCCCTTCCCCGGCATTCTCCTGATCGAGTGAGACAAGGCTGTGAATAATAACTGGTTCACAGAAGTTCCCAGAGGTTCTACACTTCTTCCTCACACGCTTTTAAACGTAAATTACGTGTAAACAGATATTCACAGCCGCAGCTCGTTATTGTGAGCAACTCCAAGCAGCCTACCCGGATCGGGTATCGTGTGAGATCACTTGCCTGTTAATTCTTGATTCGACGTATTTATCTATTTCAACTCTCTTAAGATCAAATAGATAGCGTAGCTTTTTACGTTTTAGAATGAGATCCGAAATTCACAATTTGAGCAAACAGCCGGGATATCTAAAATGCAATCAAAGCAATCTGCCCCCGAAATTCTGAAGTCATGAACAGGCTATTTGTGAATATCTCCAGAGCGATTAAGCCATTGAAAAAGTAAATATTTAACCATGAATATCAAGGTTAGTTAATAAATCAAAGCTGTCAAATTCTAAGAAACAACTTGGATAAAAAATGGCACCGGGAGGGAGGCTGACTGGCCTTGGCCACGAGTTATCAGGGACGGAAATCGAAGTTCAAAACGGACGGTCGAAGGCATCAAAAACGCCGAAGGATGCCCCCTCAAAATGGAAGGCGATCATCCCGACGAAGCCGCAATTTCCCAAGGCTGACCGACCTCATAACATCATTCGAATTCTGCCGTCGGGCGAAATCTTGAGAGCTCAAAAATCAGATCGAGTCAGCCAACGACTGAGCAGCGGCCCCCAATGTCAAACGGACGGCCTGAGCGGCATTCGCCAAATTTTGCTGAGCGGCTCGATACTCAGCCCGACCGGATTCGTTTTCGATCCGGATAGGCTCGAAGCCCAGATCAGCCAACTGATAGGGGCTGGCTCGCATGTCCATGGCCCGCCCCATCAAGGCGACCTCAAAGGCATCTGCCACCAGATCGCTGCCGATCCAGGGCCAGAGTTTGTAGGCCCATTTATAGAGATCCATGTTCGCATGGAGGCAGCCCCCCTGCTCCATTTCCTGCCGCGTTTCAAAGGTGGGATTGAAGGTGTTCAGCGGCCGGGCCTCCGGCGTGTAGAAACGGTAGGCGTCGAAGTGGGTGCAGCACACGGTCTGGCTTTCGACAAAGGACGCCAGCTCCTCGGCGGGCAGGCGCAGGTCGTACCCCGAGTGGCGCACCTGCTCAGCGCTCTGCTTGTACACCATGGCCCACTCATGTAGACCGTGGCAGGCGAATCGGGCAGGTCGGGACGTGATATTCTGGCAGAGCTGCGCCACCCAGCGGGCCTCGCGCTGCACGCGGGCCGGCATCGGCGGCGAGTCCCAAGTCACAGCCTCGGCTCCTTCCGCAAGATCCCACGAGAACCCCAGCCCCGGCACCCAGGTCATGAGTTTGTTGGGCGAGAAGCTGTAGTAGGTGAAGAGGAAGTCCCAGACGGGGTGCTTGGCATTCTGGCTCCGCCGCTGGACGAAGGCCTCCGCGTGCTCCGCCACCCGGGCTCGATGTTGCTGCGTCTTGGCATCCCAAGTTTCCCTCGGCACCACGATCTGCCGCACTCCTGCCGCACTCACTGCGGAAGATGAAGCCATGGGGAGATCGGGGACGGACGGAGTCACAGGGCGGGCACCTTACCCCAGGTGACGACATTTTCCAGCAATCCGGTCATGGCAGGCATGGAGTTCCCCGGGCGCCCACGCAACAATACCCATCCACTTCCCGTTGATCCTCATCATGCTGGCCCACCAGCGTTGCCCGCTTCCGACATCTTCAATATGCCTGGATTCCGCAAGCCCCACACCTTCCTGATTCCAGTCCTGCTGTGCGCAGCCGCACCCTCCTGGGCAGCGACACCTCTGGACTTCAATCGGGACATCCAGCCCATCCTCTCAGAGAACTGCTACCACTGCCACGGCCCGGACAAGGCCGAGCGCAAGGGCGGGCTGCGCTTGGACGAGGAAGCGGCTGCGAAAGCGCTGGTGGACGGGCATATCGCCATCCGGCCCGGAGACAGCAGTCAGAGCACGGCGATCCAGCGGATCTTTTCCACCGACCCGGAGGAGGTGATGCCCACACCCAAGAGCAATCGCAAGCTCACCGCGGCGCAAAAGGAAATGTTGAAGCGCTGGGTGGAGGAAGGAGCCCCCTGGGGCAAGCACTGGGCGTTTGTGAAGCCCGTGAAGGCTGCCGTTCCGGCGTTGCCCGCCAATATCTCCGACGGGAACACCATCGATGCCTTTGTGCTCGACCGGCTGAGCAGGGAAAATGTCGCCCCAAGTACCTTAGCCCCCAAGGAGACGCTGATCCGCCGGGTGACCCTGGATCTGACCGGTCTACCTCCCACCACCGAGGAGGTGTCCGCCTTCCTCGCCGACACTTCCCCCCAAGCCTATGAACGCGTGGTGGATCGCCTGCTGAAGTCGCCCCGGTTCGGCGAGCGGATGACCTGGGACTGGCTGGATGCCGCGCGGTACGCAGACAGCAACGGCTACCAGGGCGATCCCGAGCGCACCATGTGGCCGTGGCGGGACTGGGTGGTGCAGGCCTTCAACTCGAACATGCCCTATGACCAGTTCACTCTCTGGCAGATGGCAGGCGATCTGTTGCCCGAGGCCACGCCGGTGCAGAAGCTTGCGACTGGATTCCATCGCAATCACATGATGAACGGCGAAGGCGGCCGCATCCCGGAAGAAGCCCGGGTGGAAAATGTGATGGACCGCGTGGACACCACCGCCACCGTCTGGCTGGGCCTGACTCTGGCCTGTGCGAAGTGCCACGATCACAAGTTCGATCCTCTCACCCAGCGGGAGTACTACGCGCTGTACGATTTCTTCAACCAGACCTCTGAGGATGGCGCCATCCGCGGGGGCAAGGCCGCCCCCGCCATGGACATGTCCACCCCAGCTGAGCTGGAGCGGGTGAAGAAGGCGGAAGCCCGGGTCGCTACTGTCGCGGCTGACGTGGAGGCCTATGAGCTCAAGAAGTTCCCTCGCGCAGAAGGGGTTCCCCTCATCGAGTCCGATGCGGCCAAGCTACCTGGCAATCTCCCCGCCACCTTGGCGAAGGTGCTTCCGGTGAAACGCAACGTGGACGGGCTGCTCGAAGCCGTCGCCCATTTCAAAAATGAGGGCACGGACCCGGAGTACGTGAAGGTGCTGGAGAAGCTCCTCTCCGCGAACCGGGAACGGACCGCCGCCGCCAATGGCGTGACCAAGGTGATGATCATGGACACGCTGCCGCAGCCCCGGGAGACCTCCATGCTGGCCAAAGGCGCATACGACAAACCCACTGACAAGGTTCAAGCCGGCACTCCCGCGATCCTCCCCGCCCTACTCACGCCCTCGGGCAGTCCCCGCCCCACCCGCCTGGATCTGGGGCGCTGGCTGGTCTCCCCCGAACATCCTCTCACCTCCCGTGTCACCGTAAACCGGCTCTGGCAGGGCCTCTTTGGCATGGGCCTAGTGAAGTCCACGGAGGACTTTGGCGTTCAGGGTGCCAAGCCCTCCCACCCCGAGCTGCTGGACTGGCTGGCTGTCGATTTCATCGAATCCGGCTGGGATGTGAAGGCTCTCTGCAAACAGATCGTCATGAGCCGCACCTACCGGCAATCCTCCCGGGTAACGCCAGAGTTGCTGGAGCGGGATCCTGAGAACCGCCTGCTCGCGAGAGGTGCCCGCCATCGCCTCCCCTCCTGGATGATGCGTGATCAAGCGCTCTTTGCCGCTGGCCTGCTCAATGAAGCCCAGGGCGGTCCACCTGTCCGTCCCTACCAGCCAGAAGGCATCTGGGAGGAGGCCACGTTCGGCAAGATCAGCTACAAACAGGATCACGGCGACGCCCTCTATCGCCGCAGTCTTTACATCTTCTGGCGGCGCATCGTAGGCCCCACCATGTTCTTCGACAACGCGGCCAGACAGACCTGTGACGTGCGCTCCCTCCGCACGAACACGCCTCTACATGCCCTGACCACGCTGAACGACATCACTTACGTGGAGGCGGCCCGCGCCATGGCCCAGCGCGTGCTTCTGACAAGCTCCCTCCCTGACGACCGCACCAAGATCGACCAGGCCTTCCGTCTGGTCACGTGCCGCGTCCCCTCTGCCGAAGAGCGCGACATCATCCTCAGCCGGCTGGACTACCTCCGCACCCAGTATCAGGAAACTCCTGCCGAGGCCGTCAGACTGCTCGCGGTGGGAGAATCACCCAGGGACAAGTCACTTCCTGAAGCCGAACACGCCGCGTGGACCGCCTTGTGCCAGCTTCTGTTGAATCTGGACGAGGCGATCACCCGCGAGTAGGGCCCTGTTTGCGACAGCGAACGGCTACTTCCTTCTCCGGCGCACTAGCATGAAGCTGAAGCCCAGGAGCAGCAACACCATGCGCCCTGGTTCAGGGACCACGGTGATGGTTCCGTCCGTGTAGAGCTTGCTGAGATCCCAGAAATAACCACTGCCCTGCAAGACGGCATCGAAGCTGGATCCAATCGTGAACTCCTGCTGCGACCCCTCGGCGAAAGTGACTCCTGCCCAGTCAAACAGCTTCCAAGTGTCGCCGTAAGCCCAACTCGCAATTCCGTTGGCATTCGCAATATTGAGCGTTGCTCCTGATCCAAGAAAGAGCTGTCCGTCGAGATCCAAGGCATCGCCTTCATTCAGACCTCCAGTTCCGGCCGTCGTCAGATCAAATTCCAGTGAGCTACCCGACTCAAAAACCAGTGCTCCACTGCCCATTGTACTGACCGTCAATGTTCCCGCCTGTGCAGACCCGAGCGTAGAATCTCCCACGGCCAGCTTACCCCCAGACTGAATCGTGATGGACTTTCCTTCATCAAGATGAATTCCACCGGTGCCTCCCAGGACCGCACCGGAGGCCACGTTGTAGCTGCCCGCCTTGCGATAGTAAGACTCCCCGGCATCACCATGGGTCCCATTCACCAGCAGAGTACCCGCACTGACCGTAGAGTCGCCGTAGAAGTAGTTCGAGCCTTCCAACTTCAAAGTCTTGCCTGCCCCGGTCTTGGTGATGCCAGCGTTAGTGTTGATGGAATCTACGTTTTTCAGCACCCCGCTGATGAGGTTGAGCTCATTGATGACGTTCACGTGATCACCGATCACGTTGTTGTGCATGTCCAGCGTGCCGCCGTCCAGTGTGATACGGCTGAGGCCACTTCCCCCACCATCTTGAATCTTCACCCACGAATTGAAGACACCACCGGTGAGATTCAGGTGACCGTTCGTGGAGTCGCCTGAAGCAAGGATGATGCTGTTGTCACCGAAGGCATAAACAGTAAACTCCCCACCGCTGACGTTTAGTTGACCACTGACATTTCCGCCAGCCGTCCGGCTGGCTATATTGACCAAATTGGCAAAGAACTCTCCTTGGCTGAAACTGACCGTACCCGTAGCACCACCAGTGCTTGCCCTTGTCCGCCGTCCAATATTGAGTTCATTCGCATAGACAGTCACATAGTGTCCGGCCAGATTGAGTGTGCCTCCAATGGTAGCCCCAGTGTCCACTTCGGTAGCGACGCCTACGTTGATGTTGACCGAGCTTCCTGAAACACGCCCTTCAATCACTGCAGTTCCGGACGCGCTTCCAAATGTCAGCAACGCATTGGGTGTTTTGCCCCGCCCGATGTCGAGGGTGTTGGTCTGGATGATGTTGACTCCTGCGCCCAAATACATCTGCGCGTTGGTGCCTGCATTGTTACCATTGCTGTTTCCGATGGTCACCAGATTGGCGATGATCGTATTACTGGTGTTGGAGAGGCGGAAGACAGAGTTATTTCTCGACTCATACCCAACCCTCAGCGTTCCAACTGTGGCGGAAAATGATCCCAGGTCCCGCAGATCAAGTTCCGAGGTATTCTCCCCGTTGTTCTGGTCCACATTCTGTATGCCTACTGAGAAGGTGCCTGTGCTGTTGTTCACCACCAGGGAACCGGCCCCATTGATTGTGGCCTTGGTTGTGCTCGTATTGATATAAGGATCAGCAACCGTTCCGGACCCGATCCCTACCTTGAGACTCTCCGCGCCATTAACGGTCAAGGTCTTTCCTGCAGCGATCGTAACCGTATTGGAGGTGGCCGTATTGCTTCGGAAGCGAAGACTGGCGATCGTTTGATCTTCGTTCACCTGCAGAATGCCAACGTTGGCGGCATCTCCCACCACGACTGCACCGGTCGTGGGAAGCGCATTCACTCCCGCCACCACCAAGGTGCCCTGCTTGATGTTCGTTCCGCCGCCGTAGATGCTCTGGCCGGACATGGTCACTGTTCCAGCCGTGGTCTTGTTCACTGCCACATTTCCCGCCAGCCTCGCGCTCACCAAGCCATTCAACAGCTCAAAGCTCGTGGTGCTGGTGAGCAGAGACGCGGCAGTACCCGTGATGGAACCGTTAGTCAGGGTCACCTTGCCCACGGTGTCCGTGTAGGCGTTGACATCGAGAACAGCCGTCGCGCCGTTGACCAGCACATCCCCCGCGCCAAGCACATTGTTGCCCCCGAAGCGGAGCGTCCCGTTGAGCACTGTCGTCAGCCCCGAATATGTGCTGGCCCCTGCAAGCGTCTGGGCTCCGGTGCCAGTCTTGGTCAGGGACATGCCGCCGGTGCCATCCGCAATGACCCCAGAGAAACTCCCGTCTTCATTGCCAGCGCCGAGCACCATCGTGGTTGCGGCAACGCCTCCGTTGGTGACCGTGCCGTCCCCGTTCAAGCCGTCGATGGACTCCGCCTTCCCGTTCAGGTCGAGCTGCCCCCCTGCTTCGACGGTAACATCCGCTGCATCTGCAATCTGATTGCCATTCAGCAGCCTGACCGTACCGCCGGACTGGATCCGCAGGTCATCAGAGATGGAGGCGACTCCATCCGCCTTACCAAGCAGTAGAGTTCCTCCACTGACAGTGAAAAGACCAGAGAAGGTGCTGGCATGAGATCCAGAGAAGGTCAACGTTCCCGATCCCGTTTTAGTCACATTGGCACCCGATACGCTCAGGCCGAGGGTGAGCGTACCGCCGGCCCCGACATTGAGCACAGGGGCGGCATGGGCGAGCACCAGGTTCGTATTGAGCACCACTGGCCCCGCGCCGTTCACCGTGATGGCGTTCTGCCCGTTGATCCGCAGCTGGTTCGTTCCATCCGACAATGTGGCCGGAGTGGCGTCATTGAAGGTCAGGGATCCGATGCTCATGTTGGCTCCAAGCACCATCGGCACATTTTGATTGGTCGCGCCTGAGGCGGAGAAGATCACATTGGTGTTGGCGCCTGGTACCAGGGGGGTATCCGCACCGACATCCGTCACCCAGTTGCTCTGTGTGGTGCCATTGGAGACAGCCCAGACGTGACCGAGGGCACCGCCCCCGCCTGTGAAGCCACCCTTCCAATAGGCGGTGACGAGTTCCGCAGCAGCAGCCAGGTACACCGTGACGGCGGTGTCCGTTTTGCTAATGCCATTGGTGCCCTGGGCGGTATCCACCTTGAAGCCCGTCATGTTGTACACGAGGCCCAGATTGTAGGTGCCGGCATTGAGGCCGCTGCCAGCAGTGATCACGTTGTACGCACCAGCCGCATAGGAGTTACCCGAGATTCCAAACAGGTCCAGCGTCACGGTCGCACCGGTGGTGGTGGCACCGCCCGCACCTACGACGATCGAATTGCCCAATTCCGCCCCGATCCGGCTGGTGTTGGCCAGGGTCAGCCCCGCCACTGTCAGGTTGTTTCCAAGAGCTCCGCTCTGGTAGTGGAAGGTGGCACCGCCGGACACCGTCAAACGGGAGGTGCCCGAGAGGCCGTTCTTGTTGGTCACTTTCAGCGTCCCTGCAGTAACGGCCGTGGCACCCGTGTAGGTATTGGCACCAGTGAGGATCCAGGTCCCCGATCCACTCTTCGTAAGCGGGAGGGCGACGGTGGCGCCGTTTTCGATGACCGCATTGATCACCCCGTTACCGGGGCCGTCCAGCGCCAATGTCCGGCTGGTATCCTGGGCGCGCAACCGGGCCGCATTGATGATCAAAGTGCCCGCCTGGGAAAAGTAGGTAGAGCCTCCATTCCCTGCCGTGAGGCTGATGTCGCCTGTCACGTTGAGGGTGTTGACCCCTGAAGCGTTATACAACACACCTGCAGTCGCTCCGCTATTGCCCGCACCTGATGTCCGCATGGCTGCAATGGTCACATTGACCCCGCCTTCAAACCAAAGCGTAGGGTTGCGGCTCTGGGCGGAGTCCCCGCTCAGCTCGACCGTATTTGCCACCGATCCGAGCGCCTTGTCGGAAAGCACCTTGAGCACACCCTGGTCAACCTTCACAAGACCGGTGAACGTATTGCTGCCGGAAACGGAAACCGTTCCCGTCCCCTCTTTGCGAAAGCCGGACGCTCCGGCGAGGTTCGCGGAAATGTTGCCGTTTCGCACAGTGTAGGCACCTCCCGCAGTCAACATTCCGGTCCCCGTGATGTCTCCGTTGTCCAGAGTCACAGCGCCCACGGAATCATTGAATGCGCCCAGTGCCAGCACCCCGCCGCCCGTGATCGTCACGGCCCCCGTGTTGACGATCTGATCTGAAGCAAGCAGCTGCGCGGTGCCTCCATTGATCGTGAGAGCCCCGCCGATGGCATTGGTCCCGGCCGTTTTGTTCAGCGCCAAGACGCCGCCGAGCACTGTTGTCAGGCCGGTATTCGTATTCGCCGTCGTCCCCGTCAGAGTCAGGGTCCCGGCACCTGTCTTTGTCAGCCCTAGTGTGGCGGTGCCGCCGTTGCGAAGCAGACCTTCAAAAGTGCTATTGGCCCCGCCAAATCCGACCGTAAGCACCGATGCTACCGATCCCGAGATATTTTCCACCGTGCCCACCCCGTTCAACCCACCGATGGTTTCATTGAATCCGTTCAAGGACAGCAAGCCTCCCGTGTTGAGTGTCACAATGGAAGTGTCCGCAATCTGGTCAGAAGCACGCCAGAGCACACGGTCTGTGCCCGATCCATCGCCAGCGGAGAGATTGCCCGTGATGGCATTCATGCCCGCTGTCTTGCTCAGCTCCACGGTCCCCGCGATCACTGCCACGGCTCCCGTGTATTCATTGGCTTCTGCGCCACTCAAGATAAGCGCGCCAGTTCCCGCCTTGGTGAAGCCAGCCGAACCCGTCAACACGCCTGACAGCGTCAGTGCTGTGGTGCTGTTCACCGTGATAACTGGCGCGGCGTTGGCTAGATTCAACCTGACGGCCAGGTTGGTGGCCCCCGCTCCAGCGTTAGTGGTGATGGCGTTGCTCTTTGTCAGAGACAGCTGATAACGCGCATCCGTGAGGTTGGCCGCTCCGGTGCTCTGCACGGTAATGCTGCCCAATGACATGTCTGCACCGAGTGACATGCTGGTGGCATCCCCACCTGTTGCAGAGATGAAAACGTCCGTTGCCGCACCGGGCACCAAAGCCGTGGCGGCACCTGTGGCATCAGCCCCCCAGTTGCTTGTGGCGCCGGTCGAAACCGCCCATTCACCTGAGTTTCCAGTCACGCGTCCGCCCACCCACCAGGCCTGGGTCAGAGCAGTGGCCGCCGTGAGGTTGGCCGTGATGGCCGTATCCGTCTTCGCGTTCAGGGTCGCGGTGAAATTGGAGTTGTTGTAAACTCGGAGCGAATAGTTGGCCCCGTTCAATCCACCTCCAGAAGCTTGTAGAAGGGTTGTGCTGGCTGGCAATGAACCCAATGACGAATTGGCAAACAGTCTCAGGCCCACATTGCCCGCTGTAAGAGCCCCCACTGCGCCACTGTTGACGGTGCCACCGACCTCGACCCCGACGAAACTGCCATCCCGCAAGTCAAGGTTTTGACTCGAACCCTGGGCCAGATTCATGGTACCACCCGATCCGGTCACGAAATGGAATGCGCCACCCGCCTCTACGATCAGACGGCTCGACTGTCCCAGTGCGGAGCCGGAATTCGCCTGAAGCACGCCTGCCTTCACCGTCGTCGTCCCCGTATAGGTATTGGTGCCGGTCAAAATCGTGCGCCCCGTCCCCATCTGTTCCAACTTTCCGTCTGCCCCGGTGATCGCATTGCTCACTGTGGTGCTGTTGGAGCGATTGAAGGCCAAGGACGCGCCCGAGCCAAGCGTTACCTGACCAGCGCCCAGCACCCCCGTGAGGCTCCCAGATCCCACTTGGAGCCTACCTCCCGCCGCCACGCTTGTTCCACCCGTGTAGGTGTTCACCCCTTCCAGCACCAAGACATCTCCCACCACGGCAGTGATGTTGAGGCCCGTCTGCCCCCCGTTCACTTCACCGAAGTTTTGCAGCCGGCCGCTTTTGAAATTCAGGGTGGTGATGCGGTTCGTTGCATCGCCGATATTGCGCCCTTTCATGTCCAGGGTGCCGCCCGTCACATTGATGATGCTCGAAGCTCCGACGCCACCGCCATGGCTGATGTCCACGTTCGAGATCAAGGTCCCACCGCTCAGGTTCACAATCCCTTCAGCCGTTGCCGTTCCGGTCGTTCCCGTACGTGTCCCCAGAATGAAACTTCCCCCAGCATTGACGGTGAAAGTGCCCCCACTCACGTTCAGAATGCCGCTGGCTTTTCCACCGGTTCCGGCGGCGTCCTGCTGGCGGATCCCCATGCTGAGGTTGTTCACGGTGAAGGTCCCGCTGTCGAATGAGATGGTCCCGGTGGCGCCGTTGCCGCCGTTGCCGCTACGACGCCCCATGACAATGTCCCCGGCCGTCACCGTGGCCACGTGACCTCTCAAATCCAGCAGACCCACCAGGTTTGCCGCCGTCGAATCCGAAGCACTGGCGAGGACGAAGTTCGCCGCGGTGCCCGCGGTCTTCCCTCCGATCGTCACCGTGCCTGGACTTCCCGCCGTCTGGGAGGCAAACCGGAGAGTTGCATCCCCTTTGGAAATACCGAGATTGATCGTCGTCGCACGGATCACGTTGGTCCCGTTCCCCAGCACCATGACACCGGCTGCAGCATTTTGCCCACCCGTGTTGGAAATCTGAATGGTGTTGGCCGTGATGTCATTGGCCGTATTCGAGAGATTGAGAGTTGCCTGATTCAACTTGCCCCACGCCACCCGCAGTTCATTCACGTTGGCTGTGAAGGAAGTCAGACCGGTCATGTCCAGCGTCGTCTGATTGAGGGCCGCATCCGCAGCCGTGGGCATGCCCACTTCGAAGTTCCCGCCAGTATTATTGACCTGAAGCGCGCCCCCGCCAGCGATGGTCACGTGGGTACGCGTATTGTCATTCGTTCCGATGTTACTGGCATTGTAACTACCAACTCCCACCTTCAAACTGTTGGTCCCGTTGACCACCAAAGTGTTGCCCGCATTGATCTGAAGGGTGTGAAAGAGAGCCGCCCCATTCTGCTGAAACCGGAGCGAGGAAATGGTAAACGTACCCGAAGCATCCATGATGCTGGTCACCGTCCCCGCCGTGCCGGCGTTCCCTGCTGTGTCGAAGACAACGGCTTGCGCTGCCTGCGTCGCATTGTCAGACCAGTTGGCAAGGCTCGTCCAGAGGTTGTCGCCCGCCTCATCATCCCAGGTGGCAGCTGAAGAAGATCCCGCAACGGCCAGACACCCTAATCCTACCCATCTGAGGCCGGAACGTGCCGAAGCAAGAGCCTGAACCGACGATCTGGTTCTAGGGACGACGAGGGAGCACAAACGGCTCAGTGCGGCGATCATGGGGGCTGGGGGGGATTTTTTGGTGCCGTGGGCACCAAACAAGTCAACGATCAGGTACGGGTTGCACCGACTGGTTCTTTGCTTTGTGAACATTTTTAGCCCCTATGCAACTCCGCTCATTCTTTTTCTGCGGAAATAACGCTTCACGTCGACACAAACCGCTTCAACACTAAGCACACCCCTGATACCCCACCAAAGATCACCTTTAGACGCCGCTTCTGCGGAACGGAGAGCATGACCTGTACATTTTGTTTTGTTTACGGCAGCAACTCTCTACGGCCCTTCATGCAGTCGCCCCCGCCCGTCGGCGGCGCAGTGCCCAGCCCACCATCGCTGCCAGCAACAACACCATCCGCCCCGGCTCCGGCACGGTGGTGACGATCAAGATGCCGTGGTTGGTGAAAAGGGAGGTATCCCATGCCAGCCCGCTGCCCAACGTCGGGAGCAGCAAGTTGCTGCCGGTCTCTCCACCTACGCGGTAGGTGCCGCCGGCACTGAACCCGGTGCCGGTTACGCTGGCCCAGTCGATGAGATTGAAGACATCACCTGCTTTCGCTCCGGTCAGGTAGTTGAGATCCACCACAGAGATGGTGCCCGCTCCGAGGCCGCCACCTGAGAGATCCATCTGGCCGTTGATCTCCAGGTGGTCGTGCATGCCAGTCGTGATCGTTCCCGATAGCTGGCTGGCCCCCGGAAGTGCCAACAGTGCCGCGCTGTAGGCGCCGGTATTCGTGACGTCCGCCAGCCCGCTCACCCAATGAGTGGCCGAAGTGATCTGGAACTCCAGCGTGCCTCCTGCATTCAGCACCAGACCGCCGTCCACGAAGAGGGTGCCCAGGGCCGCGCCAGCGGCATCGCCCGGAGCGAGTTTGCCGCCGCTGTTGATACTGTGAACCACCCCGGTGCGAGCCTGCACCACCCCGGTGCCGGAGAGCACCCCGCCGTTGTTCACGGACAGGGCACCCGTTCCTGAACGCCCCACGCCATCAGCTGAAGCCCGGGTGCCCGTGCCTCCCTTGCCCACCTGCAGATTGCCCGTCTCCACCACCGTCGTACCGGTATAGATGTTCAGCTGCGTCAGCACCGCAGTCCCGGCACCTGCCTTCACCAGATTGAGCCGGTTCGAGTAAACAGCCGCGGACGCAGAGCTGTACCACTCCGGTGTCACACCGTCCTGAAAGAGGATGTCCCAGTCGGTGTTGGTGGCCTGTACCACCCTCAAAGTGCCTTCGTTGTTGGAGGCGTTCTCCACATAGATCTTGTTGGTGGCGGCATTGCCGGCCACCCTAGCCTTGAGATCCCCAATGGACACCGTCTTGCCACCCAATTGGAGAGCGCTATTGTAGCCCAGTTCCACCTTGTTGGCGCCAGTCAGCGCCAGATTGTTCCCCATGCGGATGAAGTGCTCCTGCAGGTTGTTCAGGCTTGCATTGCCAGTTGTCAGCGTCCCGGTCCATGCGGTCTGGCCATTGGCACTGGAGTTGTCGCCATTGATGAGGAAGGTGACCTTGGCACCGTTGGTTGCTACGCCAGTAAGAGTGACATCCGTGTAGAGATTTCCCGATCCACTGAAGTGGCCGTTGAAGACCAGGTTCCGGTAGGCGCCCGTGACGTGGGAATACTGGAGTTCACCGGTGATCGGAGCAAGCGAAGTGGCGGCACTGCTCTCGACAAAGACCAGATGAGCATCACCATTGAGGGTGATATCTCCCTCGAAGAAGAAGGAATCTTGATTCCGTCCATTCGCTGTGGCTGGGGAGAGTCCGGCTCCGATGTTTCTCACCTGGGTCCCCGCGTTGGCCCTCACAATGATGTCCTGATTGATCCGGTATTGCGAGGTGAACACTTGGTTGGCAGAAAGGAACAACGAAGCTTCACCACTTGTGGCAGTAATGCTGCCTAGCGTGATCGTGCCCCCTGCCCCCAGGGTCATGCCCTGACCAAAACCATTGACCCTCCCTTGCAGGATGTCCCAGTTGCCCGTGTAGGTCACATTGTTCTGGTACAGAAAGAGCGTCCCTGTGCCAGTCTTCACCACATTGCCCGTACCTGCCAAGAAGCCGTCAGCCGTGCCAGCTCCGTTCAGGCGCAAAGTGCCACTGCCTGTGATGTCGAACGTTGCCCCTTTGGAAGCAATCGTCATCACACCGTCAATGTATCCGTCCGTGTGGGCTGCCGTGGTTCCCAGAGTCGCACCATCGAGGGTGATCCACTCTTTAGTGCCCGCTGCGGCAGACGTCATCTGCACATCAAGCCGGGCGCCCTCCTCGACCACTGTTCCATCGATCGTGGAGTCGTTGCTTCCCAAGATCCCAGAGTCCGCTGTTGCCGCGATATTCACTTGAAGAGTTCCTGCTTTTACAATGGTCAGCCCGTAGTAGGCGTTCCAGATCTGCTGGGAATTGGGCGTGGAACTGAAGGTCGTTGGAATCGCCTCATGATTGGTCAGTATCAGTCTGCCCGCTCCCTCTTTAATGAGGTCTCCCACTCCAGGATTAGCCGACATCTGAGTGGAGGCAATATTTCCGGAAAGGATGTTGTCTTCCGAGCGCACTGCTCCACCAATCGTCAAGATCGTGCTCGCATGCGTCACGTCAATGTAGCCACCGTTCCCCCCCAAAGTTACAGATCTACCAAAGTTGAGACTTCCCAAGCTCTGAGTTTGCGGCGTTGACGTATGCGCAAACCGCAAGCGACCTCCATTAAGGTGCACGCCCCCTGAGCCTAGTGACTCCACCGATCCCACCCAGAGCGTTCCCACCTCCCACTGATTGTTTTCGGCCATGGCCCCGCCGCTGACGTAGGTGGTGCCAGTGTAGTAGTTGGTCGCCTTTTTCAAGAGGGTGGTACCCGGCCCCGCCACGACGAGATTCAGCTTGGTCACGCCCGTTAGCGCAGTGACGGCCTGGTTTGGACCGTAGTCATGGTTCTCAGTGAAGTCCACAATGGTCGAGTCAATAGTGAACACGCTTCCCGTGTTGTAGTTATGGATGATCAAGTCACGAGCAGTCGGCCCTGGCAGCGCCGTCATGCTGCCGGGAGCGACGGCAGCAGTGAAGTAGGTACTGGGGAGCGCGGATGTCAGATAGCCCCCGCTGATTCCCGCCGACGCCGCACCGACAGAGTTCGAAACCAGAATGGCCCCGCCGTCCCCGGTCGTCCACCCCGCGCCATCCCAGCCATTCAGGCCTTGTGTTCCCAACACCAGGCGATCCGCGCTCCCTGCACCGGACCCGATGGTGATAATGCTGCCGCCTGCAGCGCTGGCGGCGAATCGAATGGCGCGCACGCCCACGATGTCCAGGTAGGACGCATCGCCAGTGCTGTACTTGTTGCCCGTCACTGCACCGGCAAACCCATTGGTCCCGCTGAAATCGTCGTCGGTGAAGTATCCGTTGACGTTCGTGTCCTGGACCAGTGTGGTCCAGGTGCTGACATCTGGTGCTCCGGCTCCAGAGTTCACGGAATAGACGCTGGGGGAATTGGCCACATAGCCCGCCGCATCGACGATGCGAGTGTTCCCGTTCATCTCCAGGAGGAATGCAGCAAAGTCCACGTACGCAGTTCCATTTTCATCCAAATACTTGTAAGTGCTGTAAGGGATGATGGTTCCAGTTCCGAGCCCCAGCCCAGCGAGACCCGCGCCTTCCGGAGCATTCTGGGAATAATAGAAGTTGGCTGCGCCCTTGACCCGCGTGTTTGAGAAGAAGTTGACGGTAGCCCCGGCGAAGCGGTCCGGCGCCCGCCAGTACCAGCCGGGATTCAGCCTGTTGTCAATTATCTGCGTGACGGGGTTCACCAGCCCCAGATGCAGGTTCAAGGTCTTCTCGTCGCCAGGGTTCAAAGTGATAGATGAGTTTCCGGCACGGAAGGTAAGGACACCTCGCATGTACTCCGTGTTCGTGTCCCCAAGCGAGCCTTCATTCGTCAGTCGCAACTCCCCTCCCGCCATGGTGAGCTGATAGGGATTGTTCTGGTTGGTTGTCAGACCGCTGATGTGAGAGAACCCCTCCGCCTTGCCGCTGTAGTTCAGCACCAGAGTCCCGCCGAAGACATTGATGCCACCATTGATGTCGGAACTGCTGGTACCGCCGTTGAGCACCACCGTACCCCGTCCCACTTTCGACAAGGCGCCAGTAGCCTGATCCACCCTGTAACCGGCCCCATCTGTGAAGGATGTGTTGAACTCTGCGGTCCCGCCTGCCATCTGATACAAGCGAGCTTCTCCAAAGTTTTGAGTTCTGGTTGTCCCCGCGACGGTCACAGGCGCCGCCACAGTGAAATTCAACGCAGCCGTGGTAATGGCCGCATTTACCGGAGCACTCAGTGTCACAGTGCTCGTGACCGCATCAATGGCGGTGATCACGGTGCCAGCACGGATACCTGTGCCGCTGATGCCCATGCCGACCTGTAGATTCGTCACATCGGCAAGCTGAATCGTGCTAACCGGGCTGGCAAAGGAGAGCGAGGTGGAGGTTGTCACACCTGTTCCGGTCAACGCCTGATTCAGTGTTATCGTTCCGGCTTGCACAGACAGCACCTGGGTCCCGGCAGGCACACCAGTACCCGTGACAATCATCCCGACGACTATGTTGCTCGTGTCGATTGCAATTACCCGGGTATTTTGCGCGCTGCTTGCCGTTGGCAGCTTCGTCGCCACCACGTTGGTCCAGGTTGTCGCCTTCGCCTTGTTGGTCGGGCTGATGTTCAGGCTGAAGGTGAAGGTGGTTGACCCATTGCTATTTCCAAAGTGGACGGTGCCTGAGGTATTCTCTCCACCAATCAACAGCGCCGAATTGGATGAATATGCCGCATTCGTATTCCCGTAAACGAACGCACCCGTCCGGAAGGCAGCACCATCTGAACCCAGCAGAATGGCGCTGATATTGCCAGCCCGGTCCATCTCAGTTGTGCCGTCATTTTGGCGGATAATCGTACGGTTGAAGGTTGTGCCATCCACTCCCAAACCCTTGTTGAAGTGCACATATCCCGAAGTAATGCCCAGGCTGGCATTGCTGTTTGTAGCATCTTCAAAGAACACATTGAACTTGTTGTGGGTCATGGTCTTGTTGGAAGCTGTCGCCGCAGTGTAGCCCGCGATGCTTATCAGCAGCTTTTCACTGGAATTCAGAGCCGCTCTTCCGTCGATATCTGCCAGTTCGCCGTTGATCACCAGATTGCCATTTACCCCCCGCACACTGGTAACCGACGTCTGATCATTCTGAATGGTGAACCCACGCCCTGAATCCAACCCAGTATTGAGAGCCGGATTGGTCGCACCAGTTCCCGTAATGTTTCCATTGATGACCATGGCCGCGTTCGCACGAACCGTGAATGTCAGCACCTGACCGTATTCTCCAGATTCCAAGGCATTGTCCAAGTAGACATCACCGTTCCAGGAATTGGCCTTGCCACCGGCGCTATAGAAAACGCCTGCACGAAAGAGCATGTCTTTGCGCAAAGTCTCATCGGTCATAGAGCCGATATTGATGCCATTCATGATCAGGAAGGTTGCGTAGTTAATCACTTCGTTGCCCACGCCCCCCTTCCCAAGAGCAGTGTCCGTGTAGACCCACAGTTCGTTCAAGGCATGAGTCGTGATGCCGCTGTAATTGTTCCATCCATAGAAGTGAGCTTGCCCGCCCCCTGTTTTCGTCACTCCCCCCGTGCCAGTGATCGTGGTGTAAAAGGTGGCGGAATTTGTAACATCGATGTAGATGATCGCCTCCCGGCTCCCAAAGTCCAAGGTCCCTCCACGAATGAGAGCACCGCCGTAGAGACCGGAGCCGCCAGCGTTGAGCCTGCCGCCGTTGAAGAACAGTGTTCCAGAACCTCCCGTTACCTCTGAATGCAGGTCATCCCCTTCATAGTCGCCCAGATGTACCACGTTAAAGTCGGCAATCCGAATGCTGACACTGGCGGCGACCGTGGCGCTGGACGGCGCTTCCACCCACAAAGAGTTGAAAGCCAGGTGCCCTGCCAGCGCGTTGTTTGCAGGCCCCACTCGAATGGTCAACGGGATCACAGCCGTACCACTGACACCGGTCACCTTGACGTTGTCATCCGGGTTGATGGTGAGTGTGCCACCAGCAAGGTTGCTTGAGGCGATCACCTTTGTCGTCGCACCGCTGCCAAGCTCTCGAAACTCCGTGCTGTCCAATGGGCGAACGTAGTTCACGTTGTCGATGGTTTCCACCGTCATCAAGCGGTTGCCGAACCGGTTGAGAACCGTATTTTCCGACACGTTGCCAAAGGCACCGATGAGCACCTTGCGATTGTATCCGGTCGATCCATCGCCCCCCACCAGCCACTGACTTGGCAGATTGTTCAGGATGATCTTGGTCAGCGTTTGCGCCGAAGACGGGGCGGTGGCGCTGAAGTAACTGTACCCAGTAGGGGCTTCGGCGGTGGCCATTTCCGCGAATGCCACAGTGCCCCCCACGCTACGGGTGTAGTTGTTCATCTCCAGTGTCAGAACATTGGCCAGGATGGAGGTCGCATTCCCCCCCGCCGAATGGTCGAACCTCACAACATTGTGTCCGTTCTGCACTGAAAGGGCACCGATCTCTTCATGAGTATTCACTCCAGCAACGTTGTTGCGACGCATCACGAGACCGTTGCTGCCAAACCCTTGGGCCAGCGAGACCGTAGCCGTGTCGCTGATCCTGTCATTGTTGTTGGCGGTGGTGTTGTCCAGAAGCAGGGATCCGCGCACCATCCTGATCAGTTGCGTGTCCACAGATCCCGAGGTCCCCCCCAGTGCCAACGTGCCGCTCAAGACAACCAAGTCACCCGTGAAGGTGTTCTCTCCAGTGAGCGTCAACGTCACACCCCCGGTCTTCCGAATGGAGACAGTTCCGTCGCCGTCCTCGATGAGCCCGCCGAATGTCGTGTTTGCAACAACAGACTCCCCGACGGCAATTACGGAGGTGGTGCCCACCTTCGAGTTCCTCACTTTCCCTGTTCCAAGCAATTGTCCGATGCTTTCACTGTTTCCGTTCAGATCCAGGGTCCCAAAAGCGTTGAGCGTCACGATGGTCGCAGCCGTGATTTGATCGCGAAAGTTCGGGAGGTGCGTACTGCCCAGTCCTGCATAGGATCCACCAATCTGGACCGTCGCCGTGTCAACCGCAGTCGCCCCTCCGACATTCAACGCCCCGGTGACAGCCCGAACCAACGTCGAACTGCTCTTCGCAAGCACCACCGTCCCCTGCTGTGCATTCAGCAGGTTGAGCGCATTGTTTGCAGTCCCCGTGATCAGCAACGTGCCCGCGCCAGTCTTGGTCAGGGTGCCCGCCCCGATGGCTCCGTCGAGCTGCAGGCTTCCGGCAGCATCCACCACATTGACATTGAGCGCAGTGGATAGGGTGAGGGCATTGCGAATGATGTCCAGCGCCACCCCCTGCTTGGTCAGAGCATTGCCTCCAACCTTGTTGAAGGTGATGGTGGA
>NZ_BATR01000101.1 GCF_000739655.1 Verrucomicrobium sp. BvORR106 | reverse complement strand
GATCATAGGTCAAGTCCGCCTCGCGGGTCACTGCCCCAAGCCATCTTCCTCGGACCAGTCCGTGAGCTGGTTGAAGTCGTTGTAGGTGTAGAGCGTCTGGGTGGTGAGGGTGCCGTCTGTGCTCACCAGCTTGACGCTGCGGTTGCTGCCGGTGTCATAGGCATAACCGGTGGTGATCACCGGGGAACCCGGCTGGGCCATGGCCTCACCCGTGAGCCGGTTGGTGGCGTCATACACCATGACGGTGCTGCGCCAGCCCGCGCCACGGGTGCCTTCCCCAGGCCAGCGCTCTGACTGCACGGTGACATTGCCCACCGCGTCATAAGTCCACAGGAACTGGGCCTGTAGGGCATCGGCGCTGGTGTAGGTCTGGCGCGATTCCAGACGGCCTAGGTCGTCATACGAGTTGTACTGCCATAACCCGTTGGGCTGGGTCTGGGCCACCGCCCGGCTGGCCAGGTCATAATGATAGACCGTGGTGCGCCCGCCCTCGGTCACCGTGAGCGGTTTGCCCTGGCTGTCGTAGGTGGTGGCAATGGTCTTGCCCGTGCCCAGCGCGCTCCCGGTCCGTCGCCCGCCCAGGTCATAGGTGTAAGTATGTGTGAGGCCCTGAGAGGTTTCGGTGGCCACCCGGTCAAGGGCATCATAGGTGTAGCCCACTGTGGCCTCGGGACGACCCGTCTCGGTCACATCAGTGAGACGGCCCGCGGTATCATAGACCCGGGTGCGCACCACCGGGCTGCCGCCCACTGTCCAGGTCGTGGTGGTGAGCCGGTCGCGCAGGTCATAGCCAAAGGTGAACTCCCGCCCGGCACTGTCTTCCCGGAAGGTTTCACGAACCGCATCGTAATGACGCTCGGTCCACACGCCCTCCTGGAAGGTTTCTTTGAGGAGCCGATTGAGGTCGTCATAGGTGAACGTGGTCACCTTGCCCCGCGGATCGGTCACCGAGGTCCGGTTGCCGTTCTTGTCGTAACCAAAGGTGGTGATCTGCTCCTCGGCATCTTCCGTCTCGATGAGACGGTTGTGGATGTCGTAGGTGTTGGTCACCACCCGGTTGAGCGCATCGGTCACCGTCTTGACGTTGCCGTTGCGGTCATAGGTCATGGTGGAGATCTGATTCAACGCATTTCGCACGGTCAACATCCAGCCGGCGTTGTTGTAGGTCTTGGTGGTGACCTTGCCCAGGGGATCGGTGACCGTGAGCACGTTGCCTCCGGCGTCATAGGTGGTGTTCACCTCCGGCCGGGACCACTGGCCCGCCAGGGCATCCCAGATGTACGGGGAGGTCACCTTGGTGGGACGGTTCCGGTTGTCATAGACCGTGGTGACGATGTTCCCCAGGGGATCCTGCACGGCAATGACATTGCCATTGGCGTCATAGGCGGTCTTGGTCACCGGGCTGACCCCGTTGACCTCAGGCAGCGTCACCTCCACAGCGCGACCGGCCCGGTCGTACTGGGTGAGGGTTTCACGGCCCAGCTCATCCACCACCTTCCAGACCAGACCGGAGGGTGTGTAGAAGGAATGCCGGGTGGTGGCATCGGGATATTCCACCTTGGTGGGGCGGTTCAGGCCGTCAAAGGTGGTCTTGGTGATGCGATTGAGTGCGTCCTTGACCTCCTCTGGGTTGCCCGCGTCGTCATAGGTGGTGGTGACGGTGTTGCCCTCCGGCATCTGCTTGATCGTGGGCCGGTAGAGATCGTCATAGGTGATGGCGGTCACCTTGCCGCGCGGATCAGTGATGGTGGTGGGCTTGAACCCGCTCACGTCAAAGACGCTGCCCCCGCTGTTGGTCCCGTAGGTGTAGGTCGTGGTCTGGGCGTCCCCACCGCTGCCCACCGTGGTGGTGAGGCGTCGGCCGATGCCGTCATAGGTGTGGGTGGTGACCGTGCCGCGCGGATCGGTCTCCGTATGCGGCAAGTTCAGCGCCGTGTAGGTGGTTTCACGAACCAGATTGAGGCCGTCCACCATGGAGGTGGACTTCCTGCGCCGGTTCAAGGAGTCATACTCGTGCGTGGTCGTGAGCCCGCTTTCGGCCCTTTCCGACACCATGTTTCCGTGAGCGTCATAGCTGAACTGACGGTACGTGCTGTCGGCATTGGTAGCCTTGACAACTCGTAGACTTTGAGGGTGATATAGGAAGCTGATGCTTTGGCCGCGAGGATCGGTGACGGATCTTTTGCTGCCGTTGCCGGTATAGACGTAACTCGTGACCAGCTCAACACCCCCTCCGGCCGTAACGGCCTCCTTCTGGACCCGGCCATTGGCATCGGGGGTGTACTCCGTGATCAGATCGCCCCCGGTGGCGGTGGTGCTTTGCACCGTGGTCTTGGCCAGGAACCCGGCAAAGCCGCCGGCACCGTAGTCGAAGTCAGTGACCTTCAGGGTCGAGACACCCTTGCTGATGGTTTCCTTGGTCCGCAGCCCGGTGCCAGCTTGAATCGTGTAGCTGGTCAGCGTGCCCCGCTCATCGGTCATGGACTTCATGACCCGGGTGTCGTCATCATAGGTGAAGTAGCGGCTCTTGCCCAGGGCATTGACCTGCTGGATGGGGTCATCCCAGCCAAGACCGTTTGGCCCCACCGCACCATAGTGGAAGGTGGTGGTGTTCCCGCTGATG
>NZ_BATR01000102.1 GCF_000739655.1 Verrucomicrobium sp. BvORR106 | reverse complement strand
GCGCAACCGCCAACCAAGAGCCGGGACGGCTCTTCTACAATCCTTTGTGCCTTAGTGCCTTTGTGTGAGAACTCCCACAATCTGCGCTACCGCTTGCGCTTGACGATCACCACTTTGTCTGGCTTCGACTTCTTCGCCGACTTGTCGCTGGCATCCGCGCCTGGAGCACCTGAACTAGCATGCGGAGCCTTGCGGGGAGCGCGCTTTGGTTTGTCCTTGGACCTCTCCTGGGGCATGGGCTGCACTTGAGGAGCAGGCTTGGCCTTGTCCTTCTTGATGAACTTGGGCTTGCCCGGTGGTTGGGCCATGGGAGCCAGCTCTGGCCGGGCATGGGGTTCCGCCACGTTTTTCCTCGGTCCCAGCTCTTTCGAGGTGTTCTTGCCTTGAGGCTTGATGACCTCCCAATCGCGATCCTTCTCCCGGCGACGTTTCTTGTCAGACTTCGTACCCGGCTTGGTTACAGACTTGTCTTGGGAACCAGGTTTAGAGTCGAATCGCCCCTGCCAGAACGGCTTGGCGGGTTGCTCAGTCGTTCGTTCTGCACGTCCGGCCGGAACGAACTCCTTCGCCCCACCCTTGGCCTTGTCCTTGGACCAGCTCTCTTTGCCTTTGCCCTTGCCGCGATCGCGGTCACGGAAGTCATCCTTGCGGCCGACCTTCGGACCTGAACGAAATGGCTCGCCGCGACTTGGGCGCCAGCCACCTCGGTCACGTTCACGCTCGCCTTCGCGATTCTGAACAGGTTCCGGCCGCTCGGACGCGATGCGGAAGTCCACCTGTTTCTTGAAGTCATCCACCCGATAGACCTGCACAGGCAGTTTGTCACCCAGACGGATGATCCTGCCACTGTGACGACCCACAAGGCGAGCCAGCACGGGATCAAAGGTGAAGAAGTCATCCGGCACGGAGGACAGGTGCACCATGCCGCTCAGGCCCAGGTCACTTACATCCACAAAGAACCCAAAGTTCCTTACATCAGTCACCAGACCTGGGTAAGTCACGAGTTTGCCAGACTTGATCTGCGCCTTCAGATAGGCGTAGAGTTTCACATCCTTGCTGTCGCGCTCCGCGTCCGAAGAGTTTCGCTCCGTGGCGGTGATGTGATCCGCAATTTCCTGGATCCGCGAAGCCTGGATAGCCTGATTCTCAAACAGCACCCGGTGCACCACCAGGTCCGCATAGCGGCGGATGGGCGAGGTGAAATGGGTGTACTTGGCCTTGTTCAGGCCATAGTGACCCAGCGGTTCCATGGCATAACGCGCTCTCATCATGGAGCGCAGGAACCCTATCTTGAGCGCCGCGCCAATCGGCAGGGTGCCCAGCAGTTCCAGGAGCTTTTGCACCTCGGAGCGCTTGGTCAGATTGCCGCACTCCACCTTGTGAGCCAGCACATCCTCGCGGTAGTCCTTGAGCTTTTTCTCCTTGGGCGGCTCGTGCACACGGTACACCGCAGGACGGTTCAGGTGCATGAGGCGTGAGGCCACCGCTTCATTGGCAAGGAGCATGTACTCCTCGATGAGCTGGTGGGAGACGTCGTTATCGATCTTCTCGATGCGGGCCACCTTGCCCTCTTCATCCAGGCGGATCTTTGACTCCGGAAAATCCATGTCCAGCGAGCCAGCCTTGAAGCGGGCGCGACGGATGGCCTGAGCCATCTCGTGAGCATCCAGGATCATGCGCTCAATGGCATCGTCCTTCTTGGCGCCGTTCTCGATCACCGCCAGCGCTTCCCGGTAGGTGAAGCGTCGCTTGGAGTGAATGACGGCAGGATAGAACTTCGTCTCCAGCACGCGCCCCTCGGGATTGAGCAGGAATTCAACACACTTGGTCAGGCGGTCCAGACCCGGCTTCAATGAGCACAGTTCATTGCTCAGAGCCTCAGGCAGCATCGGGATCACGCGATCCACCAGGTACGTGGAGTTGCCCCGCTTGCGAGCTTCCTTGTCCAGTTCCCCGCCGGGCTTCACGTAGTGGGACACATCCGCGATGTGCACCCACAAGCGCCAGCGGTCCTTGCCCTCGCGCTTGAGGCAGATGGCATCGTCGAAGTCCTTGGCGTCATCCGGGTCAATCGTCACCACCAGGTGTTCACGGCAGTCCACCCGATCCGCGACTTCGTCAGGAGAGGGTTGGTTGTCCGGCCGGGACTTGGCTATGGTGTTGGCCTCGTCTAGCACCTCTTTGGGGAAGCGCAGAGGCAGGTCGTAGTGCCGCAGCACGGAGAGCATGTCCACGCCCTCCTCATCCGGCGGGCCCAGTACTTCCACGATCTCGCCTTCGGGGTTGGTGTGGCGGGATTCCCACTGCACCATCTCCACCACCACCTTGTCGCCCACATTGGGACGACGCCCCACATCCTTGGGCGGCGGCACAAAGATGTCGCGCGGCAGGCGCGGGTCATCCGGCACCACGTAGAGGAATTGTTTCCCCTTCTGCAGCGTGCCCACGATGGTGGACCGCTTGCGTTCCAAAATTCGGATCACTGTACCTGTCGTTTCCTCAGGCCGGACCTTGCTGTAGCCTTGCGGCTTCACCTCCCGACGCACCAGCACCCGGTCGCCATGCATGGCGGTACCGGTGGCACTCTCCGGGATCACGATTTCATGCACCCCTGCTGCCGAGGGCAGCAGGAAGCCCTTGCCACTGCGGGTGATCTGGATGACTCCCGCCACCAGATCGGCCTCATCCGCGAGGATGTAGCGGTTGCCCTTGGTGCGGACCACGCGGCCCTGCGTTTCCAGTTCCTGCAAGAAGGCCTGCAACTCCTGTTGACGATTGGGAGCCCAATCGAGGGCGGCCAGCAGGCCGGGTACATTAGCGGGCACATACTCGGACCTTCCGAGCAATTCGAGAATATCACTTTCCATAACTAACTATCGCACAATTCCGGATCATTGGCCGGAGGGTATCTGGAGCACTTCATGGGCTCCGTCTGATGATGGAGAATACGCTTCCCGTCCGTAGTCGTCCAACTTTTTTGCGTTTTATCTGCATCGCACCATGAATTCCACACCCCTCACCCGCTGCCTCGGTCCCCTGCTGGCGCTGCTCTGCACCTCCCTGCTCCACGCGGGCCCCACGCTCTCCGATCAAGAACAAAAGCTGGGGTTCAAGCCCCTCTCTGATGGCCAGACCTTCCAGGGCTGGGAGCAAAAAGGCAACTGGGTGATCGAGGAGGATGGCACCTTCTACCGCAAGGCCAAGGGCGGCGACTTGGCCTATACCGCCAGCACGGTGCCAAACGACTTCGAGCTCCGCTTTGAGTGGAAGGTCTCCAAAGGGTGCAACAGCGGCGTGTACTACCGCCCAGGCCAGTACGAGTATCAGGTGCTGGACAACGCAAACAGTCCCTACGGGGAGAATCCCCGGCAGAGCGCCGCCTCCCTCTTCTTCTGCATGGCCCCGAACAAGGACGCCACACGTCCCTTGGGCGAGTGGAATGAGGGCCGCGTCCTCTGCCAGGGCAACGTGATCCAGCACTGGCTGAATGGCGACCTCGTCCTGGACTTCGACTACACCGACCCCAAGTGGGCGCCGCAGGTGGAGTTGTTGCGGATTCGCGGAGCCAACCTCAATGCCCGCGGTGGCCGGATCAAGCTGCAGGACCACGGAGCCGACGTGTGGTTCCGCCATCTGCGCCTCCGCACCGTGCCCAAAGATGAAAAGCTCACTCGGATCGATTTCCAGCCCCTGCCCATTCCAGCCGCTGCCTTGCAAAAGGAAAACGAGCGCGTGCAACAGATGCTGAAGAAAGCTCCAGCCAAGCCCTCAGCACCCGCCGCGCCCACCGTCCCTGCCAAGGTCGATGCAGCCAAATCCGCTGGCCCAGTGAAGATCATCTTCGACACGGACATGCACACCGACTGCGATGACGCCGGTGCTCTGGGCGTGCTGCATGCCCTGGCGGACAATGGGGAATGCGAGATCCTGGCCATGCTGTGCAGCACTCTGGATCCCTGGGCCGTGCCGACCATCGATGCCATCAACACCTACTATGGTCGCCCAGACGTGCCGCTTGGCACCGTCAAAGGAAAGGGTGTGCTCCGCAAGTCCGTGTACACCAAGGGCGTGGCCGAACGCTTCCCCCATGACGTGAAATCCAGCGATGCCGCACCCGATGCGCTCCACGTGTATCGCCAAATCCTGGAGGCGCAGCCTGACCAGTCCGTGGTGCTGGTGACCGTCGGCTACCTGACCAATGTCGCCAACCTCCTCAAGGCCCCTGCCCAAGACGGAAAGCCCAGCGGCCTCGACCTCGTGAAGCAGAAAGTCCGCACGTGGGTGTGCATGGGAGGTAATTTCATCGGCACGCCAGCGCGGGACGACCTGAAACTCGGCAACGTCAACTTCACCTATGACGCCCCCGCCACCTTGTACGCGATCCAGAACTGGCCCGGCGATCTGGTGTTTGCCGGCCGGGAAGTCTGCTCCGTACCGAGCGGCGTGGCCGTGGGGGAATGCCTTCGCAACGTGCCGGCAGATCACCCCGTGCGGGTGGCCTACGAGCTCTACTTCAGCGGCAAGCTGAGGAACCGCCACGTGGCAGATCTGGCCAGCGTGCTCTACGCCGTGCGTGGTCCAGGCGAGTTCTGGGACATCCAAGACCAGGGCCACATGGCCCTGAAGCCCGACATGACCTTCACCTGGGAAACCCAACCCGACAGCCGCCAGGCCTATCTCCTCAAGAAGAAAAACAAAGACGGCGTGCTGAGCGATCGCGCCGTGGAGGCAGCGCTGGAGAAGTTGTTACTGCAAGCGCCGAAGGCAAAATGAGAATGAGTTTAACCACAGAGGCACAGAGAACACAGAGGAATGACTTTTTAGACAGAATTAACGGAATTAACAAAATTGAGGTTCAAGCTTCGGACCAGGGTGCTCTAACACGTTAGTCCGAAGCTAAATCTAATTCCGTAAATTCTGTTAACTCTGTCTAAACCTCAGTTTCATTCCTCTGTGTTCTCTGTGCCTCTGTGGTTAATTGAAATTACCCAACCAACCCCGCCGCCCTCAACACCGTCTCTTGCACGATCATATCGTGCTCCGCAGTGAACTCCCATTTCACCTCGCCGCGGATGGCTTTGGCGAAGTCCACCCAGTCCGCCAGATAGCGCGGGGCTTTTTCAAACTTCACTTCCTGGCGGCCTTTTTTGTAGGGACCACGTGGGCGGTCGAGAGTGAGGATCATGCCAGCGGGCTCCAGAGGGCGGATCTCCACCGTGCCGTACTCGCCGCAGACCACAAACTGACGGCGGAAGCCGCCATCCACCTCCACCATGCTGCTGCGCAGGCTCACGGTGGCTTCCTTGTACTCCAGCACGGCCAGCATGTTGTCCGGCCAGTTGTCTGAGCGCGTCTTGCGCACATGCGGCATCACCGCCTCCGGCTTGCCCAGGACTCGCACCACGGAATCGATGAGGTGACAGCCCAGTTCAAACATGGAGCCCCCCTTGTACTGTACCAGCCCCTGACGCTCGCCATCGCTGAGGAGCTTGCTCATCTCGGCATGGATGGCGAAGACCCGCCCGAGCCAGCCTTCGCACACCGCCTGGATCATGAGTTGAAAGGCGGGATTGTACCGGAACATATAGCCCATCTTCACGAGCTTCTTGTGCTGGGTGGCCGTCTCCAGAATGCGCTGGAACTGCGTGAGGGATTCGCCCGCAGGCTTGTCCAGATGCAGGTGCAGCCCGGCCTTCACCACCTTCTCGGCTGCATCCAGCAGCCCGGCTACATCCGTCTCCACCGCCACCGCTTGCAGGCCGGGGGTGTTGAAGAGTTGCTCCTCCGTCAGCCACGGGAGCCCGGCATAGTCCGGGTAGTCTTTGACCTTGAGCCGCTGCGCCTCATCCGGCTCCACCACCCCCACCACTTCAAAGTCAGCACAGGACCGCACCGCCGCCAACTGGCCTCCGGCGTGAGCATGCTTGGTACCGATCTGGCCAATCTTGATGCGCCCCGCCCCAGTGGCAGCGCGAGCGGAACTCGTCCCCAGCCCCACCGCCAGCCCGGCCCCCATCATCACCCGGTGAAAGGACCGGCGTGACAGGTCAGTTTTCTCTGATCCCCACACCCGTGTGTTGGTTGGCTCCAAGTTCCCGTTCTCTTTCATCATCAGATACATGAAACTCTCCTCAACCTCTGTTCTTGCGTCGATCCTCCTCACTGCCGCTCTGGCGGGCCCTCTTCATGCCCAGAAGGCCGCCCCCGGCGTGACGCTGGATAAAGACATCACCTACCTTGAACCCGACCGGAAGGAGAAGGCGGATCTCTACCAGCCTGCCACCCCTCCCCCATCCGGCACGCTCTACCCCGCAGTGGTTATCATCCACGGCGGCGGCTGGACCGGCGGAGTGAAAAACGCCGCCCGTGAGGAGAACATCGGCAACACCCTGGCCACCCACGGCTACGTGGCCCTGAGCATCGACTACAAACTCCACGATCCCAAGAGCCCGCCGGATCAGATCTGCTGGCCGCAGAACCTGCACGACTGCAAAACGGCCGTGCGCTGGCTCCACAAGAACGCAGAGCGCCTCCACATTGATCCCAAGCGCATCGGGGCCATCGGAGGATCCGCCGGAGGCCACCTCACCTCCATGCTGGCAGTCACCCAGGCCAAAGACGGGCTCGATCCCAAGGGGCCGTACGGTGAGTTCCCTTGCGACATCAAGTGCGCCGTGGATCTGTACGGGCCCATTGAATTCCTGTCCTGGAAAGACGTCGCCGCCCTGCGCAAGTCCCGCGCTCAGGCACCGGAGCTGTACAAGCAGTTCTCCGTGACCACGTACCTGGACAAGAACGACCCGCCCTTCCTCATCCTGCACGGCACGGCCGATACCACGGTGGATGTGGAGCAGTCCCGCCTCTTCGCCCGGGCGCTGGAGAAGGTCGGCGTGGAACACCAGATCGAGATCATCGAGGGGGCGCCGCACACCTTCCACCTCCAGCCCAAGCAGAAGGACCTTCGCCCGCTGGTGCTGGCGTTTTTTGACAAACATCTGAAGGGGAAATAGCCCACCAGCCCCCGTTTGGCGGACATCTGTCCACTGGTTGCACTTCGTATCCCCCTGTGCCAGTGTCCGCCTCCCGTGTCCCAGTCCTCGCCATCCTCTCCCTCCGGTTCACCCTCTCAACAGTTTGAAACCGCCGCCATCCATGTTGGCCACGACTGGCGGGATCAAACGGGTGCGGTCATCCCGCCGGTGTACCTCACCAGCACATTTGAGTACGGCAATGAGGGCGGCTTTGACTACACCCGCTCCGGCAACCCGAACTTCCGGAACCTGCAGCAGACCCTCGCCGCGTTGGAAGGCTGCCGCCACGCCTGCGTCTTCGCGAGCGGCGTGTCCGCCATCACCGCCGTCGTCTCCACGCTGAAGTCGGGCGACGTCGTGGTGCTGGAGGAGAACGTCTATGGCTGCACCTACCGTCTCTTCGCCCGGGTGTTCGAGAAGTTTGGCGTGAAGCCCTGCTACTTCGACCTGAGCGATCCGGCCAACTACAGCAAGATCACCGAGCTCAAGCCGGCGCTGGTGTGGATCGAGTCCCCCACCAACCCCATGCTCAAGGTGCTGGACATCGCCGCCATCAGCGAGGTGGCCAAGGGCGTGAACGCCCCGGTGCTGGTGGACAACACCTTTGCCTCCAGCTACGTGCAGCAGCCCATCGCCCTGGGGGCCACGCTCTCCCTGCTCAGCACCACCAAGTACTCCAACGGCCACTCTGACGCCCTCGGCGGTGCCGTCTGCACCAATAGCGATGAGTGGCAGGACAAGATGATCTTTGCCCAGAAGGCCCTAGGCCTGCAGCCGTCCCCGTTCGACGCCTGGCTCACCTCCCGTGGCCTCAAGACCGAAGCCATCCGCATGGAGCGGCACAACTCCAACGCACTCACTTTCGCGGAGCGGCTGGAGCAGCGCAGCGGCATCCGCTGGGTGCGCTACCCCTTCCTCCCCTCTCACCCGCAGTATGAGCTGGCCAAGAAGCAAATGCGCGGGGGCAGCGGCATCATCACCGCCGATCTGGGGCTGAACCTGGAGGAGACCATGGCCTTCATGCAGCGCTCCCGTTATTTCACCAAAGCGGAAAGCCTCGGCGGCATCGAGAGCCTCATCTGCCACCCCGCCAGCATGACCCACGCCAGCATTCCCCGCGAGGTCCGCGAGTCCGTGGGCATCACCGACGGCGTCGTTCGCTTCTCCGTGGGCATCGAGCACATCGAGGACCTCTGGTCGGATGTCGAGCAGGCGCTGGGTTAAGCAGCCCACAGTCCCGGCATTCCTAATTCAGCATTCCTAATTCAGCATTTTTCAACGTGCGCAACCTCCTGACCGATCCCCTCTGCAAACCCGAAGACCTCGGCTCGCCCATTCCGCCCACGCCGTATGGCATCTCGGTTTGCCTGCCGCTCTGGTCGCATGTGATCGGGTATGAGGAGAAGGATCCGGCCGTGGTGGGTCAGTTCCGTAGCGGGTATCCCCGCTTCTTTGTGCCGCCCGCCATCGCAGCGCTGTTT
Source organism: Verrucomicrobium sp. BvORR106 (assembly GCF_000739655.1). Classification (GTDB taxonomy): domain Bacteria; phylum Verrucomicrobiota; class Verrucomicrobiia; order Verrucomicrobiales; family Verrucomicrobiaceae; genus Verrucomicrobium. The sequence goes on along the minus strand of NZ_BATR01000102.1, from coordinate 76,689 downwards.
GAGCAGGTCGAGAAGGAACAAGCCCGCCCGGGCGAGCGGGTTCTGGTCTTCCCGCGCCTCGTGCACGCAGAGCGCTGCGCCAGCTACCTGCGCCGCCATCGGGTGGATGCCGCACGGACAATGGAGTACGGGCCAGAAGACCTCGGCGTGACCTTTTTCCCCGGAGCCGCCTACGATGTGGCCCGCCACTTCTGGCGCTTCGCCGGAGAGGTCGTGAGCATCCGTCAGGCGGAGTTTGCCACCGGCACCGGTTGCCAGCAGTACACCGCTGAAGCAGGAGCTCGAGCCAATCAAGCCATCAAGGAGCGCCTGGCGGAGATCACGGGGCAACGTCCGGAGGACGTGTTCCTCTTCCCCTCCGGCATGGCTGCAAACTATGCTGTGCATCGCATGCTCACCACCCTGCTGCCGGAGCGTCGCACGGTGCAGCTCGACTTTCCCTATGTGGATGTGCTGAAGCTTCAGGAAAAGTTCGGCACCGGGGCGCACTTCCTGCCTTTCACGGAGGAGGCGGACTACGAAAAGCTTCGCGACATCATCAAGGCCGAACCTCTGGCGGGCATCTTTGCCGAGGTCCCCAGCAACCCGCAGCTCAAGACCGTGGACCTGCGCCGCGTGAGTGAGATGCTGTTCCTCGAGGAGAAGGACGTGCCCATCGTGGTGGATGACACCGTCGCCACCAACGTCAATGTGGACGCCTTCCTCATCGCCGACGTGGTCACCACCAGTCTCACCAAGGCCTTCTCCGGCGTGGGCGACGTTCTGGCGGGATCCGTCATCCTCAACAGCGACTCCCCTTTCCACGACGAGTTTGCCGAGTTTCTGCAAAAGCACGCCGATCACGAACTCTGGCGCGGCGATGCCGTGGTACTGGAGGAGAACTCCCGTGACTACGTGGACCGGGTGAAGACCGTAAGCCGCAATGGCGTGGCCCTCTTCGAATACCTTTCTGAGCACCCTGCAGTCGCCAAGGTTTACCACAGCCTGGTCGATGAAAGCGGGATCTACGATCATCTCCAGCGTGAAGATGGCGGCCACGGCTGCCTCCTCTCCTTTGTCCTCAAGGATCCCTCGAAGGCCCCCGCCGTGTACGATGCCATGGAGTTCTGCAAAGGCCCCAGCCTCGGCACCAATTACACCCTCGTGTGCCCCTACACCCTGCTGGCTCACTATGATGAGCTCGACTGGGCGGAAGCCTGCGGTGTGGACCGCTCCCTGATCCGCGTCTCCGTGGGTCTGGAGCCTGCGGAAGTCATCATCGAGCGGATGAAGCAGGCGCTGGCGAAAGCGGAGTGAGGGACTGAGTGAATGTGGAATAAACCACAGAGACACAGAGGGCACAGAGACTGATTTTTTAGACAGAATTAACGGAATTTACAGAATTGGGTTTTGACTGATGGGTCAGGTGATTTTCACACCGCTACCGCAGCAACAACCAACAACCGGGACCGCCACCTACGCCTCGAACAAACGGTGGGCAACTCGTCCCGGAGGGACGGCGGAGAGTAGCCGGTGGTGACAACCACCGGACATTGCGTCTCTTCATTGAATGCGTCCCGGATGGGACGCCGGATCATGCGCCGCATCTGTTGGGCCCGATCAACGACTCGACGCCTCGCTGTCCGCCGTCCCATCCGGGACGGAATGATCTAATGCCCCGTCGTCCGGTGGTTCCCGGCCTGATTACAGGCCTTCACCACCGGCTACACTCCAGAGTACCTCCGGGACTCGAGACTCGCATCTCGCGTGAAGGGCTCAAACCCATCTTGAACTCCACTGCTCCAAAACCCCAATTCCGTTAATTCTGTTAATTCCGTTCAATCCTAATCCTCCAATGAGGCTGCGCTGAATTTTATCCCAGCCATCTCCTAAATCTGGCACGGACGCTGCTTTCGAGGGGCGTCTAATCATGCTTTTGCGAAACACTTTTACTTGTGCCCTGCTCGTACTGGGCCTGGCCTCATTGATGAGGACCAGCGCACTGGCGGCAGACGGCCCCGCCCCCTCTGAGGCCACGGTACGAGCCGCGGTGGTGGAGGCACTCACGAAACAAGAAAGCGCCGAGCAAGTGGCGGCCATCCGCAAAATCCCAGCTGATGCGGGCCCGATCGCGGCAGAGCTCCTGACACTTTGGAAAGAAGGCGGCATCTACCTTCACGAGGACGACGAGGGCAAGATCACCCCGGTGACCCTGACCGGTGAGAAAGATGCCGATGGCAAACAGGCAGCGCTGCTCCTGCTCGACAAATCCCCTTTCAAAGATGCTGAGGGCAAACCCATCTTGATTGATCCGGCCGAGGTCAGCGGTGCAGAGACGGACTCTAACATCCGCCGTGCAATGAAGGACCTCACGGACATGGCGGCCCTCTCCAACCCCGATCTCAAGATCCGCCTTCGCGCCGTCAGCGATGTGGGCCTGGAGTTGAACCTCGAAAAACTGCCCGCTCTTCTCGAACGCCAAAAGGTGGAGACTCACAAGGAAGTGCAGAAGGCGCTCGAGCAATCCATCGCTCTGACCCAGCTCAAGTCGCCCGATGATGCCGAACGCATCAAGGCCTGCACCACCTTGGGCAACATCGGCTCCATCCCCAGCCAGGATGCCCTTAAGACTCTTGCCTCTGAAGCCACGAAGGAAGGCAAAAAGGACGTGGCCGCCGCCGCCACTGCCGCACTGGAGAAAATCGCCTCTCACGTGAAGGTGGTAAACACCGCCGGCACCATGTTCCGCGGCCTTTCCACCGGTTCCATCTTGCTCGTGGTCGCCATCGGCCTGGCCATCACCTTCGGCCTCATGGGCGTGATCAACATGGCCCACGGTGAGTTGCTCGTCGTCGGTGCCTATACGACGTATGTGGTGCAGTGCATCTTCGGTGCCGGGCTCACGCTCGCGCCTTTCAGCCAGAGTTCGCTGACCTTTACCATTCCCGGCATGCATGCCACAGGGGCCACGTTCAGCGTGTATTTCCTCGTTGCCCTGCCCTGTAGTTTCCTCATGGCAGCCCTCGTGGGCATTGCCCTGGAGCGCGGTATCATCCGCTTCCTCTACAAGCGCCCGCTGGAGTCCCTGCTGGCCACCTGGGGTGTTTCCATCGTCATGCAGCAGTTGCTGCGCCTCGTCTTCGGCCCGCAGAACGTGGCCCTGGAGAGCCCTGTGTGGCTGTCCGGAAGCTGGGTGGTGAATGACATCGCCTTCAACTGGAACCGCCTCTTTGTGATTGGGTTCGCGATCATCATCATCGTGCTCACTTGGGCCGTGTTGAACAAAACGCCGCTGGGCCTCCTGATCCGATCCGTGATGCAAAACCGCGACATGGCGGCCTGCATGGGCGTGCGCACCGAGCGTGTAAACATGCTTACCTTCGGCTTCGGCAGCGGTCTGGCCGGTCTTGCGGGCGCGTTCATCTCCCAGATCGACAACGTCGGCCCCTACACCGGTCAGAACTACATCGTGGACTCCTTCATGACGGTGGTCGTGGGCGGCGTCGGCAACATGATCGGCACCGTCATCAGCGCCCTCGGTATCGGGGTCGTTGACCAGTCTCTCCAGCAGATCCTCGGCAACCCGGTGCTCGGGAAGATCCTCGTGCTGGGCACCATCATCCTGTTCCTGCAGTGGAGACCGCAGGGCATTTTCGTCACCCGCAGCCGCAGCCTCGAATCCTGATGAACCGCCCCTTCCAACGCCGCGAAAGCATCATCTTCTTTGCTTTTGCCCTCCTCCTTGTCGTCATCCTGCCGCTGGCCAGTTCCATCGGTTGGATCAGCCCCTTCACGCTCAACACGTGGGGCAAGTACCTCTCCTACGCCATCTTGGCCATCGCCGTGGATTTGCTGTGGGGCTACACTGGCCTCTTGAGTCTTGGTCAGGCGCTCTTCTTCTCCCTGGGCGGCTACATGATGGGCATGTACCTCATGCTCATGATCGGGAAGCTGGGGCAGTACAAGAGTGATCTGCCCGACTTCCTCGTGTTCCTCGGTCACTCTCAGTTGCCCGCCATCTGGAAGCCCTTCTACTCCTTCCCGTTCGCGCTGCTCATGGTGGTGCTGATTCCCGGCATCCTCGCCTTCATCTTTGGTTACCTCGCCTTCCGATCCCGCATCAAGGGAGTTTACTTCTCGATCCTCACCCAGGCACTGACCTACGGTGCGGCGCTGATGTTCTTCCGCAATGACTTGAACATGGGCGGCAACAACGGCTTCACCGACTTCCGCTTCATCCTTGGCGCCGACATCCGGAGCGATGGCACCAAGCGCACTCTGTTCATCGTCACCGCCATCGTGCTTTTGGGCGTGTATGCCGGTTGCCGCTGGCTTACGACCACCAAGTTCGGCCTCATCCAGCGGGCGGTGCGTGACAGCGAGAACCGCGTGCTCTTCTCCGGGTATGCGGCAGCCAACTACAAGCTCTTTGTGTTCGTGCTGTGCGCCATCATCGCCTCACTTGGCGGCTCCCTTTTCGTGACCCAAGTGGGCATCATCAACCCGAGCGAGATGACCACTCAGAAGTCTCTGGAGGCCGTCGTCTGGGTCGCTGTGGGCGGTCGCGGCACGCTGATTGGTCCCATCCTCGGTGCCATCGGGGTCAACTCCCTTCAAAGCTGGGCCACTCGAGCGATGCCGGACTACTGGCTGCTATTCCTGGGTGCCGGATTCACCCTGGCGGTGCTCTTCATGCCCAAAGGTCTGGTCGGTCTCCCGCTCCAGTTGCGCAATGCCTTCGTGAAGTACAAGGCCCGCTCGGCTGCTGACGAAGACGCCGCGCCGATTCCATCCGCCGCCATCACGATCAAGCCCACTCCCAGCCCCTCCTCCTCACCCAGCGCTGAATGAGCCAGAAACCTTTCCTCCTCGCCGCCGAAGGCCTGAACAAGAGCTTCTCTGGATTCAAGGCCATCACCGACCTCTCTTTCTACCTGGATGAGGGTGAGCTACGCACCGTCATCGGCCCCAACGGTGCCGGCAAGACCACCTTTCTGGACCTAATCACCGGCCGCACCAAGCCGGACACGGGCACGCTCCAGTTCGAGGGATCACACGATCTGCTGCACAAGAACGAGTACGAGATCTACCGTCTCGGCATCGGTCGCAAGTTTCAGACCCCCACGGTGTACACCGATCACACGGTCTTTGAGAATCTGCTGCTCAGCCTCGGCGGATCCCGTAGCGTGTGGAAGAGCCTCTTCTACCGGCTCAAGTCCGAGGACAAGGACCGCATTGAGAGCATCCTCAAGACGATCAACCTCACCGACCGTGCCCATTGGAAGGCCGGTGCCCTTGCCCACGGCCAAAAGCAGTGGTTGGAGATCGGCATGCTCCTGGCCCAGAACGCGAAGCTTCTCCTGGTGGATGAGCCCGCCGCTGGCATGACGGACGAGGAAACACACCGCACCGGCGAGCTCCTCCTCTCCCTCGCCGGCAAGCACACCATCGTCGTCATCGAGCACGACATGACCTTCGTGCGCCAGATCTCCAAAGACCGCCGCGTGACTGTGCTTCATCAGGGCTCGGTGCTCTGTGAAGGCTCCGTGGACTTCGTCCAGAGCAACGAGCGCGTGATTGAAGTTTACCTTGGCCGCAAGTCCAAGGCCGCCTGACGCCAACGCCTCTCCACCCGAACGACCTCCTCTCTCACCTTCATGAACGTTCTCGAAGTCAGCGGTCTTCAAGCTTCCATCGGCGGCAGCCGCATCCTGCGTGGCATCGACCTCACCATCCCGGAAAAGTCCGTCTTCTGCCTCATGGGCCGCAACGGCGTGGGCAAGACCTCGACGCTGAAATCCATCATGGGCCTCCTGGCTGCGGAAAAGGGCCAGATCAATCTCACCGGCACCGAGCTCAAGGGCATGCGCCCCGAAGCTCGCGCCCATCTGGGACTGGCCTATGTGCCCCAGGGCCGCGACATCTTCCCCCACATGACTGTGGAGGAGAACCTTCACATCGGCCCCATCGCCCGTGGCAGGAAGCTCAATGGAGAACTGGAGCGCATCTACACGCTCTTCCCGATTCTCAAAGAGTTCCTTCCGCGCAAAGGCGGCATGCTCTCCGGTGGTCAGCAGCAGCAACTCGCCATTGGCCGTGCCCTGCTCACCAATCCCAAGCTGCTCATCCTGGATGAGCCCACGGAAGGCATTCAGCCGAACATCATCGACCAGATCGGTGATGCCATCAAGATGCTGAGGGCTGAGGGCCAGATGAGCATTCTGCTTGTGGAGCAGTACCTCGATTTCTGCAAGGAACTGGGAGACGTCTTCACCATCCTGGAGCGTGGCACGGTGGCTGCTGCCGGGAAGATGTCAGATCTCAGCGAGGAGATGATCAAGGAGTTTCTCACCGTGTGACCCGGCCCAGTCGGTCTTGCCTTTTGCGCCGTTCCAGATCAAGCTCCCGTCAATCCATCTCCCAAACTCCCGCAGACTCCCATCCCTGCCTCGCATGACCTTTCGCGATCTCACCAAGACCACCGTCCCTCTCGCCGCTCTCACCCTCGCCCAAAGCCTCTCCGCCCACCCCGGTCACTATCATCCGGAAGGCGATCAGGTGGATGAGTTTGATGCGGAGTCCTTCTTCAGCGCCGTCGCCCACCCCTTCACGGGTTTGGATCACATGGTGGCCGCACTCGCGGTAGGCATTCTGGCCTTTGCCATGGGCCGTCGCTTGGGCCTCGCGCTCGCGGCCAGCTTCCTCGGCATGCTGGCTGTCGGCTCTGCGGTGGGGCGCGCCGGTCTGGGCGTCCCATTCCTTGAGCAGGGTCTCGCCCTTTCGGTGCTGGGCCTCGGCGTGATGCTGATGCTGTACAAGAACTCCAGCCAGGTTCTGCGCCTCGGTATTGTGGCTGCCATGGGATTCTGGCATGGGAACGCGCACGGTCTGGAGAATGCTGGTGGTCTCTTTGCCATGGGCCTCTGGTTGGGCACACTGCTGGTGGTCGGACTCGGAGCTTTAATTGCTCTGCCATTCGCCCGCATCACCGCCAGCCCCTGGAGCTACGCTGGCCTCGCCGTAGGCACCGCAGGCTGCGTCTTCTGCGCCACTCACTTCGTCTGATCCCACCGCCCCACTTAGCACATGCACCTTTCCCCTCGCGAACAGGAGAAGCTTCTGGTGGTGGTGGCGGCCGATGTGGCCCGCCGTCGTCGTGACCGTGGCGTGAAGCTCAACCATCCAGAGACCATTGCGCTCATCACCGCAGAGATCTTTGAAGGAGCCCGCGATGGTAGATCCGTTGCCGAGCTTATGAGCTATGGCACCACCATTGTGAAACGGGATGAAGTCATGGAAGGGGTCGCGGAAATGATCCACGACATCCAGGTGGAAGCCACCTTCCCGGATGGCACCAAACTCGTCACCGTCCACCACCCCGTCCGCTAGCCGGTCGGGCCCCTCTCCCATTCTCATGATCCCCGGAGAAATCATCCATCCCGAAGGTGCCGATGACCTGGAGGCCAATGTCGGCCTGGCCACGGTGACCGTGGCAGTTTCAAATACTGGCGACCGCCCCATCCAGGTGGGCAGCCACTTTCACTTCTTTGAGGTGAACACCTCCCTCCACTTCGACCGCCCTGCATCCCTCGGCTTCCGCCTCAACATCGCGGCAGGCACTGCCGTGCGGTTCGAGCCCGGCGACACCCGCGAAGTGGAGCTCGTCGCCTTCGCCGGCAAACGCGAGGTCTATGGCCTCAACAACCTCGTCAACGGTCCCCTGCCCGCCCCTGCCAACGCATGAAGATCACGCGCAAACAACACGCCAGCATGTTCGGCGCCACCACGGGTGACCAGGTGCGCCTCGCCGACACCGAGCTTTTCGTGCAGGTCGAGCGTGACCTCATTGCTGAAAAAGGCGGCTACGGAAACGAAGTAAAGTTTGGCGGCGGCAAGGTCATCCGCGACGGCATGGCCCAGTCCTCCCTGGCGCTGGATGCCGACAGTCTCGACCTCGTCATCACCAATGCCTTGATCATCGACGCCGTACAGGGTGTGATCAAAGCGGACATCGGCGTGAAGCACGGCCGCATCGTCGGCATCGGCCACGCAGGCAATCCGCTGCTTCAGGACGGCATCGACATGATCATTGGGGCCGGCACGGAAGTCATCGCCGGGGAAGGCTGCATCATCACGGCTGGCGGCATCGACACCCACATTCACTTCATCTGCCCACAGCAGATTGACCATGCCCTGGCCAGCGGCATCACCACCATGATCGGCGGCGGCACCGGTCCTGCTCACGGCACCTACGCCACCACGTGCACCCCAGGCATCTGGTACATGGAGCGCATGCTGGAGGCGGCCGATGAGTACCCCATGAACCTTGGGTTCTTGGGCAAGGGCAACTGCTCCACCGCCCCTCCCCTGCGAGAGCAGGTGCTGGCTGGCGCCGTGGGTCTGAAACTGCACGAGGACTGGGGCACCACCCCTGCCGCGATCGACACCTGTCTGGGAGTCGCGGACGAACTGGACGTGCAGGTGGCCATCCATACGGATACCCTGAATGAAGCCGGGTTCGTGGAGAGCACGCTCAATGCCTTCAAGGGCCGCACCATTCACACCTTCCACTCGGAAGGCGCTGGCGGTGGCCACGCTCCGGACATCATTCGTGTGTGCGGCGAGGCCAATGTCCTTCCCTCTTCCACCAATCCCACCCGCCCCTTCACGGTGAATACGATTGATGAGCACTTGGACATGCTCATGGTCTGCCACCACCTGGATTCCCGCATCCCGGAGGACGTCGCTTTTGCTGAGTCCCGCATCCGGCCGGAGACCATCGCCGCAGAAGATCTGCTGCATGATTTGGGTGCCATTTCCATGATGTCCAGCGACAGTCAGGCCATGGGCCGCTTGGGTGAGGTCATCACCCGCACCTGGCAGACGGCGCACAAGATGAAGACGCAGTTTGGCAAACTGGACGGCCCCGCCCATGGCGCAGCCGACAACTTCCGGGCCATGCGCTACGTTGCCAAGTACACGATCAACCCCGCCATCGCCCACGGGCTGTCCCATGAGGTGGGTTCCATTGCGGTGGGCAAGCTTGCCGACCTCGTGGTGTGGAAGCCGATGTTCTTCGGCGTGAAGCCTGAAGTCGTGCTGAAGGGCGGCATGATCGCGATGGCGAACATGGGCGATCCCAATGCCTCAATCCCCACCCCGCAGCCCATGTTCTACCGGCCCCAGTTCGCCGCTCACGGACGGGCCAAGTACAAGACGAACATCACCTTCGTCAGCGAGGCCTCCCTCGTCCACGGCAACGTGCAGAAGCTCGGCCTGAACAAGATGCTCAGCGCCGTGAAGAACTGCCGCAACATTGGCAAGACGAACATGCTGTGGAACGACGCCCTACCCAAGATCGAAGTGGATCCCGAGACCTACACCGTGAAGGCCGACGGTCGGGAACTCCGCTGCGAACCCGCATCTGTTCTCCCCATGGCCCAGCGTTATTTCCTGTTCTAGCGGGCCCTCTCCGTTCTCCACGCCCGGCACATTCCAAACCCTCCTGACCTGTCCAGGCCTCACCGCCTCCTGACTCAGGTCTTGCGGCTTGTGCCTCCAAGTCTTGTGTCTTTTCCATGATCCTGATCAAGAACAAAGTCGCCCCCCAATCCACGAGACCCCTTGCCGAACAGGTCCAGCTCGTGGTGGAGCGTGCTATGTTCTTGAAACGGCGCTGGCGGCTCGATGCCTCCGATGGCACCGAATTCGGCTTCGATCTGGAATCGCGGCTCAACCACGGTTGCGTCATTCACCAGACCGACTCCCACGATTACGTCGTCCTGCAGCAGCCCGAACTCATCTACGAAATCGAAACGCCAACACCGGAGTTTGCCGCTCTGGTGGGTTGGAAGGTTGGCAATCTGCATTTCCCCATTCAGGTCCTGCCGGATCGCGTCCGCATTCTTCACGACTCCGCCATCACCCAGCTCTTTGAGCGGGAGAAGTGGAAGGTCGTGGAGGCGACAGCCATCTTCAACCCCATGCGTGTGGTGCCCCATGCTTCCTGAATGGCTACCCTGGCTGCTCCAGGTCAATGACTCCCAGTTCCCCAGCGGGGCCTATGCGCACTCCATGGGTCTGGAAGAGCTCACCCAGCGCGACTACATCCGCAAGCCGGAGGATCTGGAGAAGTTTCTGCACGAGCAGATCATCCCCAGTTTGAAAGCCTTTGAGCTGCCCTTTCTGGCACGCACCCATGCTGCCGCAGCAACCGACGACCTCAAGACAGTTCGAGCACTGGACGACGAACTGGAGGCCTGGAAGCTCGCGGCAGAATTGCGGCAGGCGAGTCGGCAGCTTGGATCGCGACGCCTCGTCATGGCCCGCAAACTGGAGAACAGCGCACTGCTGGAGCAGTATGTCCAGAGCGACGCCCCCTGCCATCACCTCATCATCTGTGCGCTGGAATTGCGCGCCCTGCCTACCGCTGCTGCGGGCTGCGCCTTCGGCCTGCAGACCCTCAGCGGCTATGCCACCGCCTCCATGAAACTTATCCGCATGGGTCAGGAGCGCTGCCAGCTCATCGTACGGCATGCCATGGCCACTCTGGCACCGCACATCGAGCCCGCCATGGCCGTGGAGGACGATTCTCGCATTGGCTGGTTCAATCCGCTCCTGGAGATCTCATCCATGCGCCATGCCCGGGCGCAGGAGCGTCTCTTTATTTCCTAAACCCCATTCCTTTCTCACATGTCTCTTCCTGCCTCCCCATCCCCCACCGCTGCCAGCGACGGAGCCGAATTTGAGTCCAAGCGCCCCATCCGCATCGGCGTGGGCGGTCCGGTAGGCTCAGGCAAAACCATGTGCGTGCTGCGTCTCTGCCAATGGCTCAAGGATGAATACTCCCTGGCGGTCATCACCAATGACATCTACACCCGCGAGGACGCCGAGTTCATGATTCGTCAAAACGTCCTGCCTGCGGATCGCGTCATGGGCGTGGAGACAGGCGGCTGCCCTCACACGGCCATTCGCGATGACACCAGCATGAACATGGCGGCGGTGATCGAGCTGGAAAAACGGCATCCCGATCTCCAGTTGATCCTCATTGAGAGTGGCGGGGACAACCTCTCCGCCACCTTCTCCCCGGAGCTGGTGGACGCCTACATCTACGTCATCGACGTGGCCGAGGGCGACAAGATCCCGCGCAAAGGCGGCCCGGCCATCCGTACCAGCGACCTGCTACTCATCAACAAGACAGACCTCGCTCCCTACGTGGGTGCCGATCTCGCCGTCATGGACCGCGATGCCAGGATCATGCGTGGCACCCGCCCCTTCCTTTTCGCCGACCTCAAGTCGGAGAAGGGCAAGGATGACCTCATCGCCTGGCTGAAGCGGGAGTATCTCTTCGTCTAGGTTCCCACACGGTGAAAGGTCATCTCCACCTCGCCTGCGCTCTGCGGGACGGCTCCATCCCGTATCTCCGGGAGCAGTCCTTCTGCGCACCGATGCATCTGAGCAAGCCGCATGTGGATGCAGGCGCACTGGTGACCAATCTCGTCAATCCCACTGCGGGCATTTTCGACAACGACGAGATCAGCCTCAACTTCGCGGTGGACCCAGGAGCCTCGCTGGTCCTCACCACCCCCAGCTCCAGCCGCGTGTACCGCTCCCGCAAGGGCGACACCGCCCTGGTCCGCCAGACCATGACCGTGGGTACAGGGGGCTTCCTTGAGTTTTACCCAGAACCCTTCATTCCGCACGCGGGTGCCCGCTATCGCCAGCACAACGTGATCAAGGTTGCGCCCGGCGGAGAACTGCTCTTCTTCGAGTGGCTCTCCCCGGGACGCGTCGCCCGCGGCGAGGCCTTTGAGTTCGAGGAACTCTGCTGGGATACCGACGTGTGGTCAGGCGACGTCTTGATTGCCCGGGAGCGCTACCGGCTTCGTCCCGACGACGCCAGCCTCAAGTCTCTTCGCCTCCCCTTCGATCTTGCGCACTACCTCGGGTGTTTCGTCATCCTGCCGGAGGGAGTTCCCTTCCCGCAGGCGGAGGTCGAGGCACTCGGAGGTGATGTGAGCTCCGTCTACCTGGGAGCCGCACCGCTCGCCGGCAACGTGAATGCCTGGACGGTGAAAGCCATCTGCCGGGATTCGCTGGTCACCCGGAAGCTGCTCAAAGACCTGCGCACCGTGATCTATCAGGCACGCGGAAAGGCCCAACCGACCCTGGGAAGGTATTGAGAGGAGGCTGCCAATGCAGAAGCTCTGCCTCAGGAGGACCAAAGGTCCGGCATCATCACAGCCTTGGGCAACGCCCAAGGTTTGCATCTCAATATTCATAGAGGGCTGAAGGCCCGGCCTCATCGAGCCTGCCCACGATGAGCATCCCTGAATGACCCCGGGCCTACAGCCCTCAACATCTTAAACCAACGCCAACCTTGGGCGTTGCCCAAGGCTCCTATGAGGCCGGGCTTTCAGCCCTCAAGCATCGCAAGCCGATCAAAGCCCCAAGCCCACCACCACCTCCTCCACCTGAGCGCGCAGCGCTTTTGGGACTGCGGTGAGAATCACCGCTTTCGTCGGGCCTTGTGATTTACTTGAACCCTTCGCTCCCCACCGAAGCCCACATCCTCCGCTCCCTTCATCCGGCATTTCCGCCTACACTGAACTCCCAAAATCCCGACAAGTCGAGATCAGGTGTCGGAAGTCGATGGGGGCTTGATCGTCAGATTGCCTTTCAGCGTCAAGTCCGCCCTTCCTCTCACGTATCCATTCTTCGGAGAGGTGGGATTCTTGCCATTCCGCATCCTCCTTCCACTTTGCCGTTGTCTTCAGCCTTCCCATGGACTTCCATTTGAGAGACCATGTTCCAGCGCGCCTACATTCTACAAACTGGCCAGGGAAAGCTGGGGCATGAGGAAAGCCTGCTTCACGCAGAGTGCCTGCGGCGAAACATTGCAGTGAAGTTGTTTCCAGCCAAGCTGATGCAGCGCCGTCAAGTGCCTCTGGATCCTCAAACTTTTGTGGCCGGAGATGGGGATGTCATGGGCATTGCCCTCAAGATGCTCAAGCTGGACCCTCGAACCCTGGACGACTACCCTGACTGTCTACGTCCATTCCTGCATCGCAATGTCTGGCGATCGACTTTGGGCAGAATGGCCGATCACATTCGCGAGGGCATCAAACCTGTCTTTGTAAAGCCTGCGGACCGACGCAAGGTATTTACTGGACGGTTGTTTGAAGGCCCTGACTATCTCTACTGTGTAACCTCCATCAGCCGACAAGAAACAGTCTGGTGTTCCGACCCTGTTGAATGGAGGTCAGAATTTCGCGTGTACATCCTGCGGGACATGATCCTATCCGTGGACCACTACGACGGCGACGCTTCGTTGCCCCCGGATGCCTCCCGCATTGAGGCAGCGATCACAACCTTCCGACAGTCCGGCCAAGCCCCGGCAGCCTATGCGCTGGATTTTGGCGTTCTCACCACCGGAGAGACCGCACTGGTCGAGGCCAACGATGCTTTTTCGCTGGGAGCCTATCACATTGGTGGCCCAGATTACACCGATCTGCTGTTTGAGCGCTGGGCGGAGTTGTTAGGCCAATCCCCTCCACCCTGATCTCTTTCATCCCACCCACTCATGGCGACGTATCTCACCCAACTGCTTCCGCCATGCAAAAGATCAACACCCGAGACGTCGCTGACGACGAATGGTCCTCCCCCAAAGGCCGGTTCCTCGGCTCCAGCAAGTCGCTCTCCATTGCCCTGGGCAGGGATGCCCAGTCCACGGATCTGCTCAAGCGGCACCCGTTCGATGTGGAGATCCTGCGCATTCCTCCCGGAGCCACGCCGTATCCGTATCACTCCCACAGCGCGCAATGGGAGTTTTACCATGTGATCTCGGGCGCAGGCACGGTCCGCCACGAGGCAGGCATCGAACCGATTGAATCGGGAGACGCCTTTGTCTTCAAGCCGGGTGAGCCTCACCAGCTCATCAACAATGGAGAAACCGACCTGCTGATCTACGTGGTGGCGGACAATCCGATCGGCGAATCCTGTCACTATCCGGACAGCAACAAGTGGCTGGTCCGATCCCCGGAGCGCCGCATGGTGCGGGGTGAAGACGATGACTACTACCGGGGCGAGGAATAGAGCTGCAGCCTCCTTCACTATTCCATCAGCTTCAACCAGGCCGCGGCCGCCTTGCCCAGAGGGCGTTGTTTGGGCCAGAAGGCCACGATGGTGCGCTTGGGTGAAGGATCGCTGAGGGAGCGATAGACCGGCTTCACGGATCTGTCTTCCTGCAGGGCCATCTTGGGCACGAGCGTGATGCCCATGCCAGACTGGACCAGCGACTGCACCGTCTCCATCTGCGCGCTTCGACAGCTCACTTGAGGATGGAAGTCACGGCGATGGCAGAAGTGCAGGACCTGATCCCCCAGACAATGCCCTTCCTTCATGAGGATGAACTTCTCCTCCAGCAAATCTTCTGGGATGATCTTCTTCTGGTCCACTAGGCGGTGGTTGTTCGGCAGAGCCAGCAGCAGTTCCTCGTCAAACAACTCCCGCACCTCAAACCGCTCATCCTGCAGCGGGAGGCTGGCAATCGCGATATCCACCTCACAAGCGGCGGTCAGTTCCCGGAGACGGGCAGTGGTGTCTTCATGCACAACCACCTGCACGCCGGGATACTTCGCGCTGAAAGCAGCAATGAGTTTTGGCAGCAAATAGGGAGCGATGGTGGGCAGCACGCCCACCGTGATCCGGCCCTGGTCCAGATCGTTGGCGGCACGGGCTTCCCGGGTCGCGGCATCCATCTCCTCCAAAATTCGCACCGCCCGGGGCAGGAACCGCTCACCGGCCTGGGTCAGCTTGGCATGCCGACGCAACCGGTCAAAAAGCCGCTCCCCCAGCTCATCCTCCAGCTTCTGAATCTGCTGGCTGAGAGACGGCTGGGAGACATGGCAGTTTTGCGCGGCCCGGCTGAAGTTCCCGGTCCGCGCCACGGCTACCACGTACCGGAGCTGATGCAATTCCATAGGCTGTATCTATAGTCGCAATAGGAACATAGTATTTTAACTATCGCAAGCGCTGAACAAAAATGGGCAAGTCGACGACAAGATCTTCCCGTCATGTCACCCACTCTTGCACTCAAGTTCGCTCCCCAGCCCGCGTCCGCGACCATGGCTGCCGTCGAGGAGAAGGAAGTGTTCAGCCAGCCCGGCCATCTTTTCCGCTTCATGACGGCGGATCTTCAGAAGCGCCTCTTCGGCAATATCGCCCGACTCATGGCAGGCCTGCCGCGTGAAGTCCAGCTTAGCCAGATCTGCGACATCTTCCGGACCGATCCCTCCTACGGTATCGGCCTGGCGAATGCCCTCGGTTTTTCCGTGCCACGCGCTTTGTCGCAGCGTCGGCCGCTCCAGTGCGCCCCGGCTCCCGCCAGTGCCTGAGCTCCTCCCCCCTGTGAGTGGATCCTGAACCCCAATGGCCACTCCTCCCCCCAAGAAAAAACACCCCATCAAATCCCCAGAGGGCGGCTCCGGCCGCCCTCTTTGTTTGGTGGGAGACAAGAGCACCTTGAGAGCGATGCAGAAATCGGCCAGCATGGCAGTTGCCGCGCGACCGACTCCTCACTCCCCGGCCAATCCCCAAGCGGCAGCCTCCACGTCATTTCCCCGAAGGGGATGAGGCCACAAGCCCAAGGTTGACGAGCCTCAAGCGAGTCTACCTTGGGAAATGGCATCAATACCGGTCAGGTGGGAAGGCCGTCCTCGTCATCATCGTCTCCTGATGGCGAGAGAAACCCACGACATTGGGTGTGCACCTTGTCCGACCGCACCACTCCCCGCGACTGGCGGTCAGCAAGACATTCGTGACTGCTGCTCAATCCCTTCGCGGCCTGACCGACGGGGACCGTCGGACTACTCCTGCATAGCACCTCGGGCGTAGTCCGGATGTGCCATCCGGCTCAGTCGCCGCACCCATGCAGATCCAAACTCACCTGTACTCTCAGGTCTGGCGTCTGGCAGTCTGGTGTCTGGCGTCTTTCTACCGAATCAACCATGTGGCCAATCCCAAGAACGTCCCCATGCTCACGACATCCGTCGCGGTGGTCAGGAAGATGCTGGACGCCGTGGCGGGATCGGCCCCGAAACGACGAAGGGTGAGCGGAATCAAAGCCCCGGACAAACCGCTGATGACGCAGCTGGCGATCATCGAAATCAACACCACCACACCCAGCATGAAGGCGTGTTCATTGCCCTGCATGCGGGCAAAGACATACATGCCCACCCCGGCGACCACGCCAACCAGCGCTCCGTTCAGGAGCCCCAGGACGCCTTCTTTGGCGAAGAGGATTTTTTCATCACCAGGTTTGAGATCGCCCAGCGTCAGACCGCGCAAGCACACGGCCAGCGCCTGACAACCTGTGTTGCCGCTCTGCCCGGCAAGCACCGGGAGAAACGCGGCAAGAATGACGATCTCATCCAAGGTCTTCTGGAACACCCCTACGACCGCAGCGGCGATGAAGGCGGTGAGGAGATTGAACTGGAGCCAGGGGTGTCGCATCCAGAGGCTGCGCGGCATGGGAGTGGAGAGACGCTCCTCCTCATTGACCCCCACCATGGTACCGGGCTGGGCGGAGAGTTCCATGGCCCGGGCTTCAAAGATGGCCTGCCCGCGGACGAGGCCCATCAGGTGCCCGTCCTCGTCGCAGACCGGATAGACCGGGAAATGCCGGTTCAGCGTGCTCTTCATGGCGTCCGTCAGCGCCATCTGGGGGTTGAGCCAGAAGAGATTGGTGTACATCACCTCGCTCAACTTCTTGTCGGCCTCAGCCAGCATGAGGTCACGGAAGACCAGCACCCCGATGAGTTTGTTGTGGCCGTCGGTGACGTAGCCGTAGGTGATGAAGGCCTTCTTGGTGAGCTTCCGCATCGCCTCAATGGTCTCCCGCACCGTCATGTGCGCGCGGAACACCGCCACGGGCGGTTCCATGAGCCAGCCCACGCTGTCCTCTGGGTACTCTTGGTTCCGCATCCACTGCCGGGCCTTTTCCACAGGTGCGGAAGCCAGCAGTTCTGACCGACGGCGATCGTCCAGTTCACGCAAGATCTGCTGACAGACCAAGGGGTTCACCAGCTCCAACACCGCGATCACGTCCTCGTCCTTGTGGCCCGTCAGGAGTTCGGCAGCCTCATGGGGAGCTCGCTGCACGGTATCGGCAGCCAGTTGATCAATATCTTCGCGAGGGAGCATCGCCCATTCTTGCCGTTCTCCCCGGGAGGGCAAATGAGAAATCACACACAGACCCATCGATTCTTGGGTTTCAAAACCGGGACATCAAGCGGCTCCCCCCTTGTTTCTCGACCCAGCCAGTGATACCCAGTTCACCCAGCGCAAGCCACCACACTGGCGGCGGCCATCTCCTTGGTATGGGTCAGGCTCAGCAACACCTTCTTGATCCCGGACAGCTCCGCCACGTGGACGGCTCCACCGTGAAGCTCGATGGACGGGCAGCCCTTTCCATCTCTCAGCACCTCAATGTCCTGCCAGCTCACCCCATCGGCAAAACCCGTCCCCAACGCCTTGGCCACAGCCTCCTTGGCCGCGAACCGGGCGGCGTAGTGAATGGCCGGATCCGCGCAGGCATCGCAATAAGCGATCTCGCCGGAGGTGAACGTTCTTTCCTTAAACCGATTCCCGTGTTTCTCCAGCAGCGCCCGGATGCGGGGCACCTCAACGAGGTCCAGACCGGTGGAGAAGGGTGTCATCTGGCAAAAGGCGAAGTTGCGGGTGGCAGCAGAGACAAGCTCCCGCCACCCCGAAAATGAACATGATCAGTGTTTCTCGTAGGTCGCCATCACCTCAAGCATCTCTTCCACGGCCCTGCGCAGACCAACGGTCACGGCACGGGCCACAAGGCTGTGGCCGATGTTGAGCTCCGCCAGATGCGGCACGGTGAAGAGATCAGGGAGGTTGCGTGTGGTCAACCCATGGCCGGCATTGACCTGCAAGCCCAAATCCTTGGCCAGCGCGGCTGCCGCCACCAGGCGGGAAACTTCCACCGCACGGGCTTCCCCCGTGGCATTGGCAAAAGTTCCCGTGTGCAGTTCCACCATGTTCGCCCCACAGTCAGCAGCGGCGTAGATGTGATCCAGCACGGGATCCACAAAGAAGCTGACTTGGGTGCCGTTCTCCTTGAGTCGGGTGGTAGTTTCCTTGAGCGACTTGGCGTGCCCCGGCACGTCCAGTCCGCCTTCGGTCGTGATCTCCTGGCGATTCTCCGGCACGAGGCAGGCGAAGTCCGGCTTCACATGCAGGGCAATGTCCAGAATCTCCGGAGTATTGCCCATCTCGAGATTCAACTTCACCTTCAGTTCCCGCTTCAGCAGCCAGACATCCGCATCCTGAATGTGCCGGCGGTCTGCCCGCAAATGCACCGTGATGGAATGGGCCCCCGCCGCCTCTGACTCCCGTGCCGCATCCAGCAGCACAGGCTCAGCATTGGGAGAATCCAGCATTGTGGCATAGCGCGCCTGACGCAGCGTGGCCACGTGGTCGATGTTAACACCGAGGGAGAGCATGTGAGTCGAGGTTAAGGGTTATGAGAAATGAGTTAAGCGTCTGGCCTCCAGACAATCATCCAGAGTGCGGGTGTCGCAAGAAACCGGTATCAACGGCCTCCTAACACCTAACCCTTAACTCCTAACTCTTTCATTCCCTAGTGTTTGAAGTGCCGTGAACCGGTGAAGACCATCGCCATTTCCCGCTCATTGGCGGCGGCGATGACTTCCTCGTCTCGCATGGAACCGCCCGGCTGGATCGCGCAGGTGGCACCGGCATCCGCACAGGCGACAAGGCCGTCTGCGAAGGGGAACATGGCATCGCTGCCCACGGCGCTGCCCTGAAGGGACAAGCCCGCTTCCTTGGCCTTCCACACCGCAATGCGGCAGGAGTCCACGCGGCTCATCTGGCCGGCACCAATGCCGAGCGTACGGTCGCTGGACGCGAAGACGATGGCGTTGGACTTGACGTGCTTCACCACGCGCCAGGCAAAGCGCATGGCTTCGATTTCCTCTGTCGTCGGAGGACGCTTGGTCTTGACCTTGCTCTCGATGTTGTCGAGGCCGAGGGCCTTGGGATCGCTGTCCATCACCATCAGACCGCCAGGGGCGGAGCGAAGCACCGGCTGAGCGAGTGCTTCCGCCACATTCGGCAGCATCTGGATGAGGCGAAGATTCTTCTTCTTCTGCAGCAGGGCGCGGGCATCCGCCTCGTAGTCCGGAGCGATGATCACGTCGGTGAAGATCTCCCCGATGATCTTGGCGAGGCCAAGGGTCATGGGACGGTTCGTGACGATCACGCCGCCAAAAGGAGCCTGCTTGTCCGTTTCAAAAGCCTTTTCCCAGGCTTCGCGCAGGTCCCCATCCGCACAGCCCACGCCACACGGATTGGTGTGCTTGAGGATGGCCACGGTCGGGCGGCGGAACTCAAGGGCAATCCCCGCCGCGCTCTCGATGTCGAGCACGTTGGTGTAGCTGAGCTCCTTGCCGTGCAGCTTCACGAAGTAGTCGCCGAAGTTGCCGTACAGAGCGGCTTCCTGGTGCGGATTGTCACCGTAGCGCAGCTCGCTGTAGAGCGGCAGGCTGAGGTTGAAACTCTTGGCCGTCTCCTGCTCCTTGTTCAGGTAGCGGGCGATGGCGGCGTCGTAGGCCGCCGTCCGCTGGAAGACCTTGGTGGCCAGACGCTCGCGGGTGGACAGCTTGGTGTCCCCCTTGTTGTGATTCATTTCCTTGAGCACCGTCGAGTAATCCGCCGGATCCGTGACGACCGTCACGCTCTGGTAGTTCTTCGCAGCGGAGCGGAGCATGGAGGGGCCGCCGATGTCGATGTTCTCGATGGCGTCTTCCAGGGTCACATCCGGCTTGGAGATCGTCTCTTCAAAGGGATAGAGATTCACCACCACGAGATCGATGCAGGGAATGTCGTGCTCTTCCGCCTGCTTTTTGTGCTCCGGCAGATCGCGACGCTGGAGCAGACCACCGTGGATCTTGGGGTGCAGGGTCTTGACCCGTCCGTCGAAGAGTTCGGGGAAGCCGGTGAACTCGGAGACTTCCTTCACCTCGATGCCCTCCGCTGCCAGGAACTTGGCCGTCCCGCCGCTGGAGAGGAGTTCCACCCCCATCAAAGACAGACCTTTGGCAAAATCCGCAAGACCGGTCTTGTCGGATACAGAGAGAAGCGCTCGTTGAATGCTCATTAAATAGGTGATGGTTGCTGGGGCGAGCGGCGGAACATAGAAGGAAAACCCCCGGTGCAAAGGGAATATTTTACGCCGGGAGGAAGCCGCTGGGGTGAAGGGAAAATTTTGAAATTGTGATTTTTGATTTCGGATCCGGCCGAGGGGCGATGTCCTCCCCTCTTGGCCAGATCCAACCGCCTCGGTTTCAACCCGAGTCGGGCCGGTCACAGCTCCATCTGGATGCCCAGCTCAATCACCTGCCGGGAGGGCAGGTCAAAGTAGCCGGTAGCCGGACGGGCGGCTCGGGACAGGGAGACAAATAGCTTCTTGCGCCACTCGGCCATTTTCCCCCGCCCCGTGGGCAGGAGAAGTTCTCTCGCCTGGTAGAAGCTGATGTTGCTCATTTCGTGCATCTTCTTGAACTCCAAAGCGTGGCAGAGATCACGCATCACATCTGGCGACTCCACAAAGCCGTAGTGCAACACCACGCGGTGGAACTTGGGAGCCAGTTCAATCGCGGAGACCCGCTTCTCTTCCTTCACATACGGCTCCTCGTGGAACTGGATGGTCAGCAGCACCACCCGTTCATGGAGGGCTTTGTTGTGCTTCAGGTGGTGGAGCATCACCAATGGCAGACCATCGGCGGTGCCGCTCATGAAGACGCCTGTGCCCTTCACTCGAGTGATCCGGTTGTTCTCCAATTCGGCGATGAGGTGTTCCGTCGGCAATTGCCCCTGCTTGACCAGCCGCCAGAGAATGGCACGACCATCCTGCCAGGTTTTCATCACGATCCACAGGACGACAGTGGCCAGCACCGGCATCCAAGCCCCGTGGAACAGCTTCGTGAGGCTGCCTGCCACGTAGGAGCACTCCAGCAGCAGGAAGGCGATCACCGGGATGAGAGCCTTCCAGAGCGACCACTTCCAGACGCGCACCGCAACAGCGTAGAAGAGGATGGTACTCAGCACCATGTTGGCAGAGACGGAGAGGCCGTAGGCAGCCGCCAGTGCGCCCGAGCTCTTGAAACTCACGACGAGCGCCAGACAGGCCACGCACAGCAGGGAGTTGATCTGCGGCATGTAGATCTGACCGCGAAGATCTGGGTTCGTGTGCTTGATCTTCAGTCGTGGCAGGTAGCCCAGTTGTACCGCCTGCTGAGTGAGGGAGAAGACGCCGGTGATCATGGCCTGGGAGGCGATGATGGTGGCCATCGTGGCCAGGATGACCATCGGCACCAGCCAGCCGCCCGGCACCATGCGGTAGAAAGGGTTGCCGTGAGCCTCCGGGTTCGCCAGCACCAGGCCCGCCTGGCCCATGTAGTTCAAAGAAAGGGCCGGTCCCGCCAGAAGGAACCAGGAGCGACGCATAGCCGTGGCCCCGAAGTGGCCAATGTCCGCATAGAGCGCCTCACACCCCGTCACGCACAGCAAGACAGAGCCCATGATCCCGATTCCATGATGGCCATGCTCGATGATGTAGCGCACGCCATAGTGTGGAGACAGCGCCTTCAGAGCCGCCGGATGCTCCACCACGTTCACAATCCCAGTCCCGGCCAGTACGACAAACCACACCACCATCACCGGGCCAAAGCTGGCTCCGATGCGATGAGTGCCGTGCCGTTGCACAAAAAACACCCCCAACAGGATCACCACCGCCACCGGCACAATGTACTGCTCAAAGTGGGGGTCGATTTCCTTTAACCCCTCCACGGCCGACAGCACCGAGATGGCAGGCGTGATCACGCCGTCCCCGTACATGAGCGCCGCCCCGAGGATGGCAAAGAGCCCCAGCCACGAGATGGCCTTGGAACTGAGCCCCGCGACCGGCTGCTTCAGAATGGAGAGCAAAGCAAACACCCCGCCCTCACCCTGGTTGGTCGCCCGGGTGAGCATGAGCAGATACTTCACCGACACGATCAGGATGAAGGACCACAGCATCAGCGACACCGGCCCCAGCACCGTCACCGGATCGGTCGAAAGGAATCTCCCCTCTCCCAAACACTCCCGCAGTGCGTACAGCGGGCTGGTTCCGATGTCCCCATACACTACCCCCAAGGCGGCGAGCGCCAGGGGCCAGCTTTTTGACGTGTCGTTGTGGTGCATAGCATTCCCGGCCCGAGAAATTTTGGGTCCGGGAGAATTTTCTCCCTCAGCTTTGGCAGGGTGGATTGTGAACAGGGTTCATGCCAGCAAGGCGGCGTATTACGTCGATCAGAGTTCGAGTTGAATACCCAGTTCAATCACCTGCCGGGAAGGCAGCTGGAAGTAGCCCGTGGCGGGACGCGCCACTCGGGAGAGAAAGACAAAGAGCTTCTTGCGCCAGGTGGCCATGCGGCCGTTGCCGTCGGTCAGCAGGAGCTCGCGGCTCTGGTAGAAGCTCATATCATTGAGCTTCGTGATCCCGCGGTCCTTCAGGGCGCGGCACATGTCGCGCATCACCTCAGGGGACTCACTGTAGCCGTAGTGCAGGATGACGCGGAAGAAGCTTTCGTGCAGGTCCACCACCTCCACGCGGCGCTCGGAGTCGATGAAGGGCTCCTCCTCGAACTTCACCGTCAGCAACACCGCCACCTCATGCAGCACCTTGTTGTGCTTCAGATGGTGCAGCAGCACCAGGGGAAGTCCATCGCCAGACGATGACATGAACACACCAATGCCCTGCACGCGATGGATCTTGCCGCGCTTGATCTCGTCCACCAGATGCACCACCGGCACCAGACTGCGGGTGACCCGCTTGATGAGAATGGCCCGACCGTCCCGCCAAGTCTTCATCAGCATCCAGAGCAGGCCGGTGATGATGAGCGGGATCCACGCGCCGTGGAAGAGCTTGAAGATACTGCCTAGCCAGTAGCCACTCTCGAGGAGCAGGAAGAGCGCGATCGGGATCGCCGCCTTCCAGGTCTCCCACTTCCACAGGCGGGTCATGACCATGAAGAGCAGGATGCTGCTGAGCACCATGTCCGAGGCGACTGAGAGACCGTAGGCCGAAGCCAGGGCGGAAGATTCCTTGAAGTACAGCACCAATCCCAGACACGCCACGCAGAGCAGCGTGTTGATCTGCGGCATGTAGATCTGGCCGCGGACATCGGTGGAGGTATGCACGATCTTGAGCCGCGGCACAAAGCCCAACTGCACCGCCTGCTGGGTGAGGGAGAAGACCCCCGTGATCATGGCCTGGGAGGCGATAATGGTGGCCATCGTGGCCAGGATGACCAGCGGGATCAGCAGGTGACCTTCCACCATGCTGTAGAAGGGATGCTCCGCAGCCTTGGGATTGTTCAGGAGCAGAGCCCCCTGGCCGAGGTAGTTCAAGACCAGAGCAGGATAGGCTACGTACACCCAGGAGCGCTTCATCGCCTCCCGGCCGAAGTGGCCAATGTCCGCATACAAAGCCTCACACCCAGTAACTGCCAGCAGCACCGTCCCCATGATGTGGAAGGATTGGGCCCCTTCATACCAAAGGTACTGCACCCCGTAGTGAGGGGAGAGCGCCCAGAGGATGCTGGGATCGCGCAGCAGATGCCAAAGACCAAGGCCCGCCAAAGCCGAAAACCAGACCAGCATCACCGGACCAAAACTGCCCCCGATGCGACCCGTACCGTGTCGCTGCACCAGGAAGAGCCCCAGGAGAATACAGGCCGCAATCACGGGAATGACCCAATGCGGCAGCCCTGGGCTGACCCGCTCGATCCCCTCCACCGCCGCCAAAACGGAGATGGCCGGGGTGATGATGCCATCGCCATACAACAGCGCCGCACCCACGAGAGCGATCAGACTCAACACTGAAACAGCCCGCTTGCTCAAACCCGCCTTCTGCTGACGCAATAAGGAGTAAAGGGCAAAGATCCCGCCCTCCCCCTGGTTGTCCGCCTTGCTCAGGAGGAACAGGTACTTGATCATCACGATGATGGTCAGCGACCAGATCATCAGGGAGACCGGACCCAGGACCGTCAGCGCATTCCCCGCCTCATAGCGACCATGCAGACACTCGCGCAAGGCGTAGAGCGGGCTCGTCCCAATGTCCCCGTAAACCACCCCAAGGGCGACCAGCGCCAGCGTCCAGCTCGAAGATTTTTGTTGTGACATTGGAGGGGTTTCGCGCTTTGCCGCGACCCATGTTTCGGGAAGGCCATCTATGCACTGAAGGATGATTTGTGCAAGAGGCAACCTGCACACATAATCACAACCAATTGATTCTCAACCGCAAACAAACCCCATTGCTTCCACGGGAAATCAATCCAGCAGCGCTTTGATTTCTCCATTGGCCGCCACGAGCCGTCTGGCGAGGAGGCGAAGCAGGAACTGTTGGAAGGCTGCGGCAATCTCCGGCACCTCGATCTGGATCAGACGGAGGGACTCGGCCGTGAGGCGGTACACCCGGCTGTCCAGATCCGCCACCACCGCGGCCGAACGTGGCGTCCCGAGAATGAGCCCCATCTCCCCCACCACCGTGCCCGCACCCATGGAGCGGAGACGCTTCTGCTGCCCATTGGTCAGCTCCACAATGACGGAGATCCTCCCCCGTTCGACGAAAAAGAGGCTCGTGGAGGCCTCGCCCTCCCGGCACAAATAAGTGCCAGCCGTGACGTCCAGACGCTCCAAATACTCGATGAAAGAGCGCGCCATGGTGTTGCTGCCGAACTGCTGATTCACCAGATCCAACAGGCCGTTGTACTGGGTCCGCTCCCGGTCGGCGTGCTCCAGCAGTTGGTCTTCGCACCACTCCAACGCCCGGTCCACATCATGAAAGGCTCGCGTCCGCTCGTTGCTGGGAGTCTCTCCATGAAGCTTCTCAGAGAGGGCCACTGGCACGCGGGAGAACAGGATTACCGAGTCATGCTGACGAGCGGTCTGCCGCATCTTGGCAAAGCTCAGCACGGAAGAGGAGTCCATGCCGCTCACCCGGGCAAAGTCGAGAATGAGGTACTTCACGGGCGGCTTTCCGTCCGCGCCGCGAATCTTCCGCCGCACATCGTCCACCAACCGGTTGGCCGTGCCGAAGAAAAGGTACCCGTGCAGCCAGAAGATCTGAATCTCCCGCCCATGCTCCTGGAGGTAGCGCTCCGCCGCCGGGGACCGCTCCACATTACTGCGGTGCTGAGAGCCGGTGAGGGCATGCTTGACCACATTGATCCGGCTGTAGTTGACGGCGAAGGAGATGGCCGCAATCACCACCCCCAGCAACATCCCCGGCAGGAAGCCAAAGCTCGCGACGGCCAACAGAATGACCACCACTATCCCATAGTCCACCTTGGAAAGCCGGCTCCAGTTGAGGATGAGCCACTCGTGCAACAGGCTCAGGCCGAGGAATAACAACAGCCCCCCCAGGAGCGGCTTGGGAGTGTAGGAGAGGAGCGGCCACTGAAACGCCAGCACAGCGGCGCACACCAGCGCCACCAGCACGCCGGCGAGCCGGGTGCGAGCCCCCGCTTGGTGATTGAGCAGAGTGCGGTTGATCGAGAGACAACCAGCCATCCCCCCCGCCATGCCCGAGATCAGGTTGCCCCAGCCATTCACCTGCAACTCCAGATCGAGGTTCGCATCCCGACGGGTCTTCAGTTCCAGCCCTGTGGCCGAGAGGAGGATGGTGATGGCCATCACCATCGCGAGTGCCACGAAGTTCCCTGCTTGGGAGGCGATGAGAGATCCCAGATTGGGATCCAGGTGAAGCTGCTGCCATGGCTCCCAGAAAGAGACCGGAGCCGGCATGTCAAAAAACCACCCCATCTCCCGGGCTTGCGGCACGCTTACCCCCATGCACCAGGCGACCGCGTAGGCCACGCCGAGTCCGCCGATTACCAGCAACGGCAACGTCAAGTAGTGCGTAATCAGACGAGTCGAGACCAGGACCACCAGTGCATACCCCAGACCCGCCATCCAGATGGGCGTGGAGGGGCTGTTCATGAAAGCGGTCAGGGATTGTGAGGTCAGGACCTGCCCCGTCATCACCTTGTAGGCCCCCGTCACCAGCAGCCACCCAGTGCCCGCCAGAAAGCCCCCCACGGCCGGGTATGGAATAAACCGAATGAACCGGCTGGCCTTGAACTGGCCGAGGAGAAAGAGGATGACGCCCGTGCTCAGACCGCTGGTCATGACGGTGAGCCACAACGCCGTCATGGGGTTGGTTCCTCCAACCTTGCCCGCCACCGCAGAGACCGCCACCGCCAGAATGGCCGCCGCGCGGGTGTCCGGCCCCGCCACGGCAAAGGGCAACGAACTCCGCCATGCCACCGCGAGCCCCAGAATGACGGCCGTCACCAGGGCACTGACCATCCCGTAGCTGAGCCACGGCGTCAGGTTCCCGGAATAAACGAGGGCGGCGCAAGAGATGCTGTAAACCAATCCCACCAGGGAGGTGACCAACCCTGCCAGGAACTCAGAGGGATGTGGCAGCTTGCGGGAAACGACAGGCGGGGTGGCCGCAGAGGACTTGGAACGTTGGGGGTGGGACATGACTGGCGGAGCTCAGCCGGCCGTCGGACCGACGGACGAGAGTCCACCACCGTCAAAACTCCGCAGCGCTGATATCCCTCTTCATATAGGAAGGAGCCGAAGGTTGGGCGGCACTATTGTGCAACAAAAAAGTCACAAGCCCTGCTCAACCCAGTCTAGGGGAGCGCGGGGAAGGCAGGCAGGGACTCTTTCTTGGGCTCCGTTCCAGCCGTCGGCTTGTCGGCCTCGGCACTTGAGGATTCTGTCGGGATTGGGAGATCGGCTTGAATCTCGCTGATCGCGGGAGGGTCATCCAGAGGGCGCAGGACCACCTCACTGCTCACACTGGGCCGCGGCAGGACCAGCGGCTTCAGACTGACGGACTCGGGTGCTTTCGAATCGGGAACCTTGACTAGATCCGGAGCTGGTATTGGGGCGGACGGCGCAGCGACCTCTGCTACCCCGGAGGGGGCAGGAATGGGCCGCAGCATGGGTGAAGTCGGCGAATCCAGGTCAACGGGGGGCAACTGTCCCGTCCCCGGCTTGATCCGGACCTGTTTGCCTCCTGAAACCACCGGTGCTTCCACCCCTTTGTCTTGGGGCAAGGGGGCGCCCTGCAGACGCAGGGCCAGCGTCTCGACCACGTCCCCCTCCCCTCTGGGGAAACGGAAGACCGCCCGATAGGCAGCCCCTTCCAGCACCAGGTTCTCACTCAAGAACCGGGAGTCTGTCTGAATCTCCACACCTTCCAGCGGAAGCCGGAAGACCCGGTCACTCAAGCCCTTGCTGGCGGCAAAGTAGAGGTGATCCTTCTGACGGGTGAGCACCAGCAGACCTGGCAGGTTGCTGCTGAGCCCGCGCACACCCCGGCCTTTGCCACTGAGGCAGCGCACCGTGGCCAGCACATCATTTTCATCAATGCCCACCTGAAGCTGTAGCAGATCTCGAAGGTCATCGTTGACCCGTCGTTCAAGTTCCAGAGGTTGGGTCAGAGCCCGTCGCATGCCTGGCATGCGCAGCTTCTTCCACACCAGCCACACTGCCGCCTTGGAAGCGCGCCAGAGACGAGGCAGCAGCATCCACAGGATGATGAGGATGCCGCCAAAGGTGATCAGCGCCACCATGGGATTGAGCAGCG
Source organism: Verrucomicrobium sp. BvORR106 (assembly GCF_000739655.1). Lineage (GTDB taxonomy): Bacteria > Verrucomicrobiota > Verrucomicrobiia > Verrucomicrobiales > Verrucomicrobiaceae > Verrucomicrobium. Next base: position 48,953 of record NZ_BATR01000102.1, on the reverse strand, counting down.
TCAGAGCCACCCCACCAGCCACCGCCACATCTTCAGAGACACTCACCGCTACATTGCTGACAGGTTCCGGCGATTGATTAACGATGAGACGCGTGCCCGCCTTGGCCCCGTGAGTGGTGAGCGCTGCCCCGCCCGCCAGGAGGGCCGCCGTGACCTTTACGTAGAGGGGCATGTCCCCCACCGCTTCCAGCCCCAGCAGTACGCCGCCCACCGGACGGATAAAGGTGTGCACACTGTCCCAGAGAGAATCCACCCACGGTACCTTGTCAGCAAAGAACTCCAGGCAGAAGAGCAAGCCTGCGACGAACAGCACCACGGGGTGCCCGAGCACTTCCAAACTCTGATGCTGGGCAGCCAGATGAAGCCAGTCAAACCGCACCGCCAGACCAGCCAGCAGGACCGTGAGATACAAGTTCACCCCCGCCAGCGAGGCGAGCCCGAGCGCGACACCAAGTTGTTCCAGGATGTGCATGGTGGAGCCAAGCTATCATGACCTCTGACGGAGCGCCAGCACCCGTGTTCAAAGACCGGCCGGACGCTGCCAGCCTGAGGAAGGCTCCCGGTGACAGCCCGTCAGCCGTTCAGCCATTGCTGAAAAGCCGCATCCAGACGCTGGAGCATCTCCGCCCGGCTGCGTTTGATATCGACGAACTGGTTCCACTGGGTGGGATCCGCCGCGTGTTCAGGCCCCTCGATCTCAAGGATGTACTCCTCCACGAGTTCCCGCTGGTCTGCGTGAGATTCGCGAAGGTACTGCCGGCACTCCTGAGCCGTTTGCTGCAGGCGATTCTTGGTTCCAAGGGCCATGAGGGAAGATCGAAGCGGAAACTTCAAAATTCAAACCTCAAACTTCAATTTTCAAGGGGGTGTGCGTGGGTGGCATCTTCCCTGGCGAATCACCCGGCCACCACCTCCCGTGACGAACCCGGAGGGTTCACCATGAGTAGCCATGGGTGCAGCGAGCGAAGCGAGTGAAACCCATGGATGCGCGCCCCCTCATCCTCTACCGCGGAGCCGTAGGCCCATCGTGTTGCCGACCGCCGAGGTCATTCCGCGATGGACCCAGTTCGTCTCTTGGCCGCTATGGGCCTACCGCTCCGCGGTAGAATACCTCGTCCAGTGTTCCATGGGTAGTCCTCGCTACGCTCGGCCGACCCATGGCTACGCATGGCGAACCCTCCGGGTTCATGAGATAACGCGCCACGAAAGACCCAAGACCCAAGACCCAAGACCCAAGACCCAAGACCCAAGACCCAAGACCCAAGACCCAAGACCCAAGACCCAAGACCCAAGACCCAAGACCCAAGACCCAAGACCCGGAGAATCTTGTTAATCCTTTAAAAATCTTGTCAATCCTGTCTAGAGAACGGCCGCTGCCCTCGCATCTTCCTCCATGCCGCTCTTCTCCAGGTAATAGTCATAATCACCCGCATACGCCGTGACATGACCGGTGTTGATGTGCAGCACCTTCGTCGCCAGGGAGCGGATGAAGTGAACATCGTGGCTGATGAACACGAGCGTTCCCTCGAACCGCTGGAGGGCGAGGATCAGGCCCTCGATGCTCCAGATGTCCAAGTGCGTCGTGGGTTCGTCCATGAGAAGCAGGTTGGGCGGGTTCACGAGGAACTTCACCAGGTTCAGGCGGCTCTTTTCGCCCCCGCTCAGCACCTTGGTCTTCTTGAACACGTCCTCCCGCTTGAAGAGGAAGCTGCCCAGAATGGCGCGAATGTCGTCGTCCCGCAGATCCGCGGCAGAGTCACGCACCTCATCCAGGATGGTCTTCTCCGGATCCAGCGTGTCCGCGCGGTGCTGGGAGAAATAGCCCAGCTTGGCGTTGGCACCCAGACGGCGCTCGCCCTTCTGGAACGGCACCACGCCCGCCATGATCTTCAGCAGGGTGGATTTACCCGAGCCGTTCGGCCCCACCAGAACGGTGCGCTCGCCACGCTCGATATCGAGATCGAGGCCGTTGTACACCTTTTTCTCGCCGTAGGATTGGTGGATGCCTTCCAGCCCGATGGCGCGCTGGCCGATGCGGGTGGGTTGCGGGAAATTGAAACGGAAGGCCTTGCGTAGCGGCTTGGGCTTGTCGAGCTTCTCCATCTTCGCGAGCTGCTTCTCACGGCTCTGCGCCTGGGAAGCCTTCGACGCCACGGAGCGGAACTTGTCGATGAAATCCTGGATGTGCTCGATCTCCTTCTGCTGATTGCGATAGGCCTGAGTGGCCCGCTCCCAGGCTTCCTCCTTCTGCTTCACATGGTCAGAGTAGTTCCCTGTGTAGGAGATCAGCTTGCCCTCATCGATGTCATAGGTGGTCTCGATGATCTCATCCATGAAGTCGCGATCGTGGGAAATCAGGAGAACCGCACCGGGATAATTCTTGAGGTAGTTGCGGAACCAGAGCAGCGACATGAGGTCGAGGTGGTTCGTCGGTTCGTCCAGCAGCAGGAGATCGGGCTCGATCACCAGCAGGCGGGTCAGGTGGGCGCGCATGATCCAGCCACCGGAAAGCTCCTTGGCCGGACGATCCTGATCGACGTCTCTGAACCCAAATCCCTTCAGAATCTTCTTGGCCTTCGCTTCTGCCTGGGGGTTGTGCAGCGCTTCATGCTGGGAATGCGCCTCCAGATATTCTGCGGAGCTCACGTCCCCTGACGCTTCGCACTTCTTCAGGATCGCTTCCAGGCGGTCCATTTCCCCAGCTTTGCCCGTGGCGACGTCGAGGATGGTTTCGTTCCCCGTCGGCTCCGCTTCCTGGCGCAGGTAGCCGATCGTCGTCCACTCATCACGCTCAATCTCACCCGCATCCGGCGTGTCATTCTTCAGGATGAGGGAGAACAACGTGGATTTCCCTGCCCCGTTTGGCCCCACCAATGCCACACGCTCGGCATAGTTGATGGTCATGGAGGCATCCTTAAACAGGACGCGGTTGTTGAAGGACTTGGTAACGTTGCGCAGGGTCAGCATGGCGGACCGTCTATGTCCGTCAAAATAGCCGAAAAGCAAATGGCGAACGCCCCGGCGGGGAAACTTCAAATCTCAAATGCCGAAATTCAAACGAGCATGGCCGGGGCTTCGAGAAGCTCGATCCTCTTGAAGTTTGGTTTTTGAAGTTTGAATTTTCCCATTCTGAGGCACCTTTCCCGCCCCTCTGCACGCCCACCTCATGCACTACATTTCCACCCGCGGCCAAACCCGCCCGCACACTTTTGCTGAAGCCGTTGAAGCCGGACTGGCACCTGATGGCGGACTGTTCCTGCCCGAATCCTGGCCGGACATCAGCACCAAACTGGCCGGGTGGGCCACGCTCTCCTATGCCGAACTGGCCGCGGAGTTTTTCACCCTTTTTGCCCCCGATATCCCGCACGAGGAATGGCTGGGGCTGACCACTCAGGCCTACGCGAAGTTCGACTCCCCGGACGTGGCCCCGCTGAAGAAGCTGGATGACCGCACCTTCGTGCTGGAGCTTTTCCACGGCCCCACCCTGGCATTCAAAGACTTTGCCCTGCAGCTCCTCGGCCTGCTGTACAAGCGCCAGGTCGCCCACACCGGCCATCGGCTGGCCGTCCTTGGCGCCACTTCCGGCGACACCGGATCGGCCGCCATCCACGGCTGCATGGGCCAGGACGGCATCAACATCTTCATCCTCTATCCCCAAGGCCGGGTGGCTCCCCTTCAGGAGCGCCAGATGGCCTGCACGGGTGCCGCCAACGTCTTCGCCATTCCGGTGCCGGGGACCTTTGATGACGCGCAGCGCATGGTGAAGGAGACCTTTGGCGACACCGCCTTTGCCGCATCCCAGCACCTCTCGGCGGTCAATTCCATCAACATCGCCCGCGTGCTCGCCCAGTGCGTGTACTACATCTGGGCTTGGCTCCGTCTGCCAGAGGAAAACCGCAAGAACGTCGAGTTCGTGGTACCCACGGGCAACTTCGGCAACGTCCTCGCCGGCTGGATGGCTTACCGCATGGGCCTGCCGGACGTGGGCTTCCGTGTGGCGACCAATCAGAACGACATCTTGTACCGCTTCTTCACGAAGGGCGAATATGTGCCCGGTGAGGTCCAGCCCAGCTATGCTCCCAGCATGGACATCCAGGCAGCCTCGAACTTCGAGCGCTTCCTCTACTTCCTTCTAGATGAAGATCCAGAGAGCGTCCGCGATGTGATGGGCGCAATGAAGTCCGGGGCTCCAGTCCTGCTTCCTTCCCCAGAAGGCACCTTCCGGGCCTCTCGCATGGCGGACGATGCCATCGCGCAAACCATCGCCCGGATCTGGCAGCAGTATCAGTATGTCGCCGACCCGCATACCGCCTGCGCCTTCACCGACATGGCCACAGATCGCACCAGCGTGGTGCTCGCCACCGCCAGCCCGGCCAAGTTCCCCGAGGTGGTGACGCAATCCACTGGTCAGGAGCCGCTGCACCCCACGCTGGAGGCGCTGAAGGCACTCCCCTTGGTCACGAATCCGCTCCCTGCCGATGTGGAAGCGCTGAAGGCGTTCATCACCACGCATCACGCGGAGTAGAACCGGCGAAGGAGAAGCAGCCCCTGCCGAAAGCGTCGGCAGGGACCAATGCCATCAGAGAAAAGGCATGGGATTCCAGCTTTGCCTGTCGGTGCAAAAGCTTTGCCTCAGGAGGACCAAAGGTCCGGCCTCATCACAGCCTTGGGCAACGCCCAAGGTTTTGATCACAAAAAACTCCAGAGGGCTGAAGGCCCGGCCTCATCAAGCCTGCCCACGGCATACTTCCCCAATGGCATTGGCTTTTAAGCGGTGAAGCTACCGGATTCGACAAGCTCCTCCAGCGCCCCCGTCGCCATCACTCCCACATGCCGAGCTGAGTCAGTTCGCGCTGCAGCTCATCCCAGTCCCACAGAATCACAGAGCTGTCCTCGAGCTGTTCCGCGATCCAGTTTTTCCTCGAATCCACCGCCATGGCCACGTGCTCATCCCCGGCCAGGGGCGCGGGATGCGGGAGCCGGGCCAGGAGATTACCATCTGCAGCGGAGTAGAATTGAGCGCCCCGCCCATTCTGCACCACCACAGTACGACCATCGGGCAGCCACGCCCCTTGGTTGAACGACTCCCCCGCTCCCAGATTGGCGATCAACTCCCCGCTCGTCACGTTCCACACTGCACCGCGGTGATTGCTGACCGTGAGCAAACGACTGCCATCCGGTGAAAACGTCAGCGAGGCCGCAGGCTCCACCTCGGCCAGCTCCTGCAGCTTGCGCGCGCTCATGCCCGGACCAGAGATGTCCCAGATCACGACGCCGGGATTTTGGAAACTACTGGTGGCGGCGCGGGTGCCATCATGATTCAAGGTGACCGAGTAGGGCAGTGGCTGCGGCAAGGGACGAGCGCCCTTGGTCCCCGGCTTCACCACGGCAAACCTTTGGAGCGGCCCCTGCAGCAGCGCCAGCCACCCGTTCTCGGATCCCGCCATGAGCACGGCTCCGACGTAGGGAGACACGCCGGGGCGATCCGGCAGAGCCCCGCCGCTGGCGAGCTCCGCATCCGTCAGCCCCCGCAGGCCAGAGTTCCAGCCGCAGGTCTGGATGCCCTCCGCAGTAAAGCGGGCCCCCATCCATTCGCGCCCGCTCTTGGGGGCCACTTGGCGTTGCCGACCTACCGCTGGCTCCCACAGTTGAACGCCATTCCCCGTGGACCACAGCACCTGCTCACGCCGGGCATCGACCGCGATCGTGGAGAAGTTCTCGCGCCGCAGTCCGTCACTCTGACGCCGCAGGACACGCACCCCGGTGGGCAGCACCACGTTCATCTGCCGACGGGCACCATTGGCATCCTGCCAGGCGAGTTCGCGCCCCTCACTTTTCCATTCAGGCAGCGGATCCACCACCGCGCCCAGAGACTCGGCGATCACATCATCCGCCCGATCCAGGTCCCAGATCCACAACACGCCATCGGCCGCCACACACGCAATGTGCCTGCCGCCAGGATGCCAGACAAATCCGATGGTGGCACTGTCTCTGGGGCGCAGTCGGTTCTCCATCTCGGTCGATCCCGCCCGCCAGCGATAGGTCCGCATGGCCGTGCAGGCGAGCACGAGCTGATCGCCCTCGGTATTCCAGGTCATCGCCAGGAGTTTGCCGTCGAGCTTGAGCAGGGTTTCCTCGTTCCCGGCGGGATTCACGATCTGCACCAGATCCCCGTCATCATCTGATGGCCGGAGTCTGGCCCGGCGCTGGCCATTCAGTGAAACCACCTCCTTGGGGCCCGGTGGGAGGCTGAAGCGCCGCGGCAGGACCGTAGGCCCCTCCTGCTGGACAAAGTCTCCCAGGGTGAGAGCTCGAACCGCCAACTCCCGCAACCCGGGCTCCGGTTTGCGTTGCCACGCTTCCTTCACGATCTCCAACGCCTTGGTGCGCTGACCCGGACGCTGGCTGGAGAGCAAAAGCTCCACTTGGGCAAGGCGGGCGGTGTGGAGCCTCTCCTCAGCCAGACGGCCCGCCATCTGACCCCGCTCCCGCTCATAGTTGAGCACCCGCCGATCCGCCACCACGACCGCCGCCAGAGCCAGCACGAGAGCGAGGGCGGTAGTCAGAGAAAGGGCCGTCACCATGGGATTGCGCCGCACCACACGGCGGAGTTTCTCCGTGGGCGAGAGACGACGCACGCTGACCGGCGCTCCCGCGAGCCAGGAGCGGAGGTCTGTCTCCAGCTCGCGAGCCGTGTTGTAGCGGTCCGCAGGATCTGGTTCCAGGCACTTGCGGCACACCTGCCAAAGATCTTCAGCGATGCCCTGCTGGGTCAAGGGTTCCACCCGGCCTTCCACCGCCAATGTGAGGGTGCCCGCCGGATTGGCTCCGCGGTAGGGAGGATGCCCCGCCAGGGCATGGTACAAGACCGCCCCCAGGGAGTAGATGTCTGCCGCTGCCGAGGGGGGCCCGGCCTTGCGCCAACTCTGGGGCAGCGTACTCAGGCGTCCCCAGAGCCAGCAGGGTCACGCTCAGGGTTGACTCCTGCCCCTCCCAACGGGCCAGCCCAAAGTCCCCCACCATGGCCTGGCCGCGCTCGTCCAACAGGATGTTGTGGGGCTTGAGGTCCCGATGCAGCACGCCTCGGTCATGCGCGTACTGCACGGCGTTGGCGATGTCCGCCAGCATGGAGGCGGCCTCCCGTTGATCGAGACGCCCCTTCCCACTGGCCATCAGGTCCGCCAGGGTGCCACTCTCTGCCAGTTTCATGGCGAACCACGGCTCGCCATTCTCCTCCCCCACCTCGTAGATGGGCAGAATGCCCGGGTGGTCCAGGGCAGACAGGGCCTTGGCCTCCTGGAGGAACCTCCGGTAGAACAACTCGCGATCCCGTCCCTCCAGCCGGGGCGTTTTTAGCGCCACCGTCCTTCCCGTGCTGTCGTGACACGCGAGATAGACATAGCCCATGCCCCCCTGCCCAAGCAGGGTCTCCAGCGAATAGGGGCCGATTTTTCCCAGCCGGTCTGACCCCGAAAACTCCCGGATGCATCGGGGGCAGAAGGTCATCTCCTCCCACTGCACCTCCGGCGTGCCGCAGCGGGCACAGCGCGAAGGCAGGGCAGAGTCAGCGACCGGGGGAAAAGGCATGGAGGATCAGAACAGGGCAAAAAAGCAAAAACTTGGAGCACCCTTGGTACTTCTGCGCACCATTTCGCTCAACCTTCTCAGGATCAAGCAGCAATCCCGCCAGGAATCGGCTCCTATTCCTCAGTAACGTCCCACTTCCAGATCCAGCGTCATTCACACTGGATGGCCCTTTTTCGTGGCCGAAGGTTACAAGTCGGTGTCTGGTTTTGCCCAATTCCTCGCAAAGATGGCAAACCCAGCAAAATCCGCCATTCACTTCCGTACTTTTCTGTCCCATTCTCCGCTTTTTATGCGACGCCTACTGTTCCTGATACCACTCGCGCTGGCTGCGGTCAGCTCTTACCACATGCTGCCCGCACAGTCGGGCGACGCCAAATCCAAGCCGCTCAAGGCTCTCCTGATCGCAGGGGGATGCTGCCATGACTACGCCAAACAACAGGAGATCCTGAGTAAGGGCATCCAGTCGCGTGCGAACGTCCAGGTTGATGTGATCTGGACGGATGACAAGAGCACCACCCCGCCCCTGCCGTTGTATGACAACGCCGACTGGGCCAAGGGGTATGACATCATCATCCATGATGAATGTGCCGCGGGCTCCAAGGATCCCGCCGTGCTCCAGCGGGTGCTGGACGCGCACAAGACCATACCCGCCGTGCACCTCCACTGCGCCATGCACAGCTTCCGCACGGGATCGGACGCCTGGTTCAAGCACCTGGGCCTGCAGTCCACCGGTCACGGTCCGCAGGAGCCTGTCGCCATACGCTATGTTGACTCCGAGCACCCGATCACCAAGCCGCTCCAGGACTGGACGACGATCAAGGAGGAGCTCTACAACAACGTCAACATCTTCGATGCCCACCCGCTGGCCATGGGCAAGCAGTCCATCAAACAGAAGGACGGCAGCGTGAAGGATGTGGAGTACATTGTGGCCTGGACCAATGAGAAGTCCGGCGCCAAAAGCTTCAGCACCACCATCGGTCACAACAACGACACCGTGGCCGATGCCCGCTATCTGGATCTGCTCACCCGCGGGGTGCTCTGGGCCGCTGGCAAGCTGGATCCCGCCTACCTCGTGCCCTACACCGGCGAGAACAAGGTGACCTTCGTGAAGGCCAACCCGCCGGCTCCGAAAGCCGAGGCGCCCGCCCCTGCCGCGCCGCCCGCCGCCGCCAAGGATGCCACTCAAGTGAAGGTCACCGCATCCAGCGAGGAAACTGGCAAATCCAACTTCGCCTGGAAAGCCGTGGACGGCAGCAAGGACAGCCGCTGGTGCGCCAACGGCGGTGACCGCCCGCAGTGGTTGCAGTTGGAGTTCGACAAGCCGCAGAACCTGAGCGGCGCCAAGATCGTCTGGGAGAGCAACGCTCCTATCTACCCCCACAAGCTAGAGACCTCCGCCGACGGCAAGAGCTGGACCGTGGTGGCAGACACGACGAAGGACCCCAAAGGTGGTGACACCGAGCACAGCTTCATCGCCAAAGATGCGAAGTACGTGAAGCTGACGGTGGAGGGCAAAGCCTCCACTGGTTGGGTGAGCGTGCGAGAAATCTCCCTGAAGGGCGACGGCATCAAGTCGATCGCAGCCAAGGTCGATGCCAAAGATAAGGCGCAGGCCAAGAAGGAAGACGAGAAAAACAGCAGCGAGTTCGCCAAGGAAGGCAACATCACGCCGAAGATCGTGAAGCTGACGGCCGAGCAGGAAGCAGAGGTGCTCAAGGACGTGAAAGTTCCGGATGGGTTCGAGGCAACAGTGTTCGCCTCTCCTCCCGCAGTGAACTACCCAGTCTATGTGGCTGCCGCTCCCGATGGCACCCTCTACGTCTCCAGCGATGGCAACGGCTCCCTGGGCCGCAATCCCAAGCGGGGTCGCATCATCCGCCTCAAGGATGTGGATGGCGATGGCCGTGCGGATGAAGTGAAGGAGTTCGTCAAAGACGTGGACTCCCCCCGTGGTCTGGTTTGGGATCACGACCGCCTCTATCTCGTGCACCCGCCGCACCTCTCGGTCTTCATCGACAAGGACGGCGACGGCGTTTCTGATGAACAAAAGGTGCTGGTGAAGAACCTCGCCTTCGGCTTTGCGGATCGTCCCGCAGACCACACCACCAACGGCTTGAGCCTCGGCGTGGACGGCTGGCTCTACATCGCTGGCGGTGACTTTGGCTTCATGCAGGCGGAAGGCACGGACGGTCGCAAGGTGCAGCATCGTGGCGGCGGTGTCATCCGCGTACGCCCTGACGGCACCGGCCTGGAAATCTACTCCACCGGCACTCGCAACATCCTGGAAGTGGCCGTGAGCCCGACCATGGACATCTTTGCCCGCGACAACACGAACGATGGCGGCGGCTGGAACGTGCGCTTCCACCACTTCACCGGCCTGGAGAACCACGGCTATCCCCGTCTCTACAAGAACTTCGCGGACGAGGCCATCACGCCCCTCGCCGACTACGGCGGCGGCTCCGGCTGCGGCGCCGTGTACATTGATGAGCCTGGCTTCGGCAAATGGAGCAACGCCCCCTTCACGGCTGACTGGGGCACCGGTGCCCTTTGGCATCACACCGTGAAGGTCAAAGGCTCCACCTATGAAGAGACGGCTGCACCGCAGCCCTTCATCAAGATGACCCGCCCCACCGATGCGGACGTGGACGCCAACAGCAACGTCTATTGCGCCAGTTGGAAGGGTGCGACCTTCAACTGGGAAGGCCCCAACGTCGGTTATGTCGTGCGTGTGAAGCCCAAGGACTTCAAGGCCGCTCCGCTGCCGAACTACGCCAAGGCTGCCAATGCCGAGCTGGTGAAAGAATTGTCCTCCCCCAGCTATCGCCGCCGCATCGAGGCCGAGCGTGAACTGGTACGTCGCAAGGCCACGAAAGAGGTCGCAATTGATCTCGCCGGCACCTTCCGCAACAAGGACCTGTCCCCTGCAGCCCGCATCGCGGCCATCTACACGATGCGCCTGGGCGCCAAGGATCCGTCCGACTTCGTCGTCAGCCTGGCCTCCCCCGAGACCGAGGCTGACTGGCAGGTGGTGGCCAATGCCTACCGCGCCGAACTGCATGAGAGCGTGATGCCCTTTGGCACCGTGAACGTCGCGGCTTCCACCAAAACGACCTCCATCTACGAAGACTCCCGTCTCTCTGTGCAGATGGCCCGCACGCTTCTGTCCCTTTCGGACAAGGCCCCCCGCGGCCCGCTGAACATTGCCCGCTTCCTCAACGCGAAGCAGGACGAGGTGGCCCGTCACGTGGCCATTCGTGCGCTGGGCATGTCCGGCGCGAGCAAGGACCTCTTCGGTATTATTGACGCGAACCCGACGGACAGCTCCGTGGAGAAGGTCATTGACGACACTGCCCGCAAAGGGGCACTGCGCGCACTGGCGATGATTCACAAGCCGGAAGTGGTGGACGGTCTGATCGCCCGCCTGGACAAGGCCAACGATCCCGCCCTGCGCAAAGGCATCTTCTCCGCCCTGGCCCGCCTGCACTTCACCGAAGGCGAGTGGAAGGGCGATTCCTGGGGCACGCGTCCCGACACCCGCGGACCTTACTACCAGCCAGAAGCCTGGGGTGAGTCGCCGAAGGTTGCCGCGGCCTTGAAGGAAGCGCTGGCCAAGGCTTCTGCGGAAGACGCCGCCTATCTGGTGAGCGAGCTGAACCGCAACCGCATCCAGTTCAACGAAGCTCTGGAGCGCATCCTCACCCTCGCCGCCAAGGACAGCAAACTGCTGCCCGACGCCGTGGGTCAACTGGCCAATGCCGAGACCATCCCGGCCGCCGGCATCCCGCTGCTCATCAGCGCCGCCTCCTCGAACCCTCCCGCATCCCCCACCGTCCTGTCCCAGGCCATCGTGGCCCTGACCAAAACGGACAGCGCAGACGGTGTGAAAGCAAGCCTCGGTGCCCTCGTGGCCCTGAACGGGATGAAGGATGCAGGCAAGGAACAGGAAACCGCCCGCAACGCGTTCCTGAACTCCGCCAAGCTGGAGAACCACCATCAACTCCTCGAGTTGGAAGCTGAAAAGCTGGGAACCCCGGCCGCCCTCTGGGCCGATGCCGCCCTGCTGAATCTGAGCGCCCGCAAGACCGGCAGCCCCGAGTCCCGCGAGCTCTCCGGCAAGGCTCTTGATCAGGGCTGGCAGAATCCCCAGCGTCGTGTGCAGATCCTCAAGGCCGTGGCCATGCTCAAGCATAACCCCTATGCCGACAAGGTGATCGCCGCTCTGGACGACTCGGACAAGGCCGTGGCCGCCGCCGCGACCAATGCCGCCAAAGCCATGAAGCTGGAGAAGAAGACCAAGGAATCCGGCCCGCTCATCAGCACCCTGCAGCAGGCTGACGTGATCGCCCAGGTCCTCAAGACCAAGGGTGACGCAGAGCTGGGTGAGCAACTCTTCACCCGCCAGACTTGTGTGGCCTGCCACACCACGCGTGAAGACGAACCCCAAAAGGGGCCGTATCTGGGCAACATCGCCCAGACCTACAAGCGTGAGGAACTGGCCATGGCCATCCTTGATCCGAACAAGACCATCGCCCAAGGCTTCGCCACGGAGATGTTCGCGCTCAAGGACGGCACCCAGCAGCTTGGTTTCGTGACCCTCGAGTCCGCTGACCAGGTGAAGATCCGCACCATCACCTCCCAGGAGTTCACCTACAAGGTGGCAGACATCGCCAAGCGCGAAAAGCTGCCCATCTCCATGATGCCTCCCGGTTTGGTCATGAACCTGACCGTTAAGGAATTCGCCAGCCTGCTGGACTACCTCCAGGCGCTGTCGAAGAAGTAGGCGGGGATCCCGGAAATTGATGTAAACTGCAAAAACGGCCGGTCGCGAGACCGGCCGTTTTTTGTTTACCAGCCGCAAAGCCGCGGCGGCTCAAGGCATGCCCATCTCAATCATGACGGCCCTGCTGATGACGCACAGCGCGAAAGATCATCAGAAAAATCCCGCTGCCAAACAACCCCACCAGAAGCCCCCCAAAGGCTCCGATGATGATGGAGCCCGGCCAGGAGCTGGTCCAGCACGCTCCGATGCCAGCTCCCAACAGCAAGCACACAAGAATGGCCCCCCCTTGGAACAAGTTGTCCTTCAGACGAACATTGGGCCCTCCTACAATGTCCGTGACCGCGTTGTAAGTCTCACGGCCGTTGGGTGGGCGTTGCGATGGCGGAAGCTCCGGGGGTGCGGGAGTGCTCATGGTTGAATGAAATCATCACAAAACGAGATGCCCATGACAAGCACCGACTTTGACACATCCGTCCACCGGACAAGTGCAGAACCTCTGCGATTCCCGCCTCCGATGTCGCCAGCCTAATTCATCATTCCTAATTCCTAATTTTCACCGCATCCCCCACCACCCGCTTCACGCACAATCCCTCCCACACCGCGACCACCAACAACAACGCCGTGGCCACGGCTCCGGCGGTGGCCAGATGCCACCTCATGAACACGGGAATCAGCGCCAGTTGTACCAGCACCGCCACCACATGAGATCTGGGCACGCGGCCATACACAACGGTCTTGTACAGAGCATTACCTCCAAGATAGAACACGTTGGCGAGCCCGAGCACCAAGGCTGATGTCAGCGTGGTATGTCCATGCGGATGCGCCACAACCAGTTCGCTGGCCACGGCGTTGAGGATGATGCCCGCGACCATGGTGACATGGGTGTAGTGGTAGTAGGCCGCAATGCGCCCCGGATCACTGGAGTGCACGATGGCCTCTGATCCATCTTTGCTGCTGGTGTCGAAGTACACCCACCACATCGCCAGACTGCCGACAAAGGCCGCCAGGAAGGCGATCACCAAGGATGAATCAAAGTGATTCGCCGTGCTCAGCGTGGCCCCGGTGATGAGGAGACATTCGCCCAGTGCCACAATGACAAACAACTGACACCGCTCGGCGATGTGACCGCCTTCCACCGTCCATTCAGAAGTGCGTGATCGGCCCAGCTTGGGAAGCCAGAACCCAAACATGGGCGAGAAGTACTCGCAGCAGACCGCAACCGCCCACAGAGCGAGCCGGGCACCGCCACTGGCGAAGGCACCACTCAACCAGAACACGGCCGAGATCACCAGCCAGCCCAGCATGCGCTGAAAGTTCGGCGTCAACTCGTGGCCCTTCTTCAGGTGCGCCAGACAGAAGAGGGTGCGCCCCACCTGGATGAGCACGTAGCTGATGGCAAAGGCCAGCCCACCGTTCTTGAAGGCATGCGGGATGGCGGCCGCCATGACCAGCCCTGCCAGCATGATACCAAAGAGCATGAGCCGGACTGGCTTGGTTTCAGGGTCAAACCAGTTGGTGATCCAGCAGGAGTACTGCCAGGCCAGCCACACTCCGAACATCAGCACCAGCGTCTCCAGCGCCCCCAACACCGACAGATCGTGGAGCAGATGATGGGAGAGCTGGGTGACCGCAAAGACGTAGATGAGGTCGAAGAAGAGCTCGACGAACGAAACCCGAGCCTCATGCCCATCACGCACCCGCAAGAGGCTACCGGGAACTCGAAACTTTCCCAAAGCGGCCCCATGGGAATGCCCATGACCATGGCCGGAAGGAGAGGAGGCAACAGAAGCAGACGACGGCAGAGACTCGGAATCGCTCATAGACGACAAGATGAACCGGAGAGCCACGCTCGCCCTCCACAGGCAACGATGGAAGGGAAAACCATGCCAGAGTCAATCTCCGAATGGTTCTCCCCTACCATCACCAGCTTCGAACGAAGGGATTACCTCGTCGTGTAGCCACCGTTGGAAAAGATCGTCTGACCGGTGATCCACCAGCCATCTGACACCAAGTGCAGCACCGTAGGCACGATGTCGCCAGGATCCGTGAGACCGGTCTTGGTGAATGGGCTCAATGCCGCGGCGGTCTGATTGTAATGGGCGGACTCTGCCGACTCCTGACCGTAAAAGAACGGCGTCTCCATGGGACCAGGCCCCAGTGCATTGACCGAAATGCCCCGGGCACCGAACTCCTTGGAGGCCGCCCGCGTGAAATGTTCCACCGGAGACTTGCTGCCCGGATAGATGGAATAGAAGCCCGTGTAGCCCGCCAGGAGAGAACTCACGATGGTGACAATTTTGCCATGGTCATTGAGCTTCCTCCCAGCCTCCTGGATGAAGAAGAAGGCCGCCTTGGCGTTTACGTTGAAACTCCGGTCGAAGTCCTCCTCCGTCACGTCCGCGATCGGTTTCTTGATGACCAGACCGGCGGTGTTGATCGCGATGTCCACACTGCCAAACGCCTTGACGGCTTCCTCGAAGAGAGTCGCATTGTTGGCCACCACGGAGAGATCACCTTGCACGGCGATCGCTTCCGAGCCCAGGGCCTGCACGGCGGCAACGGTCGCCTCCGCATCTTTCTGGGTTGATGCGCTGTTGTAGTGGACCACCACCTTGGCGCCTCTCTCAGCCAATGCACGGCTGAGGAGACCACCAAGGTTTTTGGCACCACCAGCGACAATGGCCACTTTACCATGGATGCTGTGGTTGTTCATAGGTCTTGGGGGGATGAAATTGGAATAACTAGAACGATGTTGTGATAGCAACCGGCGCGGGTCCGCACACGCTTCCAGCCATAGCTCGACTTCACTTCAGCACCGTGCTTTGCGCTTTCAAAATCCCCGCAAAATTTTGCCTTGCCACCCCCGGTTGATGCGGTGCAGCTTACTGCCACCATGCAGGCTCAACCGCACCGGCACTGTCACGCAGACAATCCCGTGCATGCATCAAGCGATGCCACGGGCACACTGTGGCAATGGTCAAGACCGGGGGTGGAAGTGCGGTTTTGCCGGGACGTGGTAACCACTCCTCAAGTCTGGGAGCTGAGAGCGCCCAGTCACCATGTCATTGTGCACCTGGGGGGCTGGATCGATACGCTGGAGACTGAGTTGGAGGGACGCGGAGGTTCATCGGGACCTCCCTTGCCCGGTGAAGTGTGGACCATCCCAGCGGAAAGACGCTATGCCAGCTACCTCACCGGCGAAATGGCAGAGTATGCCATCCTATCACTCTCCCCAACCAGCCTGGATACTCCAGCCCCCAAAACAGAGCGTGTCACCGACATGACCGCAGTGGAGGGCACCGCCGATCCCGCGCTGCACCACAATCTATTGGAACTGGCCCGCTGGCACAACGCCATCCCGACCAGCGATCTTGAAGCCGCGGCCATTTCCAGCCTGGTGGACCAGTTGCACACGAGGATCCGGCAAGCTTATTCCCTAGAGCCGCTACCACAGCGCCAAGGCCTCCACCGGGCGACACTGAATGCCCCGCAGGCACGCCGCCTGAGGCGCTATCTGCACGCGCATCTCTCCGCCCCGCTGACGCTGGCCGAGCTGGCCCAGGAGGCCCGGCTTGGGGAACACCAGCTGCACCGCGCATTCCTTTCCACCTTTGGAACCAGTCCCTGGCAGTACTTGATCCGGCAGCGACTGCGTCGGGCGCAGCACCTGCTCGTTGCGACGGAGAAGGATATCACCACGATCGCGAACGAGACGGGCTTCTCCAGCCACAGCCATCTGACAACAACGTTTGGCAGACATGTCGGTTGCACCCCGCGTGAGTATCGTGAAGCGACGCTGAGGTAACGTGCCCCGCTACACGTCTCCAAGACGCTGCCGCGATGAGTGAACATGTCAGGCAAAACACCCTTAGTACCAGCGCGCACAAGTGTCGCGAAGCGTCTTGGAGTGCTGGCGGCTCGACGCCGCTTTCGCCTGCCGGGGATATGTCCCCTTACCCCTGATCGGCGCCAGCATCATTCGTCATCCAAGGACTGCCGGCCCCTCTGGTCCAGAACCATCAAACACCAAGGGCACATCACCCGCTTCGCTTACCATCGGCGGTTGTGCTTAAGGCACAAACCGCCGCTCCTTGGTTCTCAGCATCTCTACAGGCAAACTCCCTCCGCTTGTGCGATTGCATCGAACCCGGAGGGTTCACCATGAGTAGCCACGGATCGGCCGAGCTTAGCGAGGACTACCCGTGGATAGCCCCAAGCAGTGCTACCGCGGAGCGGTAGGCCCATCGTATTGCGAGCCCCTCACGTGATCCCGCGATGCAGCCTGTCCGTCGTTTGGTCCTTGTTCGCCCCTCGTCTCCACACCCGCTCTACATCTTCAAATTCCGCCGCAAAAACACCACCATCTTCAACAGGTGCTGCTCCTGGTCCTTGCCGAAACTGTCGTGCGAACCATCCGAGATCTTCACATACTCCACTTCAGCCCCCGCCTCGCGGAGTTTGGCCACCATCACATCCGCCTGCTCCACCGGTACCAGGGGATCCTGCTCGCCGTGACAGAGAAACAACGGAGCCACCTCCTTCCGCACATAGCTCACCGGGCTGGCAGCATGATAAGCCTCCGCCACTTGAGCAGGAGTACCGCCTAAGAAGCCTTCCAGCATTCCCCGCACCGCCTGCCCTTCCTGAGCCCGTTGCCTGGGACTGTTGGCATACGCCAGAGTCAGATCGTAAGGGCCAGCCAAGCCTACGGCGGCCACGACCTTGGACGAGAACCCCGCACTCCCCCCGACGCCTTCCAATTGCGACTGATCCGAGGTGACGGCCAGCATCACGGCCAGATGAGCCCCTGCGGAGGCTCCCAAGGCGGCTATCCGCTCCGGATCGACCCCGTACTCATCTGCGTGAGCCCGGAGCCACCTCACGGCGCACTTCACATCTTCCACCTGAGCTGGAAACTTGCTCTTCGGAGCCAGGCGATACTGCACCGTCACACACACCACACCCGCCTGAGCGAGATGAAACTGCAGCCCGTGAAAATCGCGTCTGTCTCCCGCGGTCCAGCCTCCACCATGGATCATCACGATCGCAGGTCGTTTGGCCGCGCTGTCCGCTTTGGGCCGGGCCAGATCCAGCTTCAGATCCTGATCTCCCCCTTTGCCATACACCACCCCCTCCTGAAAATGAATGGTGTCAGGAGGCGGCACCCGCTGCTTGGACGCATAAAGCAGCCCCGCCAGCAGCAGCACTGGCGCGAGTACCAGGGCGATGAGCAGAATGATGGCGTTGCGGGTCTTCAAGAGTCGGGGAGCAGACACGATCCCCATCTGACATCCTGAAGGTGAATTTGTCAGGAGAATCTACACGGGGAGGCGGGAATGGACGCTAGTCGCCCATCCCCGCCTCACAGCTTGGAGATCAAGGCTCCAGGGTCACCTTCACCGAGGTCAGCCCGCTGAGCACCATGTCGATCCCCTTCTGGTAGTCATCCAGGGACATCCGGTGCGTGACGATCTCTTCCATGGGCAGGAGTCCCTGCTCAATCATGCGGATCGCCACAGGGTAGCAATGCGGACCGAGGTGGGAACCGTGCACATTCAGCTCCTTGGTGTCGCCGATGATCGTCCAGTCCACCGTCACCTTCTCACGCATCACGCTGAACTCCACAAAGGTGCCGCGCTTGCGGATCATGTTGAGCCCCTGCTCCACCGCGGCGGGGTGGCCGGTGGCCTCGATGTACACATCGCATCCATAGCCGCCGGTCAGGTCTTTCACCATTTGAACCACGTCCTGCGTCCGGGGATTGATCCCCACATCCGCCCCGGTGCGGCGCGCCAACTCCAGGCGCTCTTCACTGAGATCCATGGCGATGATCTGGGCAGGCCCTTTCATCTTGGCTGCCGCCACCATGCCGAGCCCCAGCGGTCCACACCCCGCGATGACCACCACATCCTGATACTTGATCTCCCCACGCTCCACGGCGTGGATGGAGCAGGCCAGGGGTTCGATGAAAACCGCGTGGTGCAGAGGGAGAGTCTTCGGCACCTTGTAGTTCAGCGCCCCAACGGGGAACTTCATATACTCCGCCCAGGAGCCCGGCGTGCGCTGGCGAAATCCATAGATATCATGCACTGCGCACATCCAGTATTCGCCACGCTCGCAATAGCGGCACTTCCAGCAGGGCACGATCTGCTCGCTGATGGCGTGATCACCGATCTCAAGGCCATACTTTGCGGCCGAGCCTTCGCCCAAGGCGACGACCTCGCCGACGAATTCATGACCCGGGGTGATGGGGGCCTGACAGTAGCCTTCCTTCTGGCCATCTCCCCAGAACATGGGGGCTCCGGTGTAACACTTGATGTCACTGGCACAGATGCCGGTGCTTTTAACTTTGATCACGACTTCGCCCGGACCAGCCACCGGTGTGGGCACGGTCTCCATGCGATAGTCACCCGGCCCATAGGCCACCACGGCCTTCATGGTAGCGGGCAGGATGGGACTGGCGGCTTCTTTCGCGGAAGAGTCCGCACCTTCTTTTTTGGATTCGTTGGCGAACAGAGTGGACGATGGCAGGGTTGCGATCATGTCGGAATTGGGGGCAAATTGTTGGCTGCTGCAGGCTGCGTTGCCACAGCCTGCAGCAGTGTGAGCAGGGCTGGTGGGGCTTACTTGTTGGTGACCATCTTCATCACCTCGTCGGCATTGGCCTCGGTGATGATGGTCCAGGGCACGTCATAGTTTTTCTGAATGCCATCCTTCCAGGGCAGCTTGTCCCCGTAGTGCTTCCAGATGTCGGACTGGGGCTGGTAGCTTTCGCCACGCACCGCACGCAGGGCGATGTCCATCGCCCCCTGGGCCTGGGCTTTGGCATCCTGGAGGATGCTCACCATCTCGCCGCCCTTGGCAGCACGGATCGCGTCTTTCACCCCGTCCACCCCGACGATGGCGAAGTCTTTCACATTGAGTCCGGCGGCTTTGATCGCCTGGATGGCACCGATGGCCATCTCATCGTTCTCACCGATGACGCCCTGAATCTTGCCAGGGTGCGCAGTGAGCCAGTTTTCCATGAGAGCCAGGGCTTCAGCGCGAGACCAGTTGGCCGTTTTGCGCTCCAGGATCTTGATGTCCGGATGCTTGTCGAGCACGCTCATGATGCCCTTGAGACGCTCCACCTGGCCGGACTGGCCGATGGGACCTTCCAGGATGACGACATTCCCCTTCCCTCCCAGCTTGTCCACGATGTACTGCGCCTCGATGGCACCGCCCTCGTTGTCATTGCTGCCGACATAGGAAGTCAGCGCCTTGGAGTTGGCACGGGCATTGGCCCCGATCACCGGGATGCCGGCACTGATGGCCTTCGTCACCGTGCGACCGCCTGCCTCAATATCCAGGGGCACAAAGATGATGGCATCGAACTGCTGCACAATGATCGAGTCGAACTGGTCGTTCTGCACGTTGGGATCATAGCGCCCGTCGAAAACGGTGAGCTTCACGCCGCCGTTCTTCACCTCCGGGTGCTCCTTGAGCCAGTCGGTCCACACTTTCATGAACTCTGAGCGCAGGCCATACACAGCAGCGGCGACTTTCACCGGCTTTTCCGCACGGGCACTGGAAAGACCAGCGAAGGTGCAGGAACCGAGCAGCAGGGCGAGGAGCGTTCTTTTCGTTAGTTTCATTGGGATGTTCGTTGCTTTGGTTTGAGGAAAAGTTGTTACCTGAATTCAGGATCAGTCGCGGAAGCGGCGGGCGGGATCGAGCAGCACGGCACAGACGATGATGCAGCCCTTCACGACTTGTTGGTAAAAGGAGGACACCCCGAGGAGGTCCAGCCCGTTGTTGATGACGCCGATGATGAGTGCGCCGAACAAGGTGCCGCGGATGGTGCCCACGCCCCCGTTGAGGCTGGTGCCGCCGATCACGACGGCGGCAATGGCGTCCAGTTCATAAGACTGCCCCGCCTGAGGCAAACCTGCGGTGGTTCGTGCCGTGAGGATCAAGCCTCCCAAACCCGCGAGCATGCCTGCCAGGCCATACACGGCTACGAGGACCTTCTTGGTGCCGATGCCTGCAGTTCGGGCACTGCGTTCGTTGCCACCTACCGCATAGATGTAGCGGCCGAAGACGGTCTTGTTCAACACCACCCAGAAGATGATGAAGGTGGCAGCGAGGAACAGCACCGGCACAGGGATCTGCCAAATACGGCCCTGCCCCAACCAGAGGAAGCTCTGGCTCAGATCAGGGATGGGCATGCCCTCGCTGTAGATGTAGGTCAATCCACGGGCGACGCTCAACATGCCGAGTGTCGCGACAAAGGGAGGCACACTCAGACGGGAAATGACCAGACCGTTCACCAACCCGCAGGCGAGGCCTACGCCCAGCCCGGCGGTCACCGCCACCCAGGCAGGCTGCGGTGTTTCGCCTGTGGCCAGGCTCGCGGCCACAATGCCAGAGAGCGCCAGCACCGAGCCCACAGAGAGATCGATCCCACGAGCCAGGATGACCAAGGTCATGCCAATGGCGAGAATGCCATTGATCGAGGTCTGACGGAGCACATTGATGATGTTCTTGGGAGTGAGGAAATACTCACTGGAAAGCGACAGTCCCACACAGAGCAGGAAGAAGGCGACGATGATGCCGTACTGGTGCACGTACGTCATGGTGGACTGTCGGCGCGAAAGGGAGGGTGCGGATTCACTCCCCGTGGCTGGGGTGGTGAGGGCGACGTTGGAAGTGTTCGTGATCATAGGAAATAAAGTGAGGTGGGCAGATTGGAAAAAGGTCGGGGTCAGGCGGCGAGGTGGACGAGTTCCTCGCGGGTCAGAGGGCCATCACGGCTCTCCCGGCAGGGAAAGCCGCGGCGGAAGACCAGCACGCGGTCACTCATGCCGAGCACTTCATCCACCTCTGACGAAACCATGATGATGGCCCCGCCGGCGGAGGTGAACTCGGTCATGAAGCGGTAGATCTCCTGCTTGGCCCCTTCATCAATGCCGCGGGTGGGCTCATCCAGCAGCAGCAGGCGGGGCCGGGTCTGCAGCCATCGGCCCAGCACGACCTTCTGCTGATTGCCCCCGCTCATGTACTGCACGGGCAGGTTCACGCTGGCCGCACGGATCTTGAACTTCTCCACCATCTCCTGCACGCCCTGCGCCTCCTGTCGGCGGTTCACAAAGCCAGCGATGGACCACCGATCCAGTGAGGACATGGCGATGTTTTCCGTGATGGAAAGCGGCAGCACCAGGCCGGAACCTTTGCGATCCTCGGTGACCAGGGCCATGCCCTGTTTCATGGCGTCTTGGGGAGATCGCACGCGCACCGCTTCTCCATTCATACGCAACTCCCCTTTCACTCCCGCCTCCAGGCCGAAGAGCGACTGCAAGAACTCGCTGCGACCGGACCCCAGCAGACCGTAGATGCCCACCACCTCCCCCGGATGCAGAGTGAGGTTCACCTCCCCAAACTTGCTGCCACAGGCATAGTGTCGCGTCTCCAGCAAGGGGCGGTCCTCACGTTTGACCGTCACGGGGGCCACCGAGCGGAACTGCGAGGCCGCATCACGCCCAATGATCTGCCGGATGAGATGGCGCCGGTCGATATCCCGGATGGCGCCGGACTCCACAAATGCTCCATCGCGGAAGACGGTGTAGTCATCCGCCAGCTCGAAGATCTCCGTCATGCGGTGGGTCACGTAGATGATGCCCGCCCCGATGGAGCGCAGCTGCCGCACCGCCTTGAAGAGCAGCTCGGTCTCGTGCTGCCCGATGGCGGAGGTGGGCTCATCCATGATGAGGATGCGGGAGTCATGGGTAAGTGCCTTGGCAATCTCCACCAATTGCATCTCCGCCAGGCTGAGGGAGCTCATGAGACTGGTGGGTTGGATCCTGAAACCCAGCCGGTCCAGCAGTTCCGCCGCTATGGCGTTGAGTCGGCCGTGATTGACGAAACAGCCCAGGCGGCGGGGCTCCCGGCCCAGATACAGGTTCTCCGCCACTGTCATGCCTTTCACCGGGCTCAGCTCCTGCGTGATGATGGAGATGCCCGCCTCCAGGGCCTGCCGGGGGTTTTTGAAGTGGACCTCCCTGCCATCCACCTGGATGTCTCCGCCATCCCGCTGAAGGATGCCCATCAGGATGCTGAGGAATGTCGACTTCCCCGCCCCGTTGCCCCCGCACAGCGCATGCACACTGCCGGGGCGGAGCTTGAGCACGCCGTTGCGCAATGCCGGCACGCCGTTGAAGGATTTCGTGACGCCATCCGCACTTAGCAGCAGGGGCGGGCCATTGTCCGGGAGGTGCCCCGGTGCAAGGTTGGGTTCCTGTTTCATAAGTTCTGAAATCACAAATCAAACACGGGATTGATGCATTGAGGTTCTAGGCAATACGCCATGGCGGCGCCGGCATCAGAAGGTGATGCCAATCCGCAGGCCCACCACGAGGGCGTCATCCACCTGACCAGTGCCCGCAGGGTTGATGATCCACTGCAGCTCCGGCATCACGTAGGCGAACTTGGTGAGCTGGATGCGATGGCCGGCCTCCACCACGAACTCGTAGTCAGGATTGCCGCGCCCCGCCTTCCGTTCCTCGCGGGCGTAGTCCTTGCTGAAGCTGCCGTAGGAAAGGCCGAGAATGGTGGAGTCCGCTTCACGCCCGGGGATGAGCCCCTTGTACACCAGGCCACCGTTGATCTGGAAAGGGATGATATTGACCCGCTCATCAGGTTGATAGACCGCCGCGGTCCACAGAGTCAGTCCCTGATCACTGCCTGGGGATTCCTGGTACACCATCTGATCGGCGTGCACATAGAAACCATACTTGCCATCCTGCAGCTCATCGCTGTCAAAAGCCCGGGTTTCCCAGGTGGAGTAATACATCCCCAGCCAGTAGTGACCAGGCAGACCTTTCATCTCCGTCGTCGGCTGCACTGCCTTCGCAGACTTGCCATCCACGGTGGTTCCCGAAGCCACCGGCTTGCGGAAGAACTCCGGCGTCCAACCCACCTGACCGATGAACATCACGCCATCATTGCCGCGCATGCTCCAGTCGAGGCCATGCTTGCCTTCATCATAGACCGTGTCTGTGTTCTGATACACGCCGAGGGACACATTGGTTTCGGCAGACGTCTCGTATTTGAAACGTGCCGCCCATGAAGATCCTGGATACGAAGTAAACGCCCCGCTGGATACCAGTGACTTGGGATTGCCGTCGATGGCATTACCCATGTAGAGACCGTAGATGGGTGAAGTGGCAAAGTCGTCGTTGGTGGCAAACCGGCCGAACTTCAGCGAGGCGCGGTCATCCAGAAACTTCTGCTCAAAGTACACCCCGTAGAGCATGGTGGTCTGCACTCCGAAGTTCTGCTGCACCTGGTAGAAGTTGCCCACATAGTCGTTGGTCAGGCTGGTGCCGTCACGTTGCACTCCTTGAACCGTGAAGGTGGCTCCATCCCAGCCGACGAGCTTTTCCAGATCAAACCGCAGGCCGAAATCGAAGTTGTCCGAGTAGGCCACGCCCCGCTCGCGTCCCCCCACCGGGTTCCCGCCGATGTTGGCTTCATAGCTGCCGAAGAAAGTGACCCCTGCGGCTTCAAGGGAATCACGGATGCCGAGGAAGTTCCCGAGCGCGTGCTCGCCCTGCCAGTAGCCGCCCTCAGAGGCGGATGAAGATGCGAAGGAGGTTCCGGAAATAACCGCGGCGATGAGACATTTTTTGATGGGGCTCAAGTGCATGAGGAAGTCGTGGTAGGAAGTTTGGATTTTCTATTGAATGGGTTTCAGCGCACCGGTGGGCCCGTGTCCGGCGGCTGAAGAGATATTAAGAAAATCCACCCCAATTCTGTGAACACCTTGTCATGTCATCTTTTAGAAACTTGACCTGACTGATTCAAAACCTGATAGTGACAGGATTCACCCATGTGACACGCATGAAACATCAGGAGATCTCCCGCCAACTCGCGACCGAAATCGCCGCCGGCAAGCACGCCGGAAACGAGCGGCTGCCCAGTGAGGCTCAACTGGTTAAGCGGTTCAATGTCTCACGTCCCACGGTGGGCAGGGCGCTGCGCGACCTGCAGGACCAGGGCATCATCTACCGACGGGCCGGTTCCGGGACGTATGTCAGGGAATCTGTCAGCCCCCCGGGCGCGGCTGGCACGCGGACTTCCTTCCGCCAGCTCGGATTTATCCTCACCAGCCACGGAAAACCCGAAATATTCGAGAGTATTTTCGGGGAATTATCCGGTCTGGCGCGCGTGCACGACTACGGCATGTGGTGGGGAGGCACCAGCCGCCCCAAGACGGAAATGGACACCCGGGTGGAGGAGGTGGAGACCCTCTGTGAGCAGTTTATTGAAAAAGGCGTGGCGGGCGTGTTTTTCGTCCCCTTCGAGCACCGCCCGTACAATCAGGCGGCGAATCACCGCATCATCGAGCGTCTTCGCGGGGCAGGCATCCCCGTCGTGCTGGTGGACCGGGATATTGGTGCATTTCCCGAGCGCAGCCCAATGGACCTGGTGGGGCTCGACAATTTTGCCGGCGGCTACATCCTCGCGGAGCATCTCATCAAGCTGGGGGCCAAGCACCTCGGCTACGTGGTCATGCCCTTCTCCGCCCCACCAGCGGATGCGCGCATAGCGGGAGCCCGGGCCGCCATGATGACGCACGGTCTGGAAGTGCCCCGGGACTTTGTGCAGACCGGGGACCCGGGAGATGTGAAGTTCGTCCGGCAGGTGGTGGCAGGACGACGGGTGGACGCGCTCATGTGCACGACGGACTTCGTCGCCGCCCGCCTGCTGCAATCCCTCTCCCACCTGAAGATCAATGTGCCGCAGGACATCCGGGTGGTGGGCTTTGATGACGTGCAGGTGGCCTCCCTGCTCTCCGTCCCTCTCACCACCATGCACCAGCCCTGCCGGGACATCGCGCACATGGCGTTCAACACGCTGCTGGAGCGCATGACCTCTCCCACTCTGCCACCGCGGATGGTGCTGCTCTCTCCCCACTTGGTGGTGAGAGAATCCTGCGGGGCCTACACGAACCGGAGCCGCTGAGAGGCGGTTGCCCTACTTTTTGCCGCCCAGGAAGCACAGTACCGCGCCGACCGCTGCCGCACAGAAAGAGGCCCAGAATCCAGGAAGGAAGTTCACCACCAAAAGAGGGATCTGCTGCTCCTGGATCTCCTTGTTCATATCACTCTGGGATACCAAAAGCAGCGCACACGCGGCCATGCCCGCAAAACCACCCAAGCTGGGCCAGAGGAACCCCACCAACCCACCCACCACGGCCACAATCAGCGCCGCCGCCACGAGTGGACGTCCCTGGGTGCGCTCTTTCTGGCTGATCGTGAGGTCAAAGCCATCGCGGGAACGGGATTTCCCCAGTTCTCCGGGCTCTCGCTCCCCTTTGAGCCAGTCGCTGATCGGCAGATCCGCCGTCATGTTCTTGCCAAAGGCCACCTCGTAGCCGGTGGCGGTCATCACCTTCTGTCCCTTGCAGGAGAATTCCACAAACGGGAGCAAAAAGAGCCCGAGCAATGTCAGCAGGGCGAGAGGGCCGAGGGGAGCACGCATAGGTGGAGGGACGGTTGAGTCACCGCTTTAACAATATATCACCCGCTCCCGGGCCGTGGGGGCTAATTTTCAGCCCCCACTCTTACGAAAATCTAGAATGGAATGAAGAGGAGACCAGCCCAGCTTAGTGCTTGGCTTCGCCTTCCTTCTTCTCGCCATGGGAGTCAGCCTTGCCGTGGTCATCACCGTGACCTTTGGCATCGCCGTGGGCGCCATGCGCACCTTCTTCCCCGCCATGAGCCTTGAAAAGCTTGCTGGTCTCGGACCACTTGTGCTGTTCACAGGAGGTCGTGAAAAGGGCGGCGAGAGCGAGAGTGGCGGCAACGAACGTGGTCTTCATGCTTGGCAGGTCAATCTGTCGGACTGTCCCGCCCACACTAGCGGTCAAACCCGTCCGCGCAAGGCGGAAACGGTGAAACGGGGGTGCGACAAAATGACCGATGGCGAGAAGACTTGCCTCTCGGCCAATGGTCTGGGTATTTTAGCGCGATGGCACTCCCCAAAATGGTCCTTCAACTGGCGTGGCTTGGGCTGGCCGTGGGAATTGCGCAAGGGCATCAAGATCCCAGCGGGGAGACCCACCCCAGCATCGAGGTGATCGATGGGAAATTCGCAGTGGCATTTCGCGCCATCGAAGAAACCCCTGTCGGGCAACTTCGCTCCCAAAAGAATCCCTTTTTCCGGATCATCTATTCGCCCGACGGAAAGGTCGTCGTTCCCAGACATCGTGCTCAAGAGGTACCCGAACGCCCGTGGGCCGAACACCGTAGCAACGTCGCAGGGCTTGTCGTCGAGACGAAACCTACAGCCGAAGGACAACGCTTCGTCCTTACCAGCATTCGAATTGAAGGCACCCCTCTCCATGAAACGCCGCTGCCAGTTTCTCCCGAAAAGCATGCCGAGATCAGCGCCTGCACTTTCACCGACAAATGGGTCGGGTTCACCTGGACTGACTCCACCGGAGACCGAACCGATGGAGATACCCCCACCTCACTCTACTTGACCCATGTAGCCCGGGATGGCGCTCAACCGGGGAGTCGAATCCGGCTCGGTGAACCCGCGCTCGTCTACAGCTTTCCGCGAGCCTCGCCACCTGTCTGGGCCGGTGGACGCTGGTGGGTAGTCTGGGTAAAGGCTGCCAACACCCTCGCCGAACTGCAAAATCCCACGACGGCGTGGCAAACCGTTCTGAGCAGCTACGATCCCAATTCAGGAAAGCTAACCGAGGAGAGACTTCCGGGACAGAGTCATTGGAACGCCCATCTGGATCTCAAAACGACCAAGGGATGGCTCTGCGCAGCGTGGCACGCATCTCAAGATGGCGACTACCCGGGCGTTGGGAGAATCATCACCGCATTCAAAGCCGTCCCCTCCCCCTGATGGTCAGTTTTTTGGTGCGTTCTGGAGGGGCGTTTTGACGGGCAGGGACTTTTCTCCCAGCTCTTGGCTTCGAAGCAGTGCCACCACATCATCGTGACCGAATTCGACCGCCAGATCGAGGGCTGAGCTGCCCTTGCCATCCTTTGTCTGCAGGGATGCTCCTTTTGCGATCAGCAACTTGACCATCTCCACGTTCCCAGACGCAGCTGCACTACAGAGCGGAGGCCACCCACGGTCGTCCACGCCCTCGGTCTGGGCGCCTCGATCCAAGAGCCATTTCACTGTTTCCAGCCTGCCTTCAGCCACCGCCAGGCTCAATGCGGTCCGAAGCTTCGGACGAGGCTGCCCTTCTTCAGGCGTTGGTGTCCAAGATGGCTCAGTGGCTTTCTGCAGGGCATGGTTGATGTCGAGGTTCGCCTCTTTGATAAAGGTGGCCATCACAGCCGTGTTCCCAAGCAACGCGGATTGCTGCATCGCCGCAACCAACGCCATATCCGCTGGAGCAGGCAAAGGCAGCCCCCAATGACGAATCAGCATCCGGGCCAACTCCGGGTTCTTGACGTAACCGAGGCTTTCAATCACATCCAACAGCGGAAGCGTGCCCCATTGCTCCGTAGGTTTTTCGGACTTCGCGTCCTTCCCTGCAGCCAGCAATTCACGGAGGAGTTCCACGTCCTCGTTGAAGAGCGCGAGCCTGAGCCCCCCTAGGGATCGTTCAGGAGTCCAGCCTCTTAGCATCATTTTAGTCAAGATACCCGATTGGTAGGAGTCCAAGGCAGCTCTGCCAGCCGCAGGGAGCATGTCCACCGCCAGCACGGGCGGCGCTTTGTCCAGCAGCCAGGTCACCATCTCACTGCGTCCCCCGCGGACGGCGAGCTCCAAAGGTGTTTCTCCGACCGACGTCTTTTCATTCAAGAATGTCCCACCGCGCAGGAGGACTTCCGCCGTCTCGATGTGCCCCAGCGCGGCGGCCAGATGCAGTGGTCTCAAGCCACCCTGCTCATCCGTTAGCAGATTCTTGTCTGCGGTGAGCAGACGCCGCACGGTTGCCGCATCGTTGATCATCACAGACTTGAAGAACACCTCATGCGTCGCCTTTGGCACCTGCCCAGTCGTTGTCCCACGCTCAATCGGGTTCAAGGAACTCCCGTCGTCACGACCACCAGACTCCCCCTTGGCACTCTGCCGCATCTCTCGTTCCCAGGCCGCAGCATCCCGTCCGGAAGCATCCTTGATATGCGAGTTGGCCCCCGCTTTCACAAGGAGTTGCTTGGCTGATGAGTTACCGCACATGGCGGACCAAATCAGCGCGGTACGCCCAGTTGAGTCCGGCGCATTCACCTTCGCCCCTGCATTGAGCAATCGCTCCGTCAGTCGAGGCTGACCAAGCAACACTGAGCAAGCCAGCAGCGGTCGCCCTTCCACCCGAAGATCGTTCAACGTCCCTGTCCGAGGCAGCAATCGGTCGACGATCTGCTCCACGGCATCTTCTGAGACTGCAGACGATTGTGCTCTGGCAAACAAGGCGCAAAGGGTCTCCCCAATGTTTTTGAACTCCGCCT
Organism: Verrucomicrobium sp. BvORR106; assembly: GCF_000739655.1. Classification (GTDB taxonomy): domain Bacteria; phylum Verrucomicrobiota; class Verrucomicrobiia; order Verrucomicrobiales; family Verrucomicrobiaceae; genus Verrucomicrobium. Next base: position 20,123 of record NZ_BATR01000102.1, on the reverse strand, counting down.
TAGCATCCAGCAAAGTCACGACATTACCCCAGGCCCCCTCTTCCCAGGCATAGTCGAGGACAGTCCTGCCTTTGAGGTCTTGGATCTGGGGATCTCCTCCAGCCTTCAACAAAATGGGCAGCAGAGGCTCATCGTAGGAGCCGCTTCCGACCGATGCCATCAAAGGCGTTCTCCCCTCCTTGTCCGCCAGATTAACATTCGCCTTTTGTTCCAGGAGCCAGACGGCCAGTTCGATATCGCCCTTCTCAGAGGCTAGGAGCAACGGCGTACGGCCGTCGTCACGTTGCGCATTGACATCCAGACCGAGATTGAGGAGACGTGCAGCCATGGGAACCCTGGTGGCTTCATGAAACAATGTCCCCCCATGGGACGCAACGCGCGCATTCGGATCCAGCCCCCCTTCCTTGATCAAATACTCGAACACTTCCATCTCCGTTTCCGAAACGGAAACGGCCAGAGCACCCATGGTCGGTTTTGCCCCTGCAGCCAGGAGTTGTTTCACCAAGTTCACTGACTGACTGGCCGCGCCCTCCAAGGCCATGCCGCCTGCGGCGCTCACATCGGCACCATTCGCCAACAAGATTTCCACCATGCGCTCTGCCGACTCTGGACTGGCTCCCCGCCGGGTGGCCTGATACAAGGGCGTCTTGCCATCGGGATCCGCTTCATTTACTCGCGCCCCGGCGAGTATCAGCAGGCGCACCACATCGGAGTACCCCCGCGCCAGTGCCGCGAAGAACGGCTTGCCTCGATACTCCTCGGAGTAGCCATTCACGTTGATGCCCTGCTTGACCAGTGCTTGCACCTTGGCCAGATCGCCGCCGTCACAGGCGGCATACAAGGCCCTCATCTGGACCTGCTCATGCTCCACGTCAATCGCCGCAGCCGCCGGACCGCTTTGCGCCCAGGCGGGACCAAGCAGCAGGAAAGCACCGAGCAAACAGGACCATCGCATGCCCCGTTTTAGTGGAAAGCTCCACCGCTCGACAAGCCCTATTGCACCTGACAGAGCAGTCCCGTTGTCGCCCGAGCGCGAAAGAGGGCTCCGAGGCTCGGTGAAACGGAGGCAGACAAAATAACAAATGGCGAGAAGACTTGCCCTGCCACCCTATGGACCGCTATTTTGGCGCGATGGCACTGCCAAGGACTCTCCTAGCGCTGGGATGGTGTGTATTGATGCACGGGCAAGTTTGTGCTCACTCCGATCCTGCGGGGGACACCGCCCCGATGATTGATGTCGCAGATGAAAAATTCATCATGACCTTCCGCACACGGCAGCCAAATCAAGGGGCTCGGGATGAGCCTGTCTATTCACGCATCATCTACTCCCCAGATGGCAAAATTCTCGTTCCCAGACACCGGCTGGAGAAGTGGCCAGATGAGGTCTATTTATCGAATCCCGACCGCAGAGACCAGGAGGACAGGGTAATCAGCATCTCGCCCGCAGGGACGGTCTCCCGTTTTGTCCTCACGCGCAGCGATCCAAATGGGCCGAGTGTCGAGCTTCCCCTCCCCTTGGATCCTCAGCAAGATCCCCATGTTGAAAGGACAAATTTCACCGGATCTACGGTTGGGTTTATATGGACGAACTGGTCGAACCTCCCGGGATTTCCTGATTACCGCATTCAGCAACTTCACCTCTCCCATGTAGATGTCGAAAGTGGCCGCAGTGGCAGCAGTGTGCGTCTTGGAGAGCCAGCGACCATCGAGAGCTTCGTACCGGCATCCTCACCTGTATGGGCGGGAGGAAAGTGGTGGGTGGCATGGGTGCGTGAAGCAGAATCCAGCGAAGATCGCAAGGATCCGCTCAAAGCGTGGCAGACGGTAATCAGCAGCTTCAATCCTACCAGCAAGGAACTCAAACACACGGTATCCCCCGAGATGAGCAATTGGAACACCTCCGTGGAACTGAAAACAACCGGGGGATGGTTGTGCGCAGCCTGGCACGCCTCTAAGGACGGCAGTTATCCGGGAGAGGCAAAAATCTGCACCGCTTTCGTCAAAGCGACTGGGCAGTGATGCCCCCTAGTCGGATGGCCGGGCAGTTGCTTTCCGCAGCAAGTTCGCAATCGCCTGGTGCTCCTTGAACTCCGCAAGTTGGAGCGCCGTTCTGCCTTGACGATCCTTCTCCTGAAGGGGCACGCCACGTTCGATCAGAAGGGCGACGAGTTTTTCATTTTTCGAATCGACCGCACCGTGCAGCAACGGAATGTCGTACGGTCCCAGACCTTCCAACTTGGCCCCCTGCTGCAGGAGATACTGCACCGTTTCAAACTGTCCGGCAGCCGCCGCGAAACCCAGGGCAGTGGTGAAGTTCCGATTATCTTCCTTCGCAAACCAGGTTCCTGGAGTGTACGCACCAGACTGGAGTCGAGCGTTCACATCCACCCCTCCCAATTCCAGACACAACTTCACCCCTGCCACATCGCCATTGCTGGCTCTGCTTTGAAAAAGCCCTGCAAGATGCGCCTGGTACTGATCCCGAACCGGCTGCTCAAGGTGCTGAAAAAAGGATTTCAACACCGCAGTGTCCGTGCTCTTCCCGACACTTCGCAGGAGAGACGCGAATTCATTTTCATCGCCGAGGTTCTTCGATGGAGTTGGGCGCAATTCCGCCCCTCCTTCCAACAACAGACGAAACAGGGCTGCATCATCGCGATCTACAGCCACTTGTAGCGCCAACAGACTGGCATCGCCTTGCGCAGGACGCCACCCTTCCCCAAAAAGAAAGCGCAGAATCCCGCTTTGCTTCATGCTCACCGCTTCCGCTCCAGCCTCAGGCAGCATTTCCCCAAAAACAACGCCCGGTGCTTTCTTCAGCAACCACGAAACTGCTGCCATCTGTCCGCCCCGAACCGCCAGGATCATCGGCGTCTCTCCATCGGGCGATTTGCCGTTCAGCATTGCCCCCCTGCGCACCAGTTCATCCATGATCTCCAATCGACCCAATGCAGCAGCCAGATTCAGTGGAGGTAGACCGCCCTGCCCGAGTTTCATCAATCCGGGCTTGCTTGACAACTGACGTCGCAACTCCTCCGGTTGGTTGCGATAGATGGCGGCAAAAAAACCATCACGCTCCTGCTCCTCACCGGAGCGGAGGTCCGGCACCTGTGAGACGAGAGCCCCATCAGACACCGCAGATTGGGGATGTTTCTCCAAATGCGCACGCCAGTCTGCCCAATCCCCCGCCGTTTTCCCGCTGGCATCTTTGATGTCCCGCCTGGCCCCTCTTGCCAACAGCTGATCCTTGGCCTGAGCGGAGCCGGTCATCTCCGCCCACATGAGCGCCGTGCGCCCTTCGCCATCGGTGGCGTCCACGGACACACCTTGTTTGATGGACAACTCCAACAGTTCAGAATGGCCCATGATGACAAACCAGACGGTGAGAGGTCGACCGTCAGGCTTGAAATCCGCAATCGGGTCCACGCTGGTGGACAGCCACCCCACGATCTCCCGCGACGTTGACGATTCCACCGCTGAACTGGCAGCCCGCCGGACGAAAAAGTCCAACCGCTCGCGTGGATCGGGAAAGCCTGCTCCATGGCGCTTGAAGTACAGGACGTCCTCCCATCTTCCTTTTGCCCAAGCATGGTCCAGAACGGTGCGCCCCTGCTTGTCGCGCAGATCCAATCGTGCCCCAAGCTCCACCAAATAGTGCATCATCTCGGTCTCCCTCATCCACCTGTTGGGAAGGCTGAGCATCACGGGCGTGATCCCCTCCCCGTCTGCCGCATTGATGTCTGCACCATGCTCCACCAGCAGCTTCATCACTGGGAGTTTTCGGGTTCCTCGCGAAGCGGCAACGTGAACGGGCCGCCGCCCGGAGTCGTCAGCGGCGTTAGGATCGAGACCCAGAGCCAGAAGCCTTTCGAAGAGCGCCTTTTCAGGAAGAGAGTGAAAGAGGGTCTTGTTGTTCTTGAGCTTCGACTTCGGATCCACTTTTTGCTGAAGCAGGTAGTCCACCACATCCTCCTTGTTGTCGCTTACGGCAGCAGCCAGGGATTCAGGAGTGGGCCTGGCACCAGCTGCCACGAGACGTTTCACCAGGTTCAAGTTATTTCCCGCTGCCGCGGTCACCGCCGCCTCTCCACCAGCGTGAACATCAGCTCCATTCTCCAGCAAATAGTTGAGCATCCTCAACGACGACTCTTCTGAGGGATTGCGGTGAGAATTCCCGACCGCCATCGACAGTGCTGTATTGCCATTGGCATCCGGCTCATTCAACCGGGCTCCGGCGGCGACCATCGCAGCAACGATGTCGTGGGCTCCGCTTTTGATTGCCACGTAAAAGGGTTTGGACCTTGACTCTGAGCCTCCACCGTTGACGTCCCACCCTTCTGCAATCAGCCTCTGAATGGTTGCGAGATCCTCCTGCCAGCATGCGATGTCAGCCACGTCGCTCAGATCCGCCTGCCTTGCCTCCTCCTTCGCCTTCTCCGGAGACCGATCCTGCGCAGCAAGGGGCGCAGACGCGAGGATGGCAAAGAGACACGTGACGAGACCAAAACGCATGCTCTCGTTTTAGTGCATGCACGCACCTCCCGACAAGTCCAATCCCCTCTGGGGAAAGCGACCCCAGAGATTCTGTTCAGCGGCTTTCAGCGCCTAAAATTGCCCGCGGAACACACAGCGCGCCGTGGGCGTCTCGTGAATCACGATCTCACACAGGCCCGGCAGTTGCGGGCTCAGACGCACCCAGAACCAGGCGGCCATGTTTTCAATCGTGGGATTCTCCAGGCCCTCGATCTCGTTCAGATAGGAGTGATCCAGAAGATCCATCAAGGGGTTCATCGCCTTGCTGATCTGGGCGTGGTCATAGACCCAGCCGATCTTCGGGTCCACCTCGCCCTCGACGGCGATCTCGATCTTGAAGCTGTGACCGTGCATGCGCTTGCACTTGTGATCCCCGGGCAGGGAAGGAAGGGTCTGGGCGGCTTCAAAACGATAGTCCTTAACGAGGCGGCAAATCATGGCTGAGAGAGGGAAAAGGGAAGAGGGGTAAGGGATAAGTAACAAGGCTCACTCCACTGGCACGGCGCGGGCCGCGCGGCGATCTTCGGTGACGCCGGGGAGGATGGTCATGCGCAGAAGACGGAAGGGGCCGTCAAAGGGGGTGCTGTTCGGGAAAAGTTTCGCAGGCAATGGGCCAAAGCTGGCTCCGGCCGAGAGCCCCTCAGAGGGAAGGCGGGGAAAGCCGCCTTCAAAGGGAGCGTAGCCGCGCACTTCCTTGGTCAGCCCTGTGGCGGCCAGGGACATGGAGCCATCCAGCGAGACCAGGCTGCGCACACGGATCTGGCCGGGAGCAAGCTGCTCCTCAGACTTCAGCGTGGATCGCAGGCCATCATAGTTCACCGTGAGCGCCGGGCGACCATCCACCAGGTGCAGGGCGAAGCCCAAGCGAGTGTCTCCCTGGCTGATGAGCGTGCTGTCCGCGTTGATCGCAGGGTTGTAGTCAAAGACCACCTCGATATCAAAGGCGCGCTCAAGGATGTCCGGTGAGGAGTCAGCATTCAGGCGATCTCCCCCCTGGAAGAAGTAGCTCACCATCCCGTCGGGTGAAGAATCCACCTTCACCTGATCCACCGTGCGCGACGAAGATGTCCACTTCTGAGGAATCTGCGCCGCCAGTTCCTTCTGCACCGCAGCCAGGTTTGTCCGGCCCGCGAGATTCGTCCACTCATGCGGGTCTGACTGGTGATCGTAGAGTTCCTCGCTCCCGTTGGAGTAGCGGATGTAGCGCCAGCGATCCGTCCGGACTGCGTAGCTGGCCTTGTCCCCCTCACCCATGGCGGTCAGCGCGGGGGTGGTGCGGGTGGAGTTGGGATCGCGCAGCAGCGGCACCAGAGAAATGCCGTCCAGATGTTGAGGCTTGGGCAGGCCTGTCAGCTCGCACAGAGTGGGATAGAGATCGATGAGGCTGACTGGCTGGCTGCTCTGCGAATCGGGCTGCGTCACACCAGGGGCCACCACGACCAGAGGCACATGCGTGCCACGCTCCCAGAGGCCGCCCTTATGCCAGCGCTGTTTTTCGCCCAGATACAGGCCGTGATCACTGGCGAAGACGATCACCGTGTTGTCCTTGTTGGGGCTGCTCTCCAGCGCATCCAGCACGCGGCCCACCATGGCATCACAGAAGGAAATGCTGGCCAGGTAGGCGCGCACTGCGGAGGCCCAGAGCTGGCGATCCATCATCTGACGGTGCAAGCCGCCATTGAGATAGGCCTTGGCCGTGGCAGGCACATCGGCCAGGTCATCCTCCTTCACCTCAGGAAGGCGCACCTCTGAGAGCGGACGCTCGGCAAAGTACTGGCGCGGCACATACCAAGGGGCATGCGGCCGATACAGGCCGACCGTGAGGAAGAAGGGGCGGGGTTGCTTGCGCTGGAGGTATTGGGTGGCCCAGTTCACCACCTGGCCGTCGTCGGTAGCCTCGGGCTTCACGTCCACTGTGCCCCAGTCCCAATACCAGATGTCCAGCCCGTTGAAGTTCTGCCCCGTGTGCACCGGCAGATCGGGGATCTGCACCCCGTTCCCAGGGAAGCGCGTGTCCCATGCGGCGTCCTGCTCAAAGCCCCGACGCCCGCCGTGCCAGCCCGTAAGCCGCCCTTCAGGGCCACCGTGGCTGGCGTGAAACACCTTACCCCCGGCTGCCGTGGTGTAGCCTTGCTGGCGGAAGTACTCGGGGAGGGTGGGCTTGCCCACCAACGTCTCAGCATTGCGCCAGTCCTGCTCGTTCCCCGCCACCCCGCTGTTCCACGGCTGAATGCCGGTGAGCATAGAGGTGCGGGAGGGATTGCACAGGGCATAGCTGCAGTGCGCGTTCATGAAGCGCATGCCCATGCGGGCCAGGCGGTCCATGTTCGGCGTCCGGGCCTGAGGGTGGCCGCCCATCCAGCCAATCCAGTCATTGAGGTCGTCGGCGATGATGAAAACCACGTTGGGCGAGTCCGCGCGGGCGGCCTGTGCCTTGGGCACGATGGCCGGTTTCACGGTCACTTTGGGAGCGCTGAACGCGAGGGCATGCCCCAGCGTCAAACCGACCGCCAGCATCGCGCCGCGCAGAAAATAATGCCTGGAGAACCTGCCTTGCATGAAGTGGCGCAGTGTACCCAGAACGCGTCTCCCGACAATGAAAACACGCCTCACTCTCCCCTCTCCCTCCCTGATCCCCGCCCTGGCCAGCCTGATTTTTTCCTGTGGCCTCGCCGTCGCAGCTCCTGCGCCAGAGGGTGCCCCCGCCCCCTCAGAGCTCAAGTCTGCCCTCACGGACCGGGGGCTCACCCCTCAGTCTCGGGCGCAACTTCCAGCAAATGGCGGCTCCTTTGGCATCAAGCTCGCCCACGCCGCCCTGGACCGCACCCGCCACGACGTGCGCTATGAGCCCGCCTACGTAAAACTGTCCTACCCGGGAGGCGACGTCGATCCCGCCACGGGCGTCTGCACGGACGAGATCATTCGCGCCTGTCGCGCCCTCGGCCTAGATCTTCAAAAACTGGTGCACGAGGACATGAAAGCGAACTTCAGCAAGTACCCCAAAAACTGGGGCCTGAGCCGACCGGACCGCAACATCGATCACCGCCGCGTCCCCAATCTGCAGACCTTTCTGAAACGCCAGGGCGCGGAGCTCGCCGTTACTCAGAAAGACGAAGACTACCGGCCAGGAGACATCGTCACCTGCACGGTACCGCCCCATCTCCCCCACATCATGATGGTCGTGCCCGCCCCAGATGGTGGAGCTCGCCCCTGGGTGGTGCACAATATCGGCCGCGGACCACAGCTGGAGGACGACCTGTTCACCTACCCGCTCACTGGACACTATCGGTGGAGCCCGAAGTCCAACGTCAAGGATCAATGAAATTACATAACCTTCATCAAGGGATGATCTTCTTGATCTCCTGGATGTTGGACTTCATCACATCCAGCCAGGTGCCTTTCTCCGGCACGTTGGCTGATGGATCGAAGACCACGCTATTGACTCCCAGAGCCTTGAGCTTCTCCACCGATTCCGGCGCGGGAACCCCTTCCCACACCATCCACTTCGCCGGGTGGGTGGCGAGGATTTTCTTGAGCGCCTCGATCTGGGCTTCATCAGGGACGGTGTCCGGTTCCCATAGCACCGACTGGACATTCAGCCCGTACCGCCGCGCCCAGTACTGGTAAATGGGGTGAGACACCACGAGCGGCTGCTTGGCAAGCCGTGTGCCCTCGCTCTTCATGTCTGCATCCAGCGCCAGAAGGTCCGTCTTGAGCTGGTCGAAGTTGAGCGCGAACAGCTCGACCTGGGAGGTCCGTGCTGCCTGCAGGGCCTCGCGAACCGCGTCCGCCTGCTGAATAGCCTGGTCAAAGTCAATCCACGTGGTGAACACCGTGCCGCTGTGCGAGTGCTCGCCCTCACCGCTGTGACTGTGCGTGATGGCATCCTTCACCACGATGAATTTGTCTGAGAAGGAAGCGGATGTGTTCACCGTCTTCGAGTCAGGGAGGGTCACCGTATCCAGCCAGTGCGAGTAGCTCGCCCCATTGAGCAGGATGATATCGGCCGACTGGTAGGCCTCCACCTCAGCCTCAGTGGGCTCCCAAAAGGCCGGATCCACGTCTGCGGGTGCAGGAAACTTCACCTCCACCTCAGGTCCTCCGATACGCTCTGCGAAGTACGCCAGGGGATAGTTCGCGACATACACCACCAAGCGACCGTGCGAGCTGGTTGGCGGGGTCGTTTCAGCCGGCTGGGAGCTGTCTGGAGCTTTTTGCTCCGGGGCGCATGATGCCAGCAAAGCGCCGACAAGGACGGTGGACAACAGGGACAGGGGTTTCATGAGAAAGTCAGGAATGCGTGCAGCGAAGATTCTCGCCACCCTGCGCATGGATGCAACCACGGAAAACCACCCCACCTCAACGCGACGGGGGAAAGACGGCCCGACGGAGCCTCTCTGGGATGTTCGTCGTCAGCCCATTCACCCTCATCGCCGCCAGCTCCCTGGCCCGCACCAGATCATCCACCGTCCAGATGTAGAGCTTGAGACCTGCCTCATGAGCCCGGGCCACATCCGGCTCGGTCAACGGCCAGTCCACCCGCAAGTCCAGTCCTCCGATCCGATGGCTCACTGCCAGCTTAATGAGATGCGTCAAATTCCAGATGGAGGGGTAGTCCACCACCCATGCCGTTTCCACCACCGGCATCGCCTCCCGGGCCTGCTGCACCAAAGCATGGTCGAAGCCAATGATCACCACCTGCTCCGGGTCCAGCCAGCTGGCCTCCAGCACCTGTCGGACCCCTTCCACCAGTCCCGCGCCAGCCTTCAATTCCAAGAAGACCCGCCGCCCCTTCGGCACCTCTCTCAAGACTTGGGCCAGCAACGGCACCGTCGTGTGTTTGGCTGAGCCCCTGCCCAGCCCCGTCTGTATCTGCACCAGGTCCACGGCATCCAGTGCTGCCACCTTGTGCGCATTGCCCGCTACCCGGCGCAAGTCCGCGTCATGAATCACCGCCACCTGATTGTCGCGGGTCATGCGCAGGTCCATCTCCACCGCATCCGCACCCTGCTCCCATGCCAGACGAAAAGCGGCCAAGGTGTTTTCCGGAGCCTCCGCTGAAGCGCCACGATGGGCAATGATCAGCGGCTTCATGGACTTATCATGCCACATTCAGCCATTTTTTCCAGCGGAGACTGAGGATACAAGTCGGTTGGCCACACAATGCCAACACGGACCAGAAATGTTTTTCGATATGCATTCATCTTGTTTTTTCCATCGCCCGCTCCGCCATCCCGCCCGCAGCAACAAGGGATAATGTTCGGGTAAAAGATTTATCGGAAATACATTCAAAGCTGGCATCCCCGCTGCTTACGAACGTGTTGCGACCGGCAAGTCGTGACAACCAACAACAACCTAGAAAGAACAGACGCATGAAACTATCCTTGATTGGAAACCTCAGAAAACTGCTCTCCCACAAGGGGGCGATGCTGGCCGCTGCTGCCATGCTTTCGCCCGTCGTCGCTCAGGCTGGCACCGTGTCCGGCAAGACCGTGGTGCCCCCGGTTGAGCCTCCGGCCCCCACCCCGCTCATCACCGGGAACCTTTCCCTGTTCTATGACACCCACTTCATCTCTTACGGCCAGGACGTATGGGGCGTGGGCAATGATTGGGGTGAGTGGTTCTTCCACCCCTCCCTTGAGCTCGACTTCAACCTCGCTCCCGGGTTGCAGCTCTACATCAACACCTGGGCTGACGTCAATGACCAGGTCGAAGGTGACATCGGTGACTACGTGCAGGAAATCGACGTGAACGTCGGCTTCTACTACACCGTGGACAAGTTCAAGTTCCAGCTCGGCTACGGTTCCTGGAACTACGCTTCCCAGACGGAGCACATCATCGACGGCAAGATCTCCTACCTCGACGGACTCATCAATCCTTTCGTGGCCCTTCACGGTCGCGTCGGTATTGAGATCCCCGGGTATGATGAAGGTCTCGTGACCCAGGTTGGTATCGCTCCCGCCACCACGCTGGGCCCGGTCAGCCTCTCCTTCCCGATCACGGTCTCCTTTGACACGGACGGCTTCCACGCTGGTGACGGTGGCTTCGCCTACGTCTCCGCCGGTGTTGGCGCCTCGATCCCGCTGCACAAGCAGATCTCCCTCGCTCTCGGTGTGACTTACTACCACACCCAGGACGACGTGATCCCGAACGCTGACAGCGACTTCGTCGTGGGTTCCGCCGGCATCGTGTTCACGTTCTAATCCGTCCCTTTTCAAAAGGTTCAGATTCCTCTCACCAGCGCGCATCGTCACCCTTGGCGGTGCGCGCTTTCAATGAAAACACACATCGACAAGCACCAACCAAGTATGAACAGAAGGTACTTTCAGGCATTCATGGCCGCTGCGCTGGCCACCACCATCGCCACTCCCGTCATGGCGGCAGAGACCGTCAAAGTGGGCGTATTGCACTCCCTGAGCGGCACGATGGCCATCAGCGAGACCTCCCTCCGCGATGTCCTCCTCTTCACGTTTGACGAGATCAACGCCAAGGGTGGCGTGCTCGGCAAAAAGATCGAGCCCGTCGTCGTGGATGGCGCTTCCAACTGGCCGCTTTTCGCAGAGAAGGCCAAGCAGCTTCTCGAAGTGGACAAAGTCGCCGTCACCTTCGGCTGCTGGACCTCCGTGAGCCGCAAGTCCGTGCTCCCCGTGTTTGAAGAGAAGAAGGGCCTCCTCTTCTACCCCGTGCAGTATGAGGGTGAAGAAAAGTCGCCCAACATTTTCTACACCGCTGAGGCGGTGAACCAGCAGGCCACCCCGGCGGTGGATTACATGCTGGAGCAGGGCAAGAAGAAGTTCTATCTCCTGGGTTCTGACTACGTCTATCCCCAGACCACGAACCTCGTGCTTCTGGAGTATCTCCTGAGCAAGGGCGTGCCGCTTGAAAACATCGGCGGCGGTTTCACCAAGGACGCTTCCGGCAAGATCATCTCCGCCGGCAAGTACACCCCCTTCGGTCATACCGACTACCAGCAGATCGTGGCTGAGATCAAGCAGTTCGCCGCGGGCGGCAGTGCTTGCATCATCAACACCCTGAACGGCGATACCAACGTGCCCTTCTTCAAGGAGTACGCTGCGGCTGGTCTCACGGCAGAAACCTGCCCGGTGGTGAGCTTCTCCGTGTCGGAAGATGAGTTCCGCGGCCTTCCCGCCAAGCAGCTCGTCGGCCAGCTCGGCTGCTGGACCTACTTCCAGTCCCTCAAGAGCAAGACCAACGCGAAGTTCGTGAAGGATTTCAAGGCCTGGCTCGCCAAGTCTGACATCCCCGGCATCGTCAAAGAAGGCCGCGTGACCTGCTCCCCCATGGTGCTCAGCTATGATGGCGTGTACCTCTGGAAAGCCGCTGTGGAAAAGGCTGGCTCCTTCGACGTGGACAAAGTGAACGCTGAACTCGAGAAGGGCATCTCCTTCGAAGGCCCCGGCGGCAAAGTCACCACTCAGGGGAACCGCCACCTGACCAAGAACGTGTACATCGGCGAAACCAAGGCCGACGGACAGTTCAAGATCCTCAAGTCCTATGAAGGCGTGGTCGGCGAGCCATTCCTCAAAGGCACCTTCAAACCCAAGGAAAAGTAATTTGTTGTTGTTTGGTGAGCGCCCGGCCTGAGCCGGGAATTGCAAACCCTCCGTGATCCAGCCGCTGGCAACAGCGCCTCTTCACGGAGGGTTTTTTGTGCCCGCGTTTCGGGAGATGAAAGAGCGGGAGACAGAAGACCTAAGACGTGGGGCGCACTGACCTGCCGCCCAGCATTTGGGGTGGCCGCCGAGCAACCGATGAATTCCACGCGCTCAGTTGAAGTTTTTCCTCGAAGAGGATGTGGCTACAAGCCCAACGTTGACGAGCTTCCAGCGAGTCTACGTTGGGTCCGGATGTTGGAAGTTTCTACTCCGCAGGAGTTGTGGCGGTCTGAGGCCTTTCGTGCCTGAGGTTCCTTGGCAGAATCAACCTCGCCCGTTGATTTCAGGTAATTCCCGTTTCGCCGCCTTCTCTTCATCCGAAGCTCATCGCTGAAGGCGATGTCTAACACAGCCCAGTGGTTGAACGAGCCCTAAGCGAGTCAACCCTGGGTAGGTTACACCACGAACATCAGGTGTGGAAGCCGCTCCCATCGCTTCCCTCCCCACCGCCATCAACGCCTCCACATCGAAGTGAATTCGCCGGCCCATCGCTCCGCTTCCCCTCGGCGGTTGTGCAAGCACAAACCACCCATCCTTGACTAAGCAAGTTCGGCCAACGCCCTGTGGAATGATTATTCGGGCCTGATGAACTCACTGCGGTCTTTCGCACCTCGCCCATGCCGAAGACATCCCGGAAGGCAATCGGAGGTCGCGGGAGCCTGACAACCACTAGCTCCGATTGGAAAAGCATCAACCGACCGCAACGCGGTCGCAGCAAAAGCCGACTTCACGATGTATCGAAGCCTCCCTCATCACACGTTTACCTTCTAGGACCTCCACCCAGCGCAAACACGTCTCACACCGCCCCCTCTTTGCATTCGAGAAGGCGGACCGCCTGAATCGTCTAGATCATTTTCATTGAGACAAGGCATCCGCTCGATCTTCAAGCAGCCGCCGGAATAGCCTGTCTTCTGGCATTCCTCCGGCCCAACCGCCAACTGCCTCTCCACCACCCGAGAAATGCAGTGGTAGTACGACAACCGAAACCATCGGATCGCAAAGATGTGGGGGGGCGCCATGCCACGATATCGAACATTTGCGATAGATCCCCTCAAACTGGCAACAGATGTTGTCGCCGTCCCCATTGCGCTTTGAAGTTGAATCCGCAGCAGCTTAAGTCAGTTCCACTCTAGCCTGCCTATTTGTACTTGCATATTAGGACTCATGCATCAGCCGGCGGTCGAGGCTTCATATGAGAGAACAACCAAAGATCTCCATCTATCCTGGCCTTCAATTCGGCTGGCGTCGCAAACCAATTTGGCATAGTTGAAATCTGAAGACATCTTGGATGCTTTGCCAGGGCCTCGATGTGCTCTGCCTCGTGTGGGGTCGTCTTGAATCGGTATATGCTGACCACTTCACCGCTGCTGTCAAACAGCAATAAACCATGCTGAGGCGCAAACCGCCGATGTGACTCCTTATAGTCTAGATTGTTCACCAATTCGAATGCCTTTTCAAGATTCATGGTTATTTGGGACCAAAGTCGGACTTGCTACCGCAGGTTGTTTTCTGCAACAGGTGCTTGTTGTAGTCAATGAGTGGCTTTTCCATACGAGACCACTGGCCCTGTTTGCCCTGAATCAGCACATCAGGAATATCATCGGTGATTGTCTTTCTCACAAATAGACAGGCTAGAATGGCACTGACTTTAGGGATATTTGGGGTGTTTTAGTTCGACACGAACGTTGAAGATCGAGCGGTTCGATGTATTACTGCGAATGCGCCCGTCAACCCCCTTCTTTCCCGGCGTCTCCCGCATCCTCTTTGGCCGCGCCCCCTCCCGGCACAGCTCCCCGCTCAGCCAGTCCAGATCCAAGGTTGATGCCCTCTGTCTACGCCAGCTGGGTGTACTCTTGGGCGACTGGCTCCCGGGCTTGATCGCCTCCTTCAAACCAAAGGAAGGCGACAACAGCAGGGAGCGCATTTATACTTTGTCCGTCACCTTCTGGGCATTCCTCAGCCAGGTGCTTGATCCCGGCGGCTCCTGCCTTCGCGCCGTCTGCCGCCTCAAGTCTTTGATGTGCAGCCATCGGCAGGAACTTCCCGAAGAGGACACCGCCGCCTATTGCCGGGCCAGAGCTCGCTTGCCCATCAAGCTTCTGGTTCGAGCCTCGCGGGAGCTGGCTCGACGTCTTTGCGCCGGTTCCTCCGGCTCAAAGGACCCGCGCCGCATCGTTGTCATGGACGGTACGGGCATCACCCTGCCCGATACTCCCGCCAATCGTGAGGCCTATGCCTATGGCCCCAGTCAGAAGCCTGGCTGCGGCTTTCCTCTCATGAAGCTGGTGGGTCTCTTTGATCTGAGTACCGGCGCCTGGCTGGCCACCGTCAAAAGGGGCCGGCGCATTCATGATTCAACCATGGCCTGGCGGTTGCTCAAGCACCTGCGTGCCGGGGATATCCTGGTGGCTGACCGGGGCTTCTGCTCTTACGCATTCATCGCCGTCCTCAAGCAACGGGGCATTGATGTGGTCATGCGTATGCATCATTCGCGCCAGTGTGATCTGCGCAAGGGGCGACGCCTGGGCAAGAGCGACTCCGTCCAACGCTGGTCCAAACCTCAACGGATCGGCAAGAGCGCTGCGACGGTTCACTTCAAAGACCTCCCTCCTCAACTGGAAGTGCGAGTGACCCGTTTTGATGTCTCCATCAAAGCTCATCGCACCCGCCAGATCTGGCGGGTGAGCACCCTCTTGGATGCCGGGCAATGGAGTTCATCAGCCATTGCCAGTCTTTATCTGCGGCGCTGGCAAGTAGAGCTGTTCTTTGCGGACATCAAGACCACGATGGGCATGGACATGCTGCGCACGCGCAGCCCTCACATGGTGGCCCGCGAGTTGCTCATGCACATGATTGCTTACAATGTGGTCCGGCTGATGATGGCGCGAGCCCAGCCTCTGCGCGAACTGGGCTCCAGCGGGGTGTTGAGCTTCAAAGGAAGCAGGGACCGGCTCGATCAGTGGCAATGGTGCCTGTGGAGCGCCTCCAGTGCCCGCCAATCGCGGATGAGGCTGACTGAAATGCTGCAAAGCATCGCTGACGATCCCTTCCTGGAGAGACCGCATCGACGGGAGCCGCGATGCAAGAAACGACGGCCCAAGAACTACCAACTCATGAGCAAACCCAGGCACGAAATGAGCGAGACGCCGCACCGAGCCCAGCGGCAGAGCCGCAAAAAGGATGCGGCTTAACTCAGTGCCATTCTAGACAGGCTATTTGTACTGGCATAGATACATATCGTCCACAATTGCCGAAAATACCTACGCTAGTTCCACTTCATACCCCAAAGATTCGAGATATTTCTTATTTCTATCTAATATCATCGCTGAATATGCTTGATCGGCCTGAGTACTGCAATTCCACAGTGCCATGTTTTTGAGCGGAGGACCAGATTGCAAGATTAATCGTTTTGTAGCACCGTTTAAGGCAAACTCATCGATGTCGCAATCAAAGACAAAAGTGTAATTCCCCGAAGCATCTTTATAGTCAATTGTCCAAGCATCGGATCCAAACTCGACAACGTAATCTGAAATATTCATTTTAGAAGTTTACCTCTATCACAAGATTTTTTCCTTCGCTCATATTTTTCGTAAGCGTCACCGACGGTTCCGTCTTTTAACACTTGACGTCCCTAGGGGTCAGGCGGCCTGGGGCCGTTGCCAGGCCAGCATCCTAGCCACGGCCGCCGGTGTCACGTCCTTGATCTGGCGGTTGGTCATCGTTGGCATCCGGCTCAGCAGGTCGCGAAGGTACTCAAATGGATTGAGCCCCCACCTGCGACAGTTCTCGATGATCGTCAGGCACACTGCCGTGAGGTGCCCCGCCCCGGCCTCCCCAATGAACTGCCAGTTCTTGCGCCCCAATGCCGCAGGCCGCATCGCGTTCTCGATGCGGTTGTTGTCGATCTGCAGCCGGCCATCCTCCACATACACCACCAGGCGCTCCCACTGGTTGAGTGCATAAGTCAATGCCTGCCCCATCGCGCTCTTGGGGGTAAAGCGCGCCTTTCGGCTCATGACCTCAATCATCCTGTGGAGACGTTCCAAGATGGGCACAGACTCCTGCTGGCGCACCACCTCACACAGGCCAAGCCCGGCTCGCTGCTTTCGCAGTCGGGCTTCAACGGCGTAAAGATGACGGATCTGTAGCAGGATCAGCCCCGCATATTGCGGCGCTTCATCCTTGGCCTCCACAAAGTAACGCCGGGCATGCGCCCAACACCCCAGCAGGGTGATGGCAACTTCGCTCTGCGCCACATGGCTACTGTAGGCGGCATAACCATCGCTTTGCACGGCCCGTCAAAGTCCACCGGCAAGATATTGGCGACACAGTCAGCTCCCCGGCCCAGCTGCCAGGTGTAAAACACCCCGCCGTGCGGATTGCCACAGACCCATAGCTGGGCGGTCTTGGTCTGACCATGCCCGGGGCTCAGGTAGTCAATGTGCGTCTCGTCCATCTGGACGTAACCGGCGGCCAGCACCTCCGCCTTGATCTGCTCATAGACCGGTTGCAACCACTCCACCGCCAGCTTCAGCCAACGGCACAGACTCTGGCGGGGCAGCTCCACACCATGGCGCGTGGCGTAGATGCGCTCCTGGCGGAACAACGGCAGGTGGTCGCAGTACTTGGCGATGATGATCTGGGCCAGCAATTCAGGAGCCGCGATGCTGCGCTCCTGAAGCGTGTTGAGCGGAGCGATTACGGGAGGTTCATGACTGGCATCACGATGGACATACTTGCGGCGGATCAACAGGCGACGCAGGAACCGGCCCGGCTCAAAGTCCAGCAGCTCGGTGACCTCCTGACCGATGCAGCGCCAGTCCTGCGGGTTGTTGGTGACCTCTATAGGATCCACCACCTCTTCCACGGCGGGCAGATGTTCGGGTACACGGGGTTGGGATGCCCGACGCTGCTTGTCGGGCTTGGGCTGGCCCGGTGCGGGTTTGGCCAGTTCAGCCTCCAGGGCGGCGCAACTTGCGCTGGAGGCTTCGGCTTTTTTTGGCCCGTCATCCCCCTGCAGCAGCGACAGCAGCTGATTGGCGTCGAGCTTCTCGCTACTGGCCCCAAAGAGCCGCTTGATGAGGGCGTCGACCTTGTCGCGCAGCAGCTTGTTTTCCTGACGAAGCGCCTCGACCTCCTGGGTCAGCTGGGCTTCGCGGGGACTCATCATGGTGGACACCATCATGATGAGTCCTCATGCTGGTGGCAAGGAAAGTTGTTTCCTTTTTACACCGGCCCCGCCGGAGGTCGCTCATACCACGGTCGCATCGTGGCCTGATGGAGGTCGATGCCGTCGGTCAGCAGCGCAAAGATCTCCGGGGTGAGGGACATCTTGGTCTGGCCCGCCTGGGAGGAGCGTGGCCAGAAGAACGTACCCGCGTCCAGCCGCTTGGTTAGCAACCACATCCCGGTGCCATCGCAGTAGAGGATCTTGAGCCGGGTGCGCCGCTTGTTGGCAAAGACATAGAGCGCCCCGTTGCGCACGTCTTCTTTGAGCTGGTCATAAACCGCCCCACAGAGACTGCCAAAGCCCTTGCGCATATCGCAGGGTTAGAGGGCCACGAAGATCTTGAGACCACCGGTGAAGCTCAACATGGGCGGGCGAGGTTGCGCAGGAGTTCACCTGCCAGGGGCACCTGGCTGGCATGGTGCAGTTGCAGGGTGATGCCTGCGGCCAGCTCGATGATCAGCGGCAGCGCTAGCTCCGGGACGGGAGCAGCCTCCACCTCGACAAAGCGCGGTGGTCGCTGGGCCGACACTGCTTTGCCCGACCCGCGGTTTTGCTGGTGCTCCCAGCCCATGAAGGTTTGATAGTTCACGCCAGCCAAGGTCGCGAAGCGTGCCCCGCTCAGGCCACTGCGGGCGAACTCCGCGAGCAATGCCTCTCGTCGTGCCGCCGGGGTGCGCACACACCCCAGCCCGCCCTGCTTCAAAACCAATGACGTCGTAGTCATAGACGTCATACCTTTCAAACCTCGACGTCTATGATGCCAGCGAGATCATAAGGCACTGGGCGTCACGCTTACGAATGAAATGCTGCAAAGCATCGCCGACGATCCCCTCCTGGAGAGTCCGCATCGACGGGAGCCGCGATGCAAGAAACGACGGCCCAAGAACTACCAGCTCATGAGCAAACCCAGGCACGAAATGAGGGAGACGCCGCACCGAGTCCAGCGGCAGAGCCGCAAAAAGGATGCGGCTTAACTCAGCACCATTCTAGCCTGTCTATTTGCATCTGTTAACCCAGTCGACTACGAGTTCTCACTTTCTGGCCATTCATCGTCCCATCCGTCCCATACTGTTATTTTTCTATTTGGACGCTTCTCTTTGAGATAGGAGACCACTCTTTGAAAAGCTGTGGCAATACGATCCATATTTTCAGGCGTTTTTGCAATACGATTTTTCCCGCTTAGGTCAAAGGCTGTGCTGTAGAGAGTGATGTCATCCGGAAAGTTCTCGCCGGGATCAAATGGAAATTTGATTACCCCCGTCTGATCGCTGTGCGAGAGGCTGAAGTCGCCTTCAAACTTGATGGTATACGCTTCTGAACTCATGAGGATTTCCCTGGGAAAATATATTTGATCGATACTTCACCTTTATTGGCCTTTTGCAAGAGGATCGGAAGTTCGTGTTTCCAAAAATATTCTCCAGCTTTCCCTGCCTGCCCTGCTTTCGAGACATAAACTGGCACCTTTCCCGAGGCACCCTTTGCCCAATTGATACATGCTTGCACTAAAGCAGCATTGTTATCACTTCCGGCCTGTTCAAGTAATTCAGGAGACACCCGCAAGACCTGATGCCCAACCTTCTCAGCAGCCTTGCGTCCTTCCTGGCCCATGTAAAACGCCCTCGTGCCCTGTGTCGTCGAGCCAGGTGTCGCTTCGACTGGTAGGACCGTCTTTGCTACTTCGGTTGCAGCCTTTGCTGAGGTCAGCTCGGCTTCAGCTGCGGCAGCTTTCGCAGTTGTAGTTAAAGCAGCTCTCCCCTCGCTGACCGCAGTCCTTAGTGCGACAACTTCGGTAGCAGCAAACATTGCAATGTTGAGAGATGCAGCAATGCCAAAAGCACGCCAGTCACCAGCATTGGCGTCGATGGAATAACCCAGGTTTCGTCGCGCCTCCGGAGTATTGTCATGGCACGACATACAGAAACTGCGATGTTTGTTTCCAAAAGCATCAACGTACCCACGGCCGCTTGCGTAGCCCGCCCCAGCGACAGGCAAGATTTTTCCATTCTCTTTGCCCATTCCACCCACTTGGAGCCAAGAGTTGTCATATTCCGCCAGCCCCTCCGGATCCCACGCGGTCCACGGATTCTGCCGCACGTACGCATAAAGGTTCGGCCCATCCACGAACCCCGCCGGGTCGCGGCTCAGCCAGACGCCGGTCTCGATGTCTCGGTACCGGAACCCTTCGTTGAGCAATCCGGTCGGGTCCTCCTCCTTGGTGTTGGCTCGCTGCCGATCCAGGTTGGTCCCGGTTTCCACCGGGCGTTTGCCATACGCTTCGTAGCTGGCCGTCCAGGTCAGGGCTCCGGCGTCGTTGCTCTGGGCCACGACGTCCCCACGGCCGTTGCTCATCGCATACTTCGCCTCCGTCCCGCCGTTGCGCAGGCTGTACATCATCCCACCCACGCCACCGCCCATGTCCGGGCCACGCAGGTACTCCACCGTGGGCGTAATGCCCTGGGACTCGTACTCGGCCACGCTCAGGCCACCGCTGAACACGATCGCGGTGCCGATCCCGTTTTCCACCCGGCTGATGCGCCGGGTCCGGTAATCATAGCCATAGTCGTGCTCGTCTGCATTGGGCAGGGTCACGCCTTCCAGGCGGTTCTCCGCATCCCAGTGATAGGTGGTGGTCTGGGCGGATTGTCCGGTGACCGTCAGTGTCTGGGTGGCGCGATTGCCCGCCA
>NZ_BATR01000103.1 GCF_000739655.1 Verrucomicrobium sp. BvORR106 | reverse complement strand
CATCATGGTGGGACCTGGCACCGGCATCGCCCCCTTCCGCTCCTTCCTTCAGGAACGTCAGGCCACGGGCGCCAAGGGCAAAGCCTGGTTGTTCTTCGGTGAGATCAACCGCTCCACCTGCTTCTTCTACGAGTCCGAGTTCGAAGCCTACCTCGCAGACGGTACGCTCACTCGTCTGGACACCGCTTTCTCCCGCGATCAGGCCCTGAAGCTGTACGTCCAGCACAAGATGCTGGAGAACGGCCAGGAGCTCTATGCCTGGCTGGAGCAGGGTGCCATCTTCTACGTGTGCGGCGACGCCGCCCGCATGGCCGTGGATGTGGACAACGCCCTCCGCGAGATCGTCGCCAAAGAAGGCGGCAAGTCTCCGGAAGAAGTGAACGCCTACATGGACAACCTGAAGACCAGCAAGCGTTACCGCCGCGACGTGTACTAAGGCTCATCACCTCGGTCACACCCAAGCCATTTCAGCGCACCCTGTCTCAGGGTGCGCTTTTTTTGCCCCTGCGACGAGCGATGGCTCCCAATTGCCACGGAAACTTCGTTGCAGCCCCGCAAGGCGAGGGGCAGACTACCCGCTCAAGCCCACCGCAACGCGTTCCTCACCATGGCTCCCCGAATCCCCTCCCTTCTCGCTCTGCTGTTCCTTGCCGGCGGATTGACCTCGCCCGTGGCCCACGGGAAGGACAATGAAAAAGCTGAGGCCAAGGCGGAAAACGAAACCCCGACTCCGGAAGACGCCCGATTCTTCAATCTGATCCGGGAAGCCCAGGGCTTGCACGCTACGCAGAAGAATTTCGACGCCCTTCAGAAGCTCGATGAGGCAGAACTGCTCCAGCCCAGCAGCCCCCTCATTCCCAACGTGCGTGGGAGCATTTTCACCGCAATGCGGGACATCCCCAAGGCGAGGGAGAACTTCGAAAAAGCCCGCTCCCTGAGCCCAGATGCCTTCGAGCCCAAGTTCAATCTGGTGGAACTCGACTACGTGGAGGGCAAGTACCCGGAAGCAGAGACTGGCTTTTCCAAGCTGCTGACCGACTACCCCAAGCTGAAGCTCGAAGTGCGGCATCTGAGCCAGTTCAAGGTGCTGGTCTGCCGGCTCAAGCAGGGCAATGTGTCAGGAGCGCAGGAAATCGCGAAGAACTTCACCTTCATGGATGACACCCCCGCCTACTACTACAGCAAGGCTGCCTTTGCTTATCAGGAAGGCAAGAAGGTGGCAGGCAACGAATGGCTGGGCCGGGCCGCCGGTATCTACAAGCAGCCCGTTTTGGTACCCTACATCGACTCCCTCATGGAAGCCAAGTGGGTGGACAGTCTGGGCGTGACCGAAAGCGCGCCCAAACCTTAGCATTTCGGACCGCTCAGGCCTCATTATCTGTTCCAGGGCCCCGTTTCATGGAACAACGCCTTGCTTAGCCAGAACGGGGGCCTATTGTCTCCCATGTCGCAGCATTTGAGAGGATTATCTTGAGCGGACAGGCTCCTTCAGGGAGCATCGCTTTTTTGGGTGGCTATGAGCCGAGGCTTTGTGGGATTGCCACTTTCACGCATGACCTATGCGAGGCGGTCAGCACGGCTGCCCCTACCGCACAGTGCATCACGGGAGCCGTGAACGACCGGCCAGAGGGGTACAAGTACCCGCCTCGGGTCCGGTTTGAACTGCAGGAAAAGGATCTGGACTCCTACCGGAGGGCGGCTGATTACCTGAACTTCAACAATGTGGATGTCCTCTGCGTTCAGCACGAGTTCGGCATCTATGGCGGTGCTGCGGGCAGTCATTTGCTGGCTCTTCTTAAAGAAGTGCGCATGCCCGTCGTCACCACGCTTCACACCGTCCTGCGGGAGCCCAATCCGGAACAGCGGAAGGTGATGGAAGAACTGGCCATGCGCAGTGACCGTCTGGTGGTCATGGCCCGGAAAGGTGCCGAGATCCTGCGCGAAACCTACGGGGTGCCAGAGGCCAAGGTGGACATCATTCCCCATGGCATTCCCGACATCGCATTCTCCGACTCCGCCGTTTACAAGACCCAGTTCGGGGTCGAGGGCCGCGTGGTATTGCTGACCTTCGGGCTGCTTGGACCGGGCAAGGGCATCGAGCATGCCATTGAAGCCCTGCCAGCGATCGTCAAGGAACATCCCAATGTGGTCTATCTGGTTCTAGGAGCCACCCACCCCCACCTCGTGGCCCGGGAGGGAGAGCGCTACCGCCTCAGCCTGGAACGGCTTGCGGAAGATCGCGGGGTGAAGGCACACGTTATCTTCTATAACCGCTTCGTGTCTCTTGAGGATCTCAAGGAGTTCATCGGCGCCACGGACATCTACCTCACGCCCTATCTCAACGAGGCCCAGATCACCTCAGGCACCCTCGCCTACGTCTTTGGCGCCGGGAAGGCCGTCGTCTCCACACCCTACTGGCATGCCCAGGAACTGCTGGCAGACGGACGCGGCACTCTGGTCCCCTTTCGCAATCCGAAAGCAATTGCCGAGGCGGTTTGTGAATACCTGAACCACCCGGTGCAACTCGAGGCCACCCGCAGGCAAGCCCACCAGTACGGCCGGGAGATGATCTGGCCCGCGGTGGCGCAGCGCTATCTTGAGGCCTTCCAGCATGCGCGCGCCGACCGCAAGGCCGCTCCCCGCACCGCCTTCGCTGGGTGGACGCTCGCCAGCCGTCCCTATGATCTCCCGCCAGTGCGGCTCGATCACCTGGTGCGGATGAGTGATCACACCGGCATCTTCCAGCATGCCATCTTCAATGTGCCCAACTATCACGAGGGCTATTGCACCGATGACAACGCCCGGGCCTTCATCTTGTGCAATCTCCTGGCCGAACTGGGAGCCTCCCCTCCGGGAGAGAATCTTGATCATCTGGCCAGCAGCTATCTCGCGTTCCTCGCCGCAGCGTTGAACCGCGATACAGGGCGTTTCCGCAACTTCATGAGCCATGGTCGTCAGTGGCTGGAAGACTGCGGCAGCGAGGACAGCCACGGCCGCGCCCTCTGGGCCCTCGGCAATGGAGCGGGCCACTCCCGCAACGAAGGACGCCGCCGGCTCTGCGTGCAGCTTTTTGAGATCGGCCTTCCTTCGGTGTTGAACTTCACCTCCCCGCGCGCCGTCGCATTCACCCTTCTCGGCATTCATGAATACCTTCGCAACCACCCCACCTGCCCCAAGGCGGGGAAGGTCAGGGAGACGTTGACGAATTGGTTGGTCACGCTCTGGAAAGGCTGTGCCGATGAAAACTGGCCATGGTTTGAATCCAGCGCCACCTATGACAACGCCCGGCTCTGTCAGGCCTTGATCTTGAGCGGTCGCTGGATGCCCCATCCTGAGGCGCTGGAGATTGGACTCAATTCCCTGCGTTGGCTGGCTTCGATTCAGCGGACTCAAGGAGGCCATTTCCGCCCTATCGGCAGCAATGGTTTTTACGTGAAGGAGGGTGCCCGTGCCGACTTTGATCAACAACCCGTGGAAGCCCAAGCCATGGTGTCAGCCTGCCTGGAAGCCTACCACGCCACCCAGGACTCCACATGGTTCAGCGAGGCCCGCCGCGCCTTCGAATGGTTCCTCGGCAGAAACGATCTGGGACTTCCTCTCTACGACTCGAGCAACGGCGGTTGTGGTGATGGACTCCATGCCGACCGCGTGAACGAGAACCAGGGTGCGGAGTCGACTCTCGCCTTCCTGCTTGCCCTTGCCGAGATGAACTGGGCGCAAAGTCCCCTCACTCACTTGCTAACCTCCCCTACATGAGCGCCATCCCCATCCACCGACACAACATCATTTTGGGTCCGGAGAGCGCACGCGTCATCATCCGTCCTTTCGTCCCCGCCAGTCCGCAGCGCATCGCCACTATCATCGGCCGCACGCTGGCCCTCTCCGACGAGGAGGTAGGCCGGGAATTGCTATCTGTCTTTGGGGAGTTTGATTCCCGGCATTTTGACGTGGCGGCCCTGCTCATGGAGCAGTTCTTCAAGGTACAAGGACATATCTTCACGGACCGCCCCCTTTCACGCGAGCGCCGTCTCCTTATCGGTGCCCAGTTCTCCGGCGAATATGCCTTGGAATCTGCGGCTCTTTTCAATCCCTCCATCGTTCCCCACCCAGATCAGAACGATGTGCCAGAAGGCGGGCTCCGTTTCATCATGAGCCTTCGCGCCACGGGCGAAGGCCACATCTCCTCCATTGAGTTTCGCGAAGGGCTCCTGTCTCCAGAGGGCACCCTCAGCATAAATCCGGTATCCCGCTACGTGACCCTGCCGGAAGTGGTTCCCAACCCCCTCTACCGCAAGAAGCGCTTCATCATCAAGCTGCACGAAATCGGGTTCCACAATGAGTGCGCGGAGGCAGTGATGAGTCCCTTGGGCGACCAGTTCACCAGGAGTGAACTCACGCTTACCGTCTCCCAGGTCCGCCGTGAAACCCAACCGCTCACTCATGACTTCCGGCGTACTCTGGAGTGCATTCAATGGCTGGCAGACTCCAACTATGAAGTCCGGTTCCCTGCCAATCTCGCGCTGAGCGAGCGCATCATTTTCCCCATCTCAGACAACGAGAGCAATGGGATCGAAGACGCCCGGTTTGTCCGGTTCGTGGAAGACGATGGAACGGTCATGTACTACGCGACCTACACCGCCTACAATGGTCGGGCCATTCTTCCCCAGCTCATTGAGACGCAGGACTTTCTTCACTTCCGTATCCTCACGCTCAATGGCAACGCGGTGCAGAACAAGGGCATGGCGTTGTTTCCGCGAAAGGTTAATGGCAGCTATGCCATGCTGTCGCGGCAGGATGATGAGAACCTCTTCATCATGTTCTCCGACAACCCCCACCACTGGAATGATCCCCAGATCCTGCTCCGCCCCGCAGAACCTTGGGAGACGGTCAAAGTGGGCAACTGTGGCTCCCCCATCGAGACGGAGGCGGGCTGGCTCGTCATCACTCACGGCGTGGGACCCATGCGAAAATACTGCCTGGGTGCCGCACTGCTCGACTTGAACGATCCGACCAAGGTCATCGGCAGGCTCCGCGAACCGCTCCTTTCCCCGGAAGGCAACGAGCGTGAAGGGTATGTCCCCAACGTGGTGTACAGCTGCGGCTCCTTGATCCACGGTAAGGAACTCATCCTGCCCTATGCGATGAGTGACAAAGCCTCTGCCGTGGCCAGCGTGCCCCTGGAAAAGCTGCTGGCAGCTCTGACTGCCTAGCCCCTTGGTCTCGCTCACTCTGCCATCCGACGCAGCGTCATCACCCCAAGACGGTCGTTTTCGCGGGTGCTGAACTCGGTTGGTCGTGGGTCATTGCTGAACTCGCAGGTGCAGATCTTCAACACGTCCCCTTGCAGGGAATAGATGCCCAGCGTCGTCTGCCCCTTTCTGGGTCCGCTGAGCGAGGTCAGGTCCAGAGACTTGGGGGAAGTAGCTGCATTCACCTTTACCACCGACTCCAGATCGGTCCGACTGGTTCGCTTCTTGATGATCATCTTGTCACCCGTGAACTCGACCCGGAATCCCTCGACGATCATGGCTGGCGCACTTTGTCCGTGTACCTCCAGCGCCGTGGCCTGCCACATCCCACGGAGTTCCTGGGGAACTGCCGCATCCGGCTCGGCCGCCTGGAGACTGCTCCCCTTCGCGATGGCGAGTGCCACAAGCATAGGGAATCCAGCCGAAAGTTTCCTCCGGATCCATGGTCCTTTCCACATCCATAAACCGGATAGGACAACGAAGGGCAGAAAGACAAACCTCGTGGCGAAGGAAGCCTCGGAAATGCTTGCGACTGGTCCATAGATGTAACCCAAGATGGGGATACTGAGGAGGACGTGGAGCCAACGCAGGATGGAGCGAGTTGTTGCTGGTTTCATAAGGTTTAAACATTTCATTCACTACATGAATCATTCATATATAGAATGATTTGAAGCGTCTATCTTTTTCTTCCGCTTTCGACTAGGCTGCCGTAATGCCTCCTTCGTCTTCTGAGAGCCGGGCCCCCGGCGCTGCCTTTCTCCTCACCCAACTCGGCACTCAGGCCGCACGACGCTTCGCAGAGCGCATCGAACCTCTGGGCATCACTCCCCCGCATGCAGGCATTCTGCGGCTGGTTGCCATGATCCCAGACTGCAGTCAGCAGAAGCTCGCCACGCGGTTGGGCATCCTGCCGAGTCGCATGGTGGTGCTGATCGACGAAATGGCGGGCCAGGGTCTTCTCGACCGACGCAGGAGCGCAACCGACCGGCGGAACTACGAAATCGTCCTCACCGACAAAGGCGCTGAAACGCTGGCCAACATGCAGCGGGCCGCAGCCGCCCACGACACCGACTTTCTGACTCCCCTCACGCCGGAAGAGCAGCAAACTCTGAAATCGCTCTGCGAAAAACTGGCGGCACACCACGGCCTAGCCCAGGGAGTGCACCCCGGTTACAAGCACCTCTGAGGGAGGCTGGCAGAGGAATGCTGCCCGTTCTTTTTCCGTCAAAAACGATTCTCCTTCACCTTCTCTAAAGGTTCCTTGGAGCAGAATCTGGGTCAAGAGGTCAAAAAACCACCGCCTTTGCACCGCTTAGCCCACATGAATTGTCTGCCTCCCCAGGCTGTCGCCCCATTGCTGTTGCTCACTCTCGCAGGTGGGCTGGTTGGCTGTGTTGGATCCAATCCGGATCGCGCCCAGTCGGAACTGAAGGTGCCGGGCAAATGGAAAGGGGCCGCTCGAGCCGGGTTCCCCCAACGGCCACTGAACACGGCTGCCCTCCCGAAATGGTGGGAGCGATTCCACGATCCGGTGCTGAACCAACTCGTGACCACCGCCCTGCAGAACAGCACGGACATTCGCACCGCCGTCTCCAAAGTACGAGAATCCCGCGCTCGTCGCGGGGTGCAGGTAGCCGGTCTTTTCCCCACCGTGGATGCCGGGCTCACCGCACGCGGTGAGCGCACCGACAATCGGAACACCGGGGTGAGCTCCAGTGAGAACTACGGAGCCAGCATCGACATGACCTGGGAGGTGGACCTCTTTGGCAAGCAGCGGCAGAACATCAAGGCCGCCACGGCAGATCTGGCCGAGGCTGAAGAGAATCTCTACGCCGCACAGGTCTCCCTGGCAGCGGAGGTGGCAGACACCTACGTCACGCTGCGCCAGACCGAGGCGCAACTGGCAGTGGTGGAGCGGACCCTCGCCTCCCGCACTGAGACCACCCAGATCGCCAAGTGGAAGGAGGAGGCCAAGATCTCCGGGGCAGTGGACACCCAGCAGGCAATCTCCACCCTGGAGCAGGCCCGGGCTCAAGTCCCCAACCTCAAGCAGACCATCAGCCAGACCCACAATCAACTGGCGCTGCTGGCCAGCCTGCCGCCCGGGGCTCTGGACAAACTCCTCAGCCGCTCCGACAAGATGCCGTCTCCTCCAGCTCGCATCGCCATCGGCATTCCGGCAGACACGCTTCGCCAACGTCCCGACGTTCGCGCTGCCGAACGCCGGGTGGATGCCGCGGTGGCTCGTACGAAGTCCGCCGTAGCCGAGCGCTACCCGGATCTGAGCCTCTCCGGCTCCATCGGCGTGGATGCGCTGAAGGCAGGCCGCATCTTCTCTCCGGAGAACGTCGCCGCCAGCATCGCAGGATCTCTGGCGGCCCCGATTTTTGATGCAGGCCGCATTCGTCAGAACATCAACATTCAAAGCGAGCTGGAGTCCCAGGCTTTGATTGGCTGGGAAGCCACCGTGCTCACCTCTCTCTCTGAGGTGGAGAATGCCTTGATCGGCATTCAGCGTACGGCAGAGCGCCTGGTCATCCTGGAGCAGGCTCTCAAAGCCGCACGCCAGGCGGAGGAGCTCTCCACCCAGCAGTACGAGGCCGGTCTCGTGGATCTGCTCGTCGTGCTGGAGGCGCAGCGGACTTTGCTCAGCCTGGAAGACCAGGATGTCACCACACGTGCCAATCAGGCCAGTGCCCACATCCAGCTCTACAAGGCCCTCGGTGGAGGATGGTCCTCCTAGTCCGCCCGCACCTCTATTTCCTAATACCTCCTTCATGAAAGCCACCGCCGTCGCCGCGCCACAGGATCTGGCAGATGCCATCCAGGCCAATGGATCCCGCAAATCCATCGTGTTCCGCCTCTTTCTCCTACTGCTTTTGATCGGTGCCGGAGCCGGTGCCTGGTACTGGTGGCAACTCAAGCAGCAGGCCCTGAACCAGGTCTCGCCCTATACTACCGAGGACATCCGCAAAGGCGAGATCCGCTTGACCGTGACCGCTACGGGCAACCTGGAACCCACCAACGAGGTGACCATCGGCAGCGAGTTGTCCGGCACAACTCTGGAGGTGTACGTGGACATCAATGACCGCGTGAAGAAGGGACAACCGCTGGCCAAGCTGGACACGAGCAAGCTGCAGCAACAGACGGAAAGCAGCCGGGCTTCTGTCATCTCCGCCGAGGCAAAGGTGGCTCAGGTACAAGCCACGCTGAAGGAGTCAGAGGCCACCCTAAGCCGCCTGCAGGATTTGCAGCGCATCAGCAATGGCAAGATGCCGGCGAAAGCTGACATGGATGCGGCCGTCGCCGCAACGGACCGGGACAAAGCCGATCTGCGGGCCGCTCAGGCTTCTGTGAAGGAAGCCGAAGCTCAAGTGAAGATCAACGAACGTGACCTGGAGAAGGCCGTCATCAAGTCCCCGATCGACGGCATTGTGCTGACCCGCAGTCTTGAACCGGGCCAGACCGTGGCTGCGAGCTTCACCGCACCTGAGCTGTTCGTGCTGGCGGAAAACCTCGAACTCATGGAGCTCAACGTGGCCGTGGCCGAGGCGGACATCGGTCGTGTCGAGGCAGGCCAAAAAGCCACCTTTACCGTGGATGCCTGGCCGGACCGCTCTTTCAGCGCGAATGTACTCCGCGTCTCCTTCGGCTCTGTGGTCACAGACAACGTCGTAACCTATCAGACGGAGCTGGAGGTCTCCAACAAGGACCTCAGCCTGCGTCCCGGCATGACGGCCACTGCCGACATTCATGTGGCCGAAAGCAAGGATGTGTTCCTCGTACCCACAGCGGCCCTTCGCTTTGACCCCGCCGCTGCGGCCGCCCCAGCCGGCGGTCCCCCGCAGGAAAAGAAGTCATTCGTTCAGAATCTGATGCCCGGCCCTCGTCGATACAGCAGCAACCGCCCTCGTTCGAGTGAAGGCGGCGGCCCCGGGGGCGGTGGCGGTGGGCATGAAAAGAAAGCCCAGCGCCATGACGGCACGGCCCGCATCTGGATTCTCAAGGATGGCCAGCCTGTTGCCTTGGATGTCAAGGTCGGCCTCACCGATGGCCGCAACACGGAAGTGTCTGGAGAAGGTCTCAAGGAAGGCCTTCAGGTGATCATCCGGGCCAACGTTCCTCCCACGTCATGAGCGTCGCCCCTTCCACGCCTCCGCCGCTGATTGAGCTGCGCCGCCTGACCAAGACCTATGGCAAGGGCGACGCCGCCTTCCAGGCGCTGCGGGGTATCAACCTCACCATTCAGCAGGGCGAGTTCGTCGCCGTGATGGGACCCAGCGGTTCGGGGAAATCCACACTGATGAACCTGCTCGGCTGCCTGGACACTCCGACGACCGGCAGCTATCTCTACCAGGGCATTCCTGTCGAGAGCCTCAATGCCGACCAGCGCTCTCTATTGCGGCGTCACGCCCTGGGCTTCATTTTCCAGGGATTCAATCTGCTGGCCCGCACCAGCGCGCTGGAAAACGTGGAGCTTCCCCTGCTCTACCGCGGCATCCCCATGAGCCAGCGCCATGCCCTGGCCCGTGAGGCTCTGTCCTCCGTCGGTCTGCCCACGAAAATGCGCAACACGCCCGCCGAACTTTCTGGCGGCCAGCAACAGCGTGTGGCCATCGCCCGCGCCATCGTCACCAGCCCCAGCACCCTCTTCGCCGACGAACCGACGGGCAACCTCGATTCCAGCACTACCAAGGACATCATGGAGCTGCTTACCCGCCTCAACGCCGAACGCGGCATCACCGTCCTCATGGTCACTCACGAAGACGACGTGGCCGCCTATGCGAAGCGCACCGTGCGCGTCAAGGACGGGCACATTGAGTCAGACCTCATCAACAAATTATGAATTATCAATGAGGAATTAGGAATTAACTTCCTGCCTTCACCGCGCCCTCATCCCTTCATTCATAATTCCTCATTCATAATTCCTCATTCATCATTCCTAATTTTCACCCGCCGTGTTCTTCAACGCCCTCCTCATCGCCCTCCGGGAAATTCGCCGGAACCTCATGCGGGCATTCCTCACTGTGCTGGGGGTCATCATTGGTGTGGCGGCAGTCATCACCATGGTAACCCTTGGCCAGGGCACAACTCAGGCGGTGAAGAACCAGAT
This sequence comes from Verrucomicrobium sp. BvORR106, assembly GCF_000739655.1. Taxonomy (GTDB): domain Bacteria; phylum Verrucomicrobiota; class Verrucomicrobiia; order Verrucomicrobiales; family Verrucomicrobiaceae; genus Verrucomicrobium. The sequence goes on along the minus strand of NZ_BATR01000103.1, from coordinate 54,302 downwards.
CTCCAGTCTGGGCAGCAATCTGCTGGTGCTGCGGCCAGGGTCAGGGTTTGGTCCCCGCTCCACCTCGGCTGGTGTTCCCCGTTTCACCACGCAGGATGCTCAGGCCGTCATGGAACAGGTCTCTGGAGTCGCCGCGGTCGCCCCGGTGGCCCAGACTTCCCTCAGCACCATCTATCTCCAGACCGCACGCACCACCCAGATCACCGGCAGCACCCCTGACTACTTCCAGATCGGCAAATGGACCATTGGCGAAGGCAGACTGTTCACCGATCTTGACCTGCGTTCGGGAGCGGCCGTCTGCGTGATCGGTGAAACGGTACGCCGCCAGCTTTTCGGCTCCGAGAACCCCATCGGGGCCAAGATCCGCATCGGCAAATCCTCCTGCGAGGTCATCGGCCTCCTCACCGCCAAGGGCCAGTCCGGCATGGGCGACCAGGATGACACCATCGTCGTTCCCCTTTCCACCCTGCAGCGCCGACTCACAGGCCGCACCTCCGCCAGGTCCGTCAACCAGATCAACATCTCCGCTGAAGACAACACGAACAGCGACGCCATGATCAGTGAGATCACCTCCCTGATGCGGCAACGACGCAACCTCTCGGCCAACGAAGACGACAACTTTTCCGTCTTCGACACTCGCCAGATCGCGGAGACCCTGAGCTCCTCCACCAAGATGATGACCATGCTGCTGGCCGCTGTGGCAGGTGTGAGTCTGCTCGTGGGCGGCATCGGCATCATGAACATCATGCTGGTCTCCGTGACGGAACGCACGCGGGAGATCGGCATCCGCCTGGCCATCGGTGCCCGCGCCAGAGAAGTTCTGCTGCAATTTCTTGTGGAGGCCATCACCCTTTCTTGTGTGGGTGGCGTGGTCGGAATCGGCATTGCCCTCGGCCTTTGTTACTTCCTCGCCCAAGTAATCCAGGTGCCCTTCCAGTTTGACACCCGGATCAACGTCATCGCCTTCATCTTCTCCGCCGCAGTGGGCGTCCTCTTCGGCTTTACCCCCGCCCGCCGCGCGGCCAAGCTGGATCCCATTGAAGCCCTCCGGCATGAATAACGGGTTGCCCCTGCTGGTCTGAAGCGCCTCCGTCCTGACATGAGAGTCCTCGTCGTAGAAGATGATCCCGACCTGCGCCGCAGCCTTGCTGCCACGCTGCGCGAGGAGAACTACGCCGTGGACATTGCCGCAGATGGCGGGGACGGACTCGACAAGGCGAAGCAAAATGCCTACGACATCATCCTTCTGGATGTGATGCTCCCAGAGCTGAGCGGATGGGAGATTCTCCAGCAACTGCGCCCCGCCAACACCACCCCCGTGCTCATGCTTACCGCCCGGGATGCGGTTCACGACCGGGTTAAAGGACTCAACCAGGGGGCGGACGACTACCTGACCAAACCCTTCGACATCGAAGAACTCCTCGCCCGTATCCGCGCCCTCATCCGCCGAGCGGCCGGACAGACCCTGCCGGTTCTCACCATCCGCGATCTCTCCATCGACACGGCTTCGCGCAAGGTCCTGCTTAAAGGAGAAGACATCCCCGTGACCGCCCGCGAGTACGCCCTGGTGGAGTACCTCGCGCTGCATCAGGGCGAGGTGGTGAGCCGTACCACCCTGTATGAGCACCTGTTCGACGAGGACGACAGCACGCTCTCAAACCTTCTGGACGTTCACGTCTCGAACCTCCGAAAGAAGCTGGGCCCGGAGGTCATCACCACCCGCCGTGGACACGGCTACTGCATCGAATGACTTCCCCCTTCCAGTCCATCCGCTGGCGGCTTCAGGTCTGGCATGGCCTGCTGCTGCTTCTGGTTGTCGCCGGCTTCTGCGCTCCCGGCTACCAGATCGCCCTCGAGAACCAGCTTCAGCGTATCGACAAAGATGTCTCCCAGATGGAGCGCCGCCTGTTCCGGTCGCTCATGGAGTCAGCCAAGGGATCCTTGTACCCAGGTACGCCCGAGACGCGGGACGGAGACCGCCCCATGATCTCCCTGGGCCAACTGCTGGAGTATCTCCGGGAAAAGCCCGCCGCGCTTTCTGCTGATGTAGCCGCCCTCTTCCAGGGGCATGATCCTGGCTACGCTTATTTCAGCATTCGGAATTCGCATGACGAGGTGCTCCTCACCTCTCCCAACGCCCCCGAGGACCTGACCTTCCTGCCTCCAGCCAAGTCCGAACATCTGGAAGACACGCGCACCATTGATCGTCGGCGTGAAATCCGGCGCAGCAGTCCCAGTGGATTTCGCATCGTGGTGGGCCGGGACATCTCCCAGGATCTCGATGCCGCGAAACGTTTCGCCTGGATCCAGGCTGCCACCTGCCTCGGCCTGTGGGTGCTGGGCTTGGGAGGCGGTTGGTGGTTGTCCGGCCGGGCCATCCGCCCCATCCAGACGATTTCCAAGACCGCCACGCGTATCGCCGAAGGCAATCTGAAGGACCGGATCGACATCACGGATACAGACAGCGAACTCGGCCAGCTCAGCAAGGTGCTGAACAACACCTTTGACCGGCTGCACGATGCCTTCGAGCGGCAGCGCCAGTTCACTGCCGATGCCTCTCACGAACTGCGCACGCCCATCACCATCCTGCTATCCGAGACCCAGCGGGTTCTCAAGCGGGACCGCACTCCGGAGGAATATCGGGAGACCCTGCAGACCTGCAACCACACCGGCCAGCGCATGCGGCATCTGGTGGAGGCCCTGCTGATGCTCGCCCGGCAGGAGACCACCCAAGGGCTCAATGGTCATGCGGAGACCTGTGATCTGGCGGGCGTTCTGGAAGACACCCGGGTTCATCTGGCCCCTCTGGCGGCAGACCGGGGCATCACTCTCCACACAGACCTCCATTCCGCCCCCTGCCAGGGTGATCCCGGCGCTCTTTCCGTGTTGGCTGCCAACTTGGTCAACAACGCGATTCAGCATCATCAGGGTGCCTCAGGCACCGTTCGCCTCTCCAGCGGCATGCGATCCACCGGAGAGCCGTACTTTGCCATTCAGGATGACGGACCCGGCATCCCGACTGAGCACCTCCCCCACATCTTCGAGCGGTTCTACCGGGCGGACAAAGCCCGCACCAGCGCGGCTGGACACACAGGGTTGGGGCTCGCAATTGCCAAGGCCATTGTGGACAATCACGGGGGGGAAATCAGCGTCCAGAGCACCCCTGGACAAGGCTCCACCTTTGAGGTTACCCTGAAGAACGACAGGAGCGTATAGCGCCATGAATTTCCGGTTTACTGGAAATTGCTGGTTTACTAAAACGCGGTTCCCGTCATGGTTATCCTCCCATGTCCAACAAGACCATCCCTGAGAGTCAGACGCAGTTTCTGCGTTTTGCCACGCCTGAGAAGCCTTTCAGCTTCACTTCAGGCATGGTCATGGATGATCTGACCCTGGCCTACGAGACCTATGGCAAGCTCAATGAGGACAAGAGCAACGCCATTCTCGTCTTCCACGCGCTTTCAGGCAGCCAGCACGCTGCAGGCGTCTGCCGCCATGTGGCTCACACAGGCGACCGGTGGACGGAGGATTGTCAGCAAGGCTGGTGGAGCCACTTCATCGGGCCCGGCAAGGCTCTGGACACGCAGAAATTCTTTGTCATCTGCGCCAACTACCTGGGGGGCTGTTACGGCAGCTCCGGCCCGGCCTCGTTGAACCCAAAAACAGGTCGCCCCTACGGCCCCGAGTTTCCCCAGGTCAGCACCGCAGATGTCGTCCGCTCCCAGGCGCTGCTCGTGGACCACTTTGGCATCGACAAGCTCCATGCCGTCATGGGTGCCTCCGTGGGCGGCCTGCTCACGCTGAACTTCGCCACCCTCTTCCCCGAGCGAGTCCGGCTGGTGGTCTCCATTGCCAGCGGTCAGCGCACGACGGTGCTGTCCCGACTGGGGGTGTTCGAGCAGGTAATGGCGATCGAGAACGATCCGCACTTCAAAGGGGGCAACTACTACGACAGCGACCCTCCCGCTTACGGACTGGCCCTGGCTCGTATGATCAGCCACAAGACCTTCGTCCATCTGGATGCGATCGAGCGCCGCGCCCGCGGTGACGTCATTCAGCGGGATGACCAGCTTTCCTGGTACCGCGTGGGACACAATGTGGAAAGCTACATGCTCCATCAGGGCAAGAAGTTCGTGAAGCGCTTCGACGCGAACACCTACCTGCGCATCTGCGACATGTGGCTCCGCTTCGACCCGCTCAAGGACGCGGGCGTCGAAGACCATGGTGCGCTGTTCGCCATCAGTCGTCGGGCCGGTCACCACTGGCTGGTGTTCAGCATCGACTCCGACTTCTGCTTCTACCCCGAAGAACAGGCGGAGCTCGTGCGCTGGCTGGAGCAGGCGGATGTGTCCTCCATGCATATCACTGTGCACTCGGACAAGGGACACGATTCCTTCCTCCTGGAGCCGGAGCTCTACACCCCACACCTCAGCTACACCCTGCGCCGTGGCGTGCAGCTCAATGACGCGTGGGATCACGATGCCACCAGTCCCGGCATCTGAGCCGTCATGAACCCTTCCGCCGCCAGCAGCGTTCCCGTCCTCGACCGCTACCTGCTGGCGGCGCAGTTGCGCTGGCTGGCCGAGCGGGAGGTGTACATCGGCACCTCCTCCTGGAAGTATGAAGGCTGGCTGGGCAGCATCTACTCCCCGGACCGCTACCTGACCCGGGGCAAGTTCTCCCAGGCGAGGTTTGAAAGGGACTGCCTGTATGAGCATGGGGAGACCTTCTCGTCCGTCTGCGTGGACGCAGGCTACTACCGCTTCCCCTCCCCCAAGTATGTGGAAGGATTGATGGAGCAGACGCCCGATCACTACCGGTTCACCTTCAAGGTTACCGATGACATCACCGCCCGCACCTTCCCCAATCTGCCCAGGCATGGGGACAAGGCGGGCAAACGCAACGAGCACTTCCTCAATGCGGACCTCTTCACCCGGGCGTTCCTCACCCCCTTCGCGCCGTTCAAGTCCAAGGTGGGCGTATTGATCTTTGAATTCAGCCATTTCCATGCCCGGGACTTTGAGCGAGGGCGGGATTTCATGGACGCCCTGGACCAGTTCCTGGGAGCCCTGCCCAAAGGATGGCGCTACGCGGTGGAGATCCGCAATCGTAATTTCCTCCACCCGGACTACTTCGCCATGCTCAAGTCCCATGGGGTGGGTCATGCCATCAACCAGTGGGCCCGCATGCCAGATGCCTCCGAGCAGATGGCCATGCCCGGTGCCATGGACTGCGCCGATTTCGTCGCCGCCCGGTTCCTCCTCAAGCAGGGGCGGAGTTTTGAGGACGCGGTGAAACTGTTCTCGCCCTACACGGCCATCAAGGAGCCGCACGAAGGGGCCCGGGAAGCCGCCGCGGCGCTGATCCGCCCCACGGTGGAATACGACCTGAAACCGGCCCCCAAGCCGTCGCGAAAAGCGATCTTCGTGTATGTGAACAACCGGCTTGAAGGAAACTCCCTACAGACCATCATAGCCATCCTGGTGCGGCTCCAGCTGGAGAAGCACGGATTCCTCCCTCCCTCTGTCCTGCCCCCTTCCTCGAACCCACCTGAAACCCTGCTATGAGCCCCGAGGAACTTGCCGCCCGCATGGCGTCTGATCTGGCCGACATTGAAAAGACCTACATGCCTTTCGGCAAGTTTGGCCCCCAGCACTTTCCCCCTTACGGCATCCCCATCTTCGATCTCCCGGCAGAATACCTGGGCTGGTTTGCCAAGAAAGGCTTTCCGAAAGGCAAGCTCGGCAAGCTGCTCGAGATCGTGCACCAGATGAAGGCGGATGGTTCAGACTCCGCCTTTGACGGCATGCGCCGCCGCCGTGGCGGCCGGAGTCAGTTACGCGAAGAACGGCCGCGAGAGTGGCGGGTGGGTAAAGAGCCGCCTTTCTGAGACAGGATTTACAAGATTGGGGAACAGATTAACAGGATTCGCAAATGAGGATGTCTGGCGTCGAAGAGATCCTCAGGCGCCCAGTCATTCATTCATAATTCCTCATTCCTAATTCATAATTTCTCTACTTCTCTCCCACCACACTCACCACCACCCGACGGGAGTGAGGGGCACGGCGGTGCTCGAAGAGGAAGATGCCCTGCCAGGTGCCAAGGGCGAGGCGACCATTGATGACGGGAATGACTTCGCTGGTCCGGGTGAGCACCATGCGGAGGTGGCTGGGCATGTCGTCCGGGCCCTCGCTGGTATGGACGAACCACGGGGTATTCTCTGGCACCAGACGTTCGAAGTACTCGTGCAGGTCTTTGCGGGCGGAGGGGTCAGCATTCTCGTAGATGACGAGGCTGGCGCTGGTGTGCTGCACGAAGACCGTAGCGGTGCCGGTCTTGATGCCCGCCGCCTTGACAATGAGCTCGACGGCATTGGTGATTTCATAGGTCCCCTTGCCACGGGTGTTGATGAGGAAGGTGTCTGCGTGGGCCGCCATGGAATGGAGATGTCTACAGGGTTATGGGCTCTTCTTCTTTGCCTTCGGTTTCTTCATGGCCTCAGCTGCGGCAGGCTTGGCCCGCTTCTTCTTGGCCCGCTTCTTCTTGGCCGCCTTCATCTTGACCGAACGCAAGGCACACTCCCACCCCATCGTGGCCCAGGGCTTCATGCGCTGTGCATTGGAGAAGGCCATCTCCGGGGGCTCGTAGTACTTGGAAACCACGGGATTCCCAGCCTTGTCCAGGCAGAAGACGAAGGGTTCACACCCCTGATCAATGAATCGGTCTTTGGTCTCGTCGTCAGTGCGGATATAGAACCGATTCTGCGACACCAGCCCGAACATGATCGATTCCTTGTACACCCCATAGCCGCCGAACATCTTGCGCGCCGACACCTCGCCTAGAGGCGTGAGGAGATCCAGAAGCGAGTCAACGAAGGCAGACATAGTGGACCGAAGGTTAGAATACGCCTAGCAGCTTGTGGGCTCTTTCCGAGCGAGCTTCACCGAGTGCGGGATGGCCCCCACGACAAAGCTAAGGCACTCCACCGCGCCCTGCGGTTTGCCCGGCAGAGCGAGGACCAATGATTGATCCACGATAGCAGCGAGACAACGGCTCAGTATCGCATTGGGGGTGATTTCCAGCGACTTCGCCCGCATGACCTCTCCGTAGCCCGGGATTTCCACACGCATGATTCCGCGGATCGCCTCCGGAGTCACATCGCGCTCGGCAATGCCGGTACCTCCGGTGGTGAGCACCAGCCCGCAGCCTTGTGCCGAGAACGACCGGATTGCCTGTTGGATGGCAGGCTGGTCATCCGGCACCACCGCCTCGGCCAGCACCGTCCAGCCATATTCCTCGGATGCCTTCCGCACAGCGGGACCGCCAAAGTCTTCGTACACGCCGGCACTGGCGCGGTCAGACACAGTGATGATGCCAACAGAGATGGGAACTGCCATCTCCGGATGTACGCCCAAGCCCACTCTGATTCAAGCTGGCAAACCGAACGCGAGCCTTACCCCACCGCTTCCTTGGTCTTGCTCACCAGATGCACACCGTCGATCCGCATGGCCTTGTCCACCGCCTTGCACATGTCATAGATGGTCAGCAGCGCCACAGACACCGCCGTGAGGGCCTCCATCTCGACACCCGTCTGGCCCGTCGTGCGAGCCATGGCGGTAACGGTGACGCCATCATCCGTAAGCACAAAGTCCACCGCCACCTTGGTCAGAGCCAGTTGGTGACAAAGCGGGATGAGGTGCTGAGTCTGCTTTGCCGCCTGGATGCCTGCGATGCGAGCCACCGCCAGGACATCCCCTTTTTGAATCTGGTTGTCCCGGATCAGCGCCAATGTGGCAGGCTCCAGCTGGATGCGACCCGCAGCCACCGCCTCGCGGCGGGACACCGCCTTGCCGGAGATGTCCACCATGCTGGCTTCGCCTTGCTCGTTGATATGGGTCAGAGACATGTCAGAGACTCTATAGCTGCGATCCGCCCCAAGACTCAAGCTCAGGCTTCCACCAGCTGCCGGCCAAAGACATTGCCCCGCACCTTGAGATCCTGCACGGCGGCCACGATCTTGGCGCGGTCCATTTCATGAACCTCCAGCTTGCTGCCGATTTCCGGCACGAGGGTAATGGTGAGCTCACCGCCCAGATGCTCGCGGAACTCCTCCAGCCCCGCCAGAATGACGAGTTCGCCTTTGGCGGTGCGCTCCAGCAACTGGGGTGCGAAGGTGGCAAAGCCCACCTGCTCGATAAGGGCCAAGATGCGTTGCGCCGTAGCTTCCTCCAGAATCCCTGCTTTCACGGAGTACAGGAGATCCACCGCCATGCCGATGGCAACAGCCTCGCCATGATGAATCTGAAAATTCGACACCTGCTCCAGCTTGTGGGCCACCCAATGACCGAAGTCGAGCGGCCGCGCCGAGCCGTATTCAAACGGGTCGCCGTTGGTCGTGATGTGTTGCACATGCTGGGCAGCGCTGGCCCGCACAGCCTCCTCCACCACATCTTGGTCCAGGGAAGCCAGCTTCTCAGCGTTGTTCTCCAGCCAGAGGTAGAATCCTGCATCACGGATCAAGGCCACCTTGATGGCTTCGATCAATCCGCAACGCCGTTCCCGCTCCGGCAGGGTTTCCAAGAAGGCAAAATCATTGACGATGGCGTAGGGCACGGAGAAGGACCCCACCCAATTCTTCTTGCCGAAGAAGTTGACCCCATTCTTCACCCCCACTCCGCCGTCCCCCTGGCTCAGCGTGGTGGTGGGAAAGCGCACATGACGGATGCCCCGATGGGCCGTGGCCGCAGCGAAGCAAACCAGATCCAGTGCTGCCCCACCGCCGACGACAAACACCTGAGAATGGCGGTCGATGCCCGCATCATTGATCTGCTGCCAGCACTGTTGCACCAGATCGAAGTCATTCTTGCACGGTTCGCCACCAGGGATGATCACACCAGGAGCGGCCAGCACAAAAACATCAGCATGGGCGGCAGCATAGCTCTCGATGTCCGCGAGCAAGGTCGGATTGGCGTTAGCCACGTGACTGTCCACAAAGGCGATGGCCTTCGTCGGACGTCCTCCCTCCCGGGCGGATTGAAGAAGCTCGCGCAAGGTGAGATTCTCCTTGTCAAACACGTGCCGTGTAAACAACACACGCTGCGTGTACTCCACGTGGAACCGGTTTTCTAACATCTAACAGTGTCTTTCTGGGAGGGTGATGAAGGGTGGATATCTACGCTTACGTGGCCGCGATCTTTCTCTGCCACAGAAGCAACAGCGGGAAGGACAGCGCGAACAGGAGGGTAAACGCGGGAGCCGTCAGACCGACAGCCAGCCCATCTACAAATACGATTCCCGCCAGCAAAAGGCCGACGGCACGTCCGATGTTTGACGGAGGAGGCGTCCGCATGAGCCTCAGGGCCTTCCTTACGCAGAGGATGACGGGCAGCATCGCAGCCAGGGCCACTGCATGCGTCCACTGAGGTTTTTGGAAATAGGCGACCACAGGCTGCTGGGTGGCCAGGATGCCCGCGGTGACCAGGACCGGCAGGCCCAGGCCGAGGTAACCGACCATGCGCTGCCAGCCACCGGCTTGGGTGGGGCGGGATTCGTGTCGCGCGATCAATGTCACCCCGACAATGTAGCCGCCCAAGGCAACGGCCCGCAAGATGACCGCAAGGTCTGCCCGCGGATCCAGACCGCCGGTCACGGCTGAGGCGGCAGAGAGCACCAGCAAGGTGCGGCAACTGCCCATGACGAAGACCGACCCTGCCCAGGGCTTGTGATAGAAGTCGTAAGCCAGAATGGCCAGCACCAGCCCCCCGACCAGCCAGGGACAGGCCCCAGCGCCCAAGATGAAAGCTCCCGCGCCGACAAACATCATCCCAAGACCCACCAGCCAGACCAAACCTGCCGAGACCCGGCCTGAGGGGATGGGACGCTCCTTGCGGTGCTCCCGGTCAAACTTCACATCCGCAGCGTCATTCAGGATCATGCCGCCGGTGTACAACAACGATCCCCCCAACAGAAGCCAGCCGAGCGCAGCATAGTTCTGCCCACCACCCGCCAGCAGCCACCCCGCCAGGACGTTTGTCCAGGCAGTCGGCAGATTGGAGATGCGGGCCAGTTCCAGCCAGGGGCGGAGCAGTTTCATGAGGGATTCACCAAAAAAAACGGGCCGGTACGTTCGTGAGGCGTGACTCCGACGTCAAGGGCAGGTAAATCCTATGTCACATTGGCGGAAGTCCATACATCCCCATTTCGTCAGTTGCTCGATACACAAAACAGTTAATCTATACCTTCATATGACCTCGACACCTCCCGGATATCAGCAGAACCCCGCTCCCAAAAGCAGCGGCAAGAAATGGGTCCTCTTTGGCTGTGGCGGTTGCCTCGGCCTGATCGCGCTCGGCATCGCCGGCGTCGTGGGCTTCGTTTTTGTCGTTCTGGGTGCTATCAAGCAGACCGATGCGTACAAGATCGCTCTGTCCAAGGCGCAGAACTCCCCCGCCCTTCAGGCGGCCATTGGCACACCCATCAAGGAGAACTTCTTCTCCCCGATGGGCTCCGCCAGCACCAACAATGGTGCGGGTGAAGCCAACATCATCCTCACCCTGGAAGGTACCAGCGGCCGCGCCGCCGTGGTCACCGCCACGGCTTCCAAGCCCGCAGGTGGCGAATGGCAGTTCAGCGTGCTGAACGCCAAAGTCGCCCCGAGTGGTCCTGACATCGACCTGCTGACCGAGGGCCAGCCTGCCGATCCCGCTGCCGCTCCGGCCACGGCCCCAGCCACGCAAAACTAGCAACAGGCCTTTCCGGCCATCCATCTAGTTTCTCGAATCCGCCCCTGCCAGAGGTCACGCTGGCAGGGGTTCTTTTTTTGCGGCACGCTCCTGCCTCCCCCACCAGAGGGTCATCGCCGTAGCCACGAACAACAGCGGCAGAATGGCGAAGTTGACCGTGCTCCATCCATAATGCTGGAGCACCGGGCCCGCGGCCAGCGTGGCCCCCGCCGTGGTGGCGTAGCGTAGAAACTCCGACACGCCTTGGGTCTTGGCCCTCTCCGAGGGACGATACGATTGCGCCTGAAGCGTGCTGCCGCCGACGAACATGAAGTTCCACCCCACCCCGAGAGCAAAGAGCGCCGCATAAAATGCAGGCAAACTCGTCGATGACACCGCTGCCACAACACACGCCACATTCAGAACTCCCCCAGTCAGCAACAGAGTGAGCAGTCCGAACCTGCGGATCAGCCACCCCGTGATGAGCGACGGAGCGTACATGCCTACCAGATGCCATTGAATGATGCTGGCCCCATCGTCAATGCTATGGTGACACGACACGGCGGCCAGAGGCGCAGCCGTCATCACAAACAACATGGTGACCGAGCCGATCACGTTGTTGGCCATGGATGCCACAAACACCGGCTGCCGGACAATGACCGCCAACGAACGTGGAGGCCCTCCATTAACAGCCTGCGCCCCACCGGACTCAATCGAATCGCCATCGCGATAGAACGCCCACAACAACCCTGCGGCCACCAATCCCAACAGGGCGACCATCAGGTATGCCCCGGCAAACAGGGCTGAGGGAATCAGGTCCTTGCTCCAGGCCGCGAGCGCAGGCCCGAGGATGGCCGCCAGCACCCCGCCGGCCAACACCGTCGAAATAGCCCGACTCTTGGCCTCAGGCTCCACAGCGTCAGCGGCCGCCAACCTGTAATACAGAGCGAACGCTTGGTAAACCCCCACGCCTGCCGTGCCAGCACAGAAGAGCCAGAAGCGGCCTTCCATCACTGCCCAGACGGACACCCCACCACCGGCGGCTCCGATGAGAGCCCCCAAAGTGAAACCCAACCGCCTGCCGAGCCGCTGGAGGAGGAAGGCGGCAAAGTACGACACCACGGCCCCTGACACGGTGATCATGGCGAAGGGCAGCGTGGCCAGGGATTTGTCCGGCGCCAGCTCGTATCCCGTCAGCCCCGTGAGGGTGAGGTCGATGGAGATGGCGCAGATGTAGAGAGCCTGACAGACCGCGAGGAGCCGGGCATTGCGACGATTGGGAGAGCTGGCGTTCATGGTTGACTTCCCACCTTTGCCCCAAGAGACTTCTGTCCTAAACGACATAAATCCCACATTTTACGCCATGAGCAGAAAGGTGACCTTCTTCATCTTCCCCCAGTTTCAACTGCTCGACCTCAGCGGTCCGCTCTCGGCGTTTGATCTGGCTGAGCGCGCCTGCCCTGGCAGCTATGCGACCGAGGTGGTCTCTGAATCTGGGGGCTTGGTGCCCAGTTCCGCTGGCCTTCAGGTGGTCTCCCTCCGGGCGGACCTCGCCGCACCGGATACGCTCATCATCGTAGGAGGCCGGGGTGTCCATCAAAGCTGCATCACCCCGAACTCATGTGCCAGGCTTCAGCGCACGGCGGAGAAATCACGTCGCGTGGCCAGCGTTTGCACCGGAGCCTTTTTGCTGGCCCGCATGGGGCTGCTCACTGGTCGCAAAGCCACCACCCACTGGCGGCATGTCGGCAGGTTCAGGACAGAACACCCGGACGTGATGCTGGACGACGACCGCATCTTCATCAAAGACGGCCCGGTCTGGAGTTCCGCTGGCATCACCGCCGGCATCGATCTGGCCCTCGCACTCATCGAGGAAGATCTGGGAGCCACCGTATCCAAAACCGTGGCCCGGGAGCTGGTCATGTCCCACCGCCGCCTGGGCGGGCAGTCCCAGTTCTCCGCCATGTTGGATCTTGAACCTGAATCCCATCGCATCCGTGATGCGTTGACTTACGCCCGGGAACACCTCGCAGAAGACTTCCCCATAGATGCCATGGCCGCTGCGGTGGGCCTGAGCACCCGTCAGTTTGGGCGCGTCTTTCTCGCGGAGACCGGACAGACCCCAGCCCGTGCTGTGGAACGGCTTCGAGCCGAAGCCGCCCGCCCCCGAATCGAGGACGGCGATGAACCTCTAGAGCACATCGCCGCTAGCGTAGGATTCGGCCAGGCGGAGCGAATGCGCCAGGCCTTCGTCAAACTCTACGGCCAAAGCCCGCAGGCGTTGAGAAGACACATGCGGAGAGGAATGCCCTAAATTATGAATTAGGAATGAGGAATTATGAATTGGGCCGCACAGGTTGGAGGCATCTGCGGATGTTTGATCCTCAATTCATAATTCAAAATTCCTAATTCATCATTCTGTTCAGGCAAAAATATCCTTCACCACCTCCCCGGCCACGTCCGTGAGGCGGAAGTCGCGTCCGGCATAGCGGTAAGTCAAGCGCTCGTGATCCAGGCCCATCAGGGCGAGGAGCGTGGCGTGCAGGTCATTCGTGTGCATGCGACCATCGACGGCCTTGATGCCCAGTTCATCCGTGGCGCCATAGGTGAAGCCTTTTTTCACGCCTGCGCCGGCAAGGAACATAGAGTAGCCGGTGATGTTGTGATCACGACCATCCTGGCCCTGCGCCGTGGGAAGACGTCCGAATTCGGAGCCAAAGAGCACCAGGGTGTCATTCAGCATGCCACGGGCTTCCAGGTCAGACAACAACGCCGCCGTCGGCTGGTCGATGGAGGCCGTGCGATCCAGCAAGCCTTTGTGCAGGTTGTTGTGGTGGTCCCAGCCACCCTGGCAAATTTCCACGAACCGCACGCCTGCTTCACTCAGACGCCGGGCCATGAGGCACTGGCGCGCAAATGAGCCCGCCGCGCCGTCTTTGATGCCGTAGGCATCGCGGATGTGCTCCGGCTCCTTGGAGATATCGAGCAGTTCCGGCACTTTGTCCTGCATGCGGAAGCCCAGTTCGTAGGAGGCGATGATGCCATCCACCGGATCCGGGGATCCCGCCTGACGGGCGAAGTCGCGATTCATTCCCTGAATCAGGTCGAGCTGCTTGCGCTGCAACTTCGCGGCGGAGGCGGCTTTGAGATTCGGCAAGTACCCTTGGTCCGTGATGCGGGTGCCCTGATAGTGAGCAGGCAAGAAAGCGCTGCCATAGTTCACGGCACCGCCAAAGTTCGGCGGCGGGTTGATGGTCACGTAGCCAGGCAGATCCTGATTGTCAGTGCCCAGACCGTACAGCAACCACGATCCCATGCTGGGCCGAGTCAGTGCGGCATTGGCACTGCCAGTGTGCAACTGCACCACCGCCTGCGGGTGAGCCGGGGTGTCCGTGTGCAGTCCGCGCAACCAGCACATCTTGTCCGCGTGCTTGGCGATGTTCGGCAGCAACTCCGAGAAGTAGGTGCCGGTCTCACCATATTGTTTGAAGCGGAACTTGGAGGCCGTCACCGTGCCGCCCCCGGGACCCGACTTGCCATTGCTGCGGATCAGCTCTGGCTTGTAGTCGAAGGTGTCATGCTGAGACATGGCCCCTTCCATGAAGATGAAGATGATGCGCTTGGCCTTGGTCGGCAGCACCGGGGCCTTGGGAAGCAGCGGCTGCTCCACCGCGGCAGATGCCTGGGACTTCAGCGCATCCTGGCCAAGCAGGCCAGCGAGAGCAAGATAGCCAAACCCCGCGCCGCTGGAGCGAAGCACCGTGCGGCGGGACAGCTGGGGAGATTGAGGAGAACGGAACATGGTAACTAGAATTGGGGAAGCTTGTTAAATGGATGGAGGCACTTCAGATGAGGAGAAAGGTTAGGCGTTAAGGGTTAGATGTTAGAAGTGGGACCGCTCCCGGGAATTGCCTCGCAGCTCATAACCCATAACTTCTAACCCTCACCCCTCTCCCCCATCACCTCACGAAACGGAACTCAGCAGAGGCGTAGAGGGCCTGCACCAGGTTGAGCCATGCGGCGGTTTTTGCGTCAGGGGCCACCACCGCTTCATCCACCACCACCTGGTCGGAGCGGTCCACATTGTCAGGGTTCTCGGGTACAACGGGCGGCTTGGCGGCCGTCTCGTCCGTGGTGCTGGTGTCAGAGCTTTCCCGGACATCCGCCTGGGCGAGCACTGGAGCATCGCCAAGCTCTGCCTGGTAGGTGGACTCATAGTCCGCCAGGAACTGCTCGGCACGGGCTGCCTCGACATCGCTGGGGGAGCGCCCCAGAGTCAGGAGGTAGATCTGACGCACCCAATCACCAGCGGTCCTTGCCGTATCTCCGGCCGCCTTGCTGGCCAGGGCGAGTGCTTCCTTCCTCACAAAGGGTGAGTTCAGCAGGTACAACGCCTGGGTGGGCACCGTGGTGGCATCGCGCTGGCCGGTCACCAACGTCTGCTCAACCGGGTCAAAGGCCTGTAGGTTCCCCGGAGTCACGCCGCGGAGCAGCGGCAGATAGACACTACGGGAGAGGCTCTTGTCTGCGGCGCGATGAATCGATGCCGCCTCGGCGCCGTTGTCCCGCATCTCAATCATGCGCAGTTCCTTGGCCGCGGAGGCTTCAGGCTTGGGCTGGATCTGACCGGAAGTGACAAGCAAGGTGTCCCGAATCTCCTCCGCCGTGAGACGACGGGGGGAGTGACGCCAGACCAGCCGGTTCGCGGGGTCAACTTCACGATTGGCATCGGGAGCATCCACCCCCAGCTGATAGGAGCGGGACAGGACCACGCGGCGCACGAGCTTCTTGAGCGACCAGCCATCACGGACGAACTCCTGGGTCAGGTAGTCAAGCAACTCCGGATGGGAGGGCTGACCGCCATTGATACCAAAGTTGTCCACCGTGTTCACAATGCCGGTGCCGAACAGGCTCTGCCAGACACGGTTCACGATGACACGCCCCGTGAGAGGGTTGTTCGCGCTGGTGAGCCACTTGGCCAGTTCCAGACGACCGCTCTGCTGGGGATTGATGGGCTCCGTTCCCGGGACCTGGAAGGCGCTGAGGAAACCACGCGGCACCGTTGGCCCCAGACGTTCTGCTTCACCGCGGATGCGAACTTCTGTATCCGCCACGGTCTTGGCGTCACGTACGCCGTGAACGGCATGACCGCGGGCGGCAGGATCCGTCAGGGCCAGCAAGTCGCCCTGAAGGCGGTCAAACTTCAGGCGGAAAGCGCGCTGCTTGGGCTGACCGTTGGCTCCGCGAGCCAGGCCTTCCGGAGTGCCGCGGATTTTGTCCCAGGCTTCTTTGGCCTCTGCGACCTGCGCCTTCAGCTTTTCCACGTCCCCTTCCGGCACCGGAGGTGCGTCAGAGGCGAGCTTCACCAGCATGGCTGGATCATAGTAGTCCAGGCCGCCGCCGCCCATCTTGTTGCGGACACCGGCGCAGTGGTCGGTGCTCGTGAAGATGCCTGCGAGGGCGTAGTAGTCCGTCACCGGAATGGGATCAAACTTGTGATCGTGGCAACGGGCGCAACTCACCGTGAGCCCCAGGACCGAACGGGTCACGGCATCGATCTGCTCGTCCACGTTGTCCATGGTAAAGCGCACCTTGAAGCGCTGATTCACGTCCTTCACCCCAAGGGCGAGGAAACCGGTGGCCGTCAGCAAGCGGTCACGCTCGGTGGATGACTCCGCTGGCAGGAGATCTCCTGCGATCTGCTCCCGGATGAACTGATCATAGGGAATGTCACGGTTCACCGCATCCAGCACGTAGTCCCGATACTTCCACGCATGAGGATAGGGGATGTTGCGGGAGGGTCCGGTGGATTCGCCATAGCGGGCCACATCCAGCCAGTGACGTCCCCATTGCTCAGCAAACTGCTGGGACTGCAGCAAGCGATCCACCACCTTCGCGAAGGCATTGTCCGATGAGTCCTTCAAAAAGGCATACACGTCCTCCGGCTTGGGCGGCAGGCCGGTGAGATCATAAGTGACGCGGCGGATCAAGGTGACCTTGTCCGCATCGGCCACCGGGGAGAGCTGCTTTTCCTCCAACTTGGCCAGGATGAACTGGTCAATGGTATCGCGTGCCCACCCCGTGTCTTTCACGGCTGGCACCGCCGGAGCCTTCAAGGGCTGCCAGGCCCAGTGTTCCGCTTTGAGCTTGTCGTACTCTGCACTGGCGCGACCGATGGACGCAGGGATACGCTCCCGAGGCCACGTTGCGCCATCCTTGATCCACTGGGAGAGATCGGCAATCTGGGTGTCGGTCAGCAGTTCACCCTCCTTCGGCATGACCTTGGCATGATTCCGCTGCACCCGGGTCAGGAGCAGACTCTTGTCGGGATTTCCTGGAACCACGGCCGGACCTTCGTCGCCGCCCATGATGAGGCCATTGCGATCATCCACTCTCAACCCGCCGGCGGGCTTGGTCTCCGCAGAGTGGCAGGTGTAGCAATGATTGACGAGAATGGGACGAACCTTCTTCTCGAAGAATTCCAGCGACTGGTCCTGTCCAGCATCTGGTGCGGGATTGGCCAGCAAAGATGGGGCGGCAAGCCCGGCAACAACCGACACAGCACCCACCGTGCGACGCAGCAAGGCGGCATGAGTTCCAATAAAGTCTTGTAGGAGAGAGGGATGGAATGAGGGCTCCATGGAAGTAACTGGGGAATGGCAATGCGATGCGAGGAAGCCTCACCAGCCAGGGCAAACGAGAGATGGGGCCATCTATGGCCGAAGCGCTTGCTTCGACTCCACATGCCTGGCCCGGGAAACAGTCATCCCGACGTAATTGGTGGTGTGGCGGCAAATGCCTGCGAGTAACTCCGGACGACCGGTCAGTGCTCTACATGACATCGGAGGTGCATCCCATTGGTTGGGTCAGCCCTGCACATGCTAGTTCTAACCCAATACCACACTCAGTCAATGGGAATTAGGGAGAATTGATCCGAAAACTGTCTTTTTCGTCAAAATGGCTCCGCGTTGCTCAGAATCTTCCTCGGTCAGTAGGCACAAAAAAGCGGAACCCGCCGTGCAGGTTCCGCTTCCAGAAATATCAGATCGTTGGGACTCCCCTTAGATGAGGCCCAGTTCCTTCACCGCATCGCGCTCTTCCTTGAGCTCGTTGATGGTGGCGTTGATCTTGCCCTGGCTGAACTCGCTGACCGGTACGCCCTGCACGATCTCCCACTTGGAGCCGTCCATGCGGATCGGGAAGGAAGTGATGATGTCCTTCTCCACGCCGTAGCTGCCATCGGAAACGACGGCCACGCTGGTCCAGTCGCCCGCCGGGGTCGGCGTCACGAGGGACTTCACGGTGTCCACCACCGCGTTGGCGGCGGAGGCGGCGGAGGAAGATCCACGGGCCTTGATGATGGCCGCACCACGCTGCTGCACGGTGGTGATGAATTCGCCTTCGAGCCAGGCCTGATCGCTGATCACTTCGGTCACAGCCTGGCCTTTGATTTTGGCGTTGGTGAAGTCAGGATACTGGGTCGCGGAGTGGTTGCCCCAGATGGCCAGATTGGTCACATCCGTGGTGTGCACGCCAGCCTTCTGAGCGAGCTGGGACTTGGCGCGGTTCTCGTCCAAACGCGTCATGGCGAACCAGCGCTCAGCCGGCACTTCCTTGGCGTTGTTCATCGCGATGAGACAGTTGGTGTTGCATGGGTTGCCCACCACGAGCACGCGCACATCGGAGGCGGCGTTCTTGGCGATCGCCTGGCCCTGGCCCACGAAGATCTTCCCGTTGATGTTGAGCAGGTCCTTGCGCTCCATCCCGGCTTTGCGCGGCACGGAACCGACAAGCAGAGCCCAGTTCACCCCACGGAAGCCTTCGTTGAGGTCGGAAGTGGGGGTGATGCTGTGCACCAGCGGGAAGGCGCAGTCATCGAGCTCCATCACCACGCCACCGAGGGTCGGAAGAGCGGGTTCGATTTCAATCAGCCTGAGGGCCACCGGTTGATCCGGGCCAAACATGGAACCGGAGGCGATGCGGAAAAGCAGGGAGTAGCCGATCTGGCCAGCCGCTCCGGTGACAGCAACAGTGATGGGAGACTTCATAGAGAGCCCACACCAAAGCGAAGCCGGAGCGGAACGCAAGGTCCGCCGGGAAAATTTGACGTTCCCGTGTCCGGGAAATCCCAATTTACCCTCAAGGGGAAGTGACGGTCCTCACTTGCCTGCGATCACCCGGGCCCACTTCTCGGCCTTCTGGGCAAAGGTCAGCTCCGGCTCGGCATAAAGAATGCCACGTGAGACATTCACCACGGAAGGCGCCGTGCGGGCCGCGCCATGAAGCGCGGCGATGTCCCCACCCTGGGCTCCCAACCCGGGAATGAGCAAAGGCACATCGGGAATGCGGGCCAGCGTTTCCGGCGTGGCGTTGGTCAGCCCCAGCACCAGACCGGCTTGGGGATGCTGGGCGGTCATCTTGCCCACGAGCTCAAACACCTGTCCCCCACCCAGTAAGGTTTGCAGTTCAATATCGACTGCTCCCGGATTGGAGGTCACCCCCAGAAGATAGATGCCCTTGTCCTGATAATCCAAGAACGGCTCCAGGGTGTCCCGTCCCATGTACGGATTGAGCGTGACGGCGTCAGCGCCGAGGATGTCGAAACAAGCCTTCGCGTAGTACCGCTGGGTCTCGCCAATATCGCCGCGCTTGGCATCCAGGATCACCGGGATGTCCTTGGGGATGAGGGCGATCGTTTCCTGAAGGAGCTTCATCCCCTCCCAGCCCAGCGCCTCAAAGTAGGCCGAGTTGGGCTTGTACACCGCCGTGTAGGGAGCCGTCTGAGTGATGACGTCCGCGATGAACGCCCGGGCAGCGTCGTCTGCCTTCTCCAGGCGGATGTCCAAGCCGACACAGAGGCCGGATCCGGTAACTGCGATGCGATGGCGGAGCTTATCGAGGTAGGTCATGTCTGGAAGGAAAGGACCGCTAGATTAGCCACAGAGACACAGAGGGCACAGAGAATTTCAGGATTTTAGAATCTCAGTTCCAATTCCCAAAACCTCGGTGCCCTCTGTGTCTCTGCGGTTAATTCAATTTCTTCGACTACCCCAGAATTCCCTTCACCACCTCTCCGTGCACATCCGTGAGGCGGAAGTCCCGCCCCTGGAAGCGGTAAGTCAGCCGCTCGTGATCAAAGCCCAGCAGGTGCAGGATGGTGGCATTCAGGTCGTGCACATGCACCCGGTCCTGGGTGACGCCGAAGCCCAGCTCATCGGTTTCACCGTGAAGGCAGCCGGGTTTGACCCCGCCACCCGCCATCCACATGGTGAACCCTTCGATGTGGTGGTCCCGGCCGACCGTCTGCCGCACCTCCCCCATCGGCGTGCGTCCGAACTCGCCGCCCCAGATCACCAGAGTGTCCTTCAACATGCCCCGCTGTTTCAGGTCCATGACCAGCGCAGCAGCGGCCTGATCCACTTCATCGCACCGCTGCTCCAGGGCATCGCTCAGGTTGTTCTTCTGGTCCCCGTGATGATCCCAGTCTGTGTGATAGAGCTGCACGAACCGCGTGCCACGCTCAACCAACCGGCGGGCCAGCAGGCAGTTGGTGGCAAAGCTGGGCTGCCCCGCCTTCACCCCGTAGAGATCCAGGGTGGAGGCAGACTCCTTGCTGAGGTCCATCAGTTCCGGGGCACTGGTCTGCATGCGGGCAGCCATTTCATAGGCGTTGATGCGCGTCATGATCTCCGGGTCCCCCACTTCATCCAGACGGCTGCGATTCAGCGCCGCCACCGTGTCATAGAGTTTTCTCTCCCGACCCGGGGACATACCCTGAGGGCTGCGCAGGTTTAAGATGGGATCTCCGCTGCTGCGGAAGGGCACCCCTTGATAAGAGGTCGGCAGGAAGCCGCTGCTCCACAGGGAGTTCCCACCACGCGGACCACGGGGTCCGCTCTGCAGCACCACAAAGCCGGGCAGATCCTGGGACTCGCTGCCCAGTCCGTAAGTGAGCCAGGCTCCCAGGCTGGGTCGCCCCGGCACCTGAAATCCCGTGTTCATGAAGAGCTTGGCCGGGCCGTGGTTGAACACATCCGTGCTCACCCCGCGCAGCCAGCACACGTCATCCACGATCTTCTGGTGGTGAGGGAGCAGTTCGCTCAAGGTCATGCCGCTCTGCCCGTACTGCGCAAACTTGCGGTTCGAGCCCAGCAACGTCTCGTTGCCTTTCAGGAAGGCGAACCGCTTGCCTGCCATCAAACTGGCCGGAGGGGCTTGCCCGCTGAACTCACGAAGACGCGGCTTATCGGAAAACAGTTCAAACTGGCTGGGACCGCCGGCCATGAAGAGGAAGATCACATTCTTGGCCGTCGCGGCCTGAGGGGCGGCCCGCGGCGACATCGGCTTGGCGGGATCAATCTTCAAGCTTCCCGGGGCCATGGCTCCGAATCCGTCCTGCTGCAGCAGGTGATTCAATGCCAGGGAGCCGAGGCCAATGCCACAGCGACCGAGGAAATGACGTCGCGTCTGGTCGTGCACCATGCGGCGTTCCGTCTCGGCGAGCAGTTGTGGAGTGCAGTGATTCATGAGCAGGTGATCAAAAGGTTGGCAGATTCAGGAATCACTCCCGGGTGACAAAGGCGTCCGTATTCAGGAGGGCACGGGTGACACCGACGAGGGCGGCGGCTTCTGCCAGGGCCACGTTGTCAGGCAGCGGAGCCGGCCCCCAGGTGGCCTCAGCCGCAGCGCGGTCTTTTCCATACTCGCCCAGCAGATCGGTAGAGAGCCTCTGCAGCAGCTTCAGTTCTTCCAGGGAGGGACCCCGGCCGTAGGCGAGGCGACAGGCGAGCGCTATCCGCCCCTCACGGAGTCCGGCATAGACCGGCCCCGGCAGCTCCTTGCAGAGCCGGGCCGCCATGGCACGCGCCATTTCCACAAACGCCTCGTCATTAGCCACCGTCAGTGCCTGGAGGGGCGTGTTGGATCGTGACCGCCGGGTGCAGACCTGCTGAAAGTCCGGCGCATCAAAGGTGGTGAACAGCGGATGCGGGGCGCTGCGATAGAACAGCGTGTACATGCCGCGCCGGTAGCGATCCGGTCCCACGGCGGTGACCCAGTTCTTCTTGTTCTGGGTAAAGGAATACACGCCCTCCGGCTGAGGCGGCCGCACGCTCGGCCCGCCCACCGCCGGGTTCAGCAGACCACTGGCGCAGAGTCCGGCATCACGAATGATCTCCGCTTCCACCCGCACGCGCTCCTGTCGTGCCAGCAAGAGGTTCCGCGGATCCTTTTCCGCCAAATCAGGACGGCTGCGAGAGCTCTGCCGGTAGGTCGCGGAGTTCACCACGAGCCGATGCATGGCCTTGAAGCTCCATCCCTGACGGATGAACTCCCCCGCCAGCCAGTCCAGCAGCTCCGGATGCACCGGAGTGGAGCCCTGGGAACCAAAGTCCTCCTCAGTCTCCACAATCCCGCGACCGAAATAGTGCATCCACAGGCGGTTCATCGTGACCCGGGGAGTCAGCGGGTTCGAGGGATTCACCAACCAGCGGGCCAGATCCAGACGGTTCTTCAAGGAGGCCTGGCGTTGAGATTCCGGCATGACCGCCTGCACTGCAGCAATCACCCCGGGCTCCAGCGGTCCGAGCTTGTTGTCTGGACGCAGGAAATCCCCCCGCTGGAAGAGGAAGGTCTGCCGTGGCGTGTCCAGATCCTTCATGATCATCAGCTCCGCCGTGTCACCGGTGGCACCCGGCTTGGCCTTCTTGGCCGTAGTGGCGGGTATGTTTGGAACCTTGGCCACCTGAGGCACCGACTTGGGCAGGTCCGGCACGACCTCCACCACATCCAGGGCAAAACGCCCCACGAGATACTTCTCATTGAGATCGTGATGGAGCTTCACCTCCAGCTGCTGACCGTCCAAAGACACCGGCTGCTCCAGGACGAACACTGCGTCGTGATCCGCATTCATCTTGGCTCCGTTGGCCGAGCCTTTTGCCACATTGATCGCCCAGCCGGTTTTGGCGTCGCCATCCGCCGCCGCTTGGGCGGGATAGTTCGGCTGGAAGTGGTCCGAAGAAGCCAGCTTGATGGGCAATTCTTTTCCGCCCAGGCTGACATCAAAGTCGGTGAGCACAAAGTTGCCATTCCCCGCCAGGCCTGGACCTCCCTTGGGCAGGGATTCATGAGTCAACACGCGGAGACGCACTGCCGCGACTTTCTTCAGGGCGCTTTTCACCACGACCCGATAGGTGTCATTGAAGGATCCACCACCGTCCGCCAGGAGGGAGTTGTCCGGCAGCAGCTTGAGGCCGGCATTGGCCGTAGTGTCGTATTCCACATACTCGACCGGCTGCCACTTCAGGCTGGCGAGACGGGTGTGAATGACATCCGGGCCCGGCGCTTGCGAGCTGGCTGGAGCTTTGTCGTCCTTCGCCAGTGGCGCAGGCTGCGGGCTGACCTTGACGGGCTTGCCAAAGACCTCCCCTTTCCCCACTTCCATGGAGGCCCCTTTGTTGTTCACGTCCGTGCCCTGATTGAAGAACGCATACATGCGGTAGTAGTCCTCATGCGTTATGGGATCGAACTTGTGGGTATGACACTGGGCACAGCCCACGGTGAGCCCCAGCCAGACCGCCCCGGTGGTGTTCACGCGATCCATCACCGCTTCGACGCGGAACTGCTCTGGGTCGGTACCACCTTCTTCGTTGATCAGCGTGTTCCGGTGGAATGCAGTGGCGATGAGCTGGTTCCTGGTCGGCTTGGGCAACAGGTCTCCTGCCAGTTGCTCAATGGTGAAGCGGTCGAACGGGAGGTCGTCATTGAGGGACTTGATCACCCAGTCCCGGTAAGGCCACATGCCACGCTCCCCATCGATGGTGTACCCATTGGAATCAGCGTAGCGGGCTTGGTCCAGCCAATGACGACCCCAGCGCTCCCCATAATGAGGACTCTCAAGCAAGCGGTCCACCAGTCGCTCGTAGGCCAGTGGATCGGCGTCTTTCTCAAACGCCCTCACCTCCGCCGGGGTGGGCAGCAGCCCGGTCAGATCCAACGAGACTCTCCGGATCAGCGTGGCCCGGTCTGCCTCAGGCGATGGTTGAATCCCCTCCTTCTCCAGTCGGGACAAAATGAACCGGTCCACTCCATTGCGAGACCAAGCCTCGTTCTTAGGGGCTGGAGGCGGAGTCTGCCGCAGCGGCAAGAAGGCCCAATGCCCTTCGTATTCGGCCCCCTGCTCGATCCAGCGGCGGATCGTGGCCACCTGTGCCTCGGTGAGAGGCGGCTTCTTGGCCTTCGGCGGAGGCATCATCTCTGATCGATCATGCGAGAGCAGACGCACCATCACCTCGCTTTCATCAGGCTTGCCGGGAACGATGGCGCGATTTTCCAGAGCTCCCTCGCGAGTGTCCAGCCGGAGATCCGCGTCGCGGGTCTTGTCATCTGGCCCGTGACAGTGAAAGCACATGTCAGAAAGGATGGGGCGGATCTGCTCATTGAACCGTACCTTGCCCGACGGCTCCGCCGCGCCAGCCAAGTGCAGTCCAGGAAGGGCCAACATGGCCATCACCGCACCCACCAGCATGGCAGGAAGGTGACGACGACCAGGAGATGGGAGAGTGCGGATCAACATGGTGATTACTCCCCAAACTTTCTGACCATGGGACATATCTCACAAAAAATTGTCCTTCCGCAGCCCAGCCCCTGAACTAGGAAGAAATCGCCGGAATTCTCGTGAGAATGGCATCAGCCCCTGAAATACTAGGGCAATGGCTGAGGTCCCGCCAACCACGCTGAATGAAACCATCCAGGCCGTCCTGAACGGCAATGCCGATGCGTTTCTCACCATCGTTCATGCCTACCGCCCCTCCCTGCGGGCCTATCTGGCAAGCCAGATGTACCATCTGGATGACGTGGATGATGTGGCCCAGGAGACTTTCATCGCCGCCTATCGCGGGCTCCCCAAGTTTCGGCGCGACCAAGATCTTGGAGCCTGGCTTCGCGGCATCGCCCGCAACAAGCTGCTCAAGTACTTTGAGAAATCGGGCCGCCGGCACGATGCCCTGGAAAAGTTTCGTAAAGACGCCTCCACCTTCCTGGCCAAAGACCTGGACGAAGAGGCGGGACGCACCGGGGCGGCACAGCTTCAGGCCATGCTCGGTTGCATTCACAAGCTGCCTGAACGCATGCGCCAGGTCGTGCGGGGCTGGATGGATGGTGGGAAGTCGACCGCGCTCGCTGAGGAGATGCAAACCACCGTCGGTGCCGTGTACCAACTGCAATATCGAGCTCTGAAACTGCTGCGCGAATGCGTGGAAAAGGAGGTTGCCAGTGAATCCTGAATCAACATTTGAAAAAGACCTCCAAGACGCCCTCATCGCCTGGCAGGAGGGCTCTCACGGACTCAACGAGGAGCGGACTGCCGAGCTTCTGCAACGAGTGCGTGATGACGAGCCCTTCCGCACAGCGCTGGCCCAGCAAGTCTGGACCTTGACTCAGGCCCGGCTTTCTCAAGCCCCGGAACCCCGCTGGCTTG
Organism: Verrucomicrobium sp. BvORR106; assembly: GCF_000739655.1. Taxonomy (GTDB): domain Bacteria; phylum Verrucomicrobiota; class Verrucomicrobiia; order Verrucomicrobiales; family Verrucomicrobiaceae; genus Verrucomicrobium. The sequence continues at coordinate 29,105 of NZ_BATR01000103.1, read as the reverse complement.
AATTGAGCGAGGTCCTTGGCATCGAAAACGCAGGCTCAGGCAACTCCAATGAAGACGAGGAGTTTGACGCTACTTTGCGCGCCGCCCTTCATGATGAACCCTCGCTTCAACCAGTCCAAGGGGCAGCGAAGTGGCCTTGGCTGGGGCTTGCCGCCACGATCGCTGTGGCCGGATTTCTGACGTTCTACATGACCATGCGTCCGACCGGTCCGGAAGGAGACCTGCGCAAGTCTCCTCCCTTGGCCGTTCTGGTGCAGGTGGAGGCTGCCCAAGGGGGCGGCACTTGGGGATCACAGCCGCCAGCCAGCGGCATGAACCTCACGGCCGGTCCTCTGGTGCTGAAGTCAGGCCGGTTGAGCCTCATGTTCGCCAGCGGGGTCGTGCTGCATGTGGAAGGACCAGCCAAACTCGACCTTCTCACCGCGGATCGCGTCCTCTGCCACGATGGTCGCGTGCGGCTGCGAGTGCCCAAAGGTGCTGAAGGGTTCTGCATTGAAACCCCCGGCGGGGCCGTGACGGATCTGGGCACAGAGCTGGGGGTCTCCGTCGGGAAAGACGGCAACACCCAGGTGGCCGTGTTTGAAGGCGAAGCCGAGGCCTCCCTCCGCATCCCAGGTCAGGAAGGCGTACGCACGGAACTCCTCACCGCTCAACAGTCCGCCAAGTTGATCCCCTCCACGGGCGAGATCCTCACCACAACGCCGGATCCTGCCGGATTTCTGCCTGCCACGGAGCTTCACGTTCCCCCGCTGCAACTTGCCGCGGGGTACGAGGAAAAGATCATCGCCTCCCGCCCGGTTCACTACTGGCGGATGGACCGCCTGGAGCAGGGATTGATCCCGAACGAAGTCACTGGTGCCCCTGCACTGCGCCTCGTGGGCGGCGTCCGTCTCGAACCCGCTTCGCCCGAATCTCCCACCGCGCGAACCGTCGGCCATTTGGGGGGCAAGACGAACCCAGGGGCCATGTCCGCCGTTGAGCCCTGGCTGGCACCAGGTGCTGCCCATGCGGTGGAGATGTGGTTTGCCAGTACCACCACCGAACAAATGAGCCTCTTCGCCCTGACGACTGGCAAAGCCCCGAACGATCACCTGGAACTGCTGGAACTGGCCGTGCGCCAGCCCGGCCGGAGCCCACGCCCAGGAATTGTCCGCTACCTCACCCGCTGGCCCGCTGGCAGCGGCGGCGGGATCAACATTTACACTGAGCCCAAGTTTCTTCCCTATCAGTGGCACCACCTGGTAGCCCAACAGACGAACGGGAAGATGGAGCTGTACCTGAATGGCCATCTGGTGGGGAAAGCTGAAGCCGATCCCTTCGCCCCGGAGATTCCCTGCACCATCCAGTTCGGGTGCCTCCGGTACAATGAAGGACGAGCTCCGGGGCAGCTCCAGCGGCCCTTCGCTGGCAAAATGGCCGAGGTCGCGATCTACGACCGACTGTTGACGTCCGAGGAGATCCAAGCACGCGCCGCGAGCGTTCGCTGAATCCGCGGCGCTTTGCCATCAGGACCCACCGTTGATTTCATCCCGCTCCCCTGCCCCGCCATCAGCGGGCAGGGGTTCCCTGGCAAAAGTGCGCCAAATACCACCCCAGCTCGCTTTTGACTTCGCCGGGCATTTGAGGTACAACCGCCCTCCCATGTCAGCGAAGCGACAATACTTTGGTACCGACGGTGTGCGAGGAGTGGCCAACAAACACCCCATGACGCCGGAATTCGTCATGCGCCTGGGTCAGGCGGCTGCCAAGGTGCTTGGCCAGGGGGCATCCCGCAGAGGTGCCCGCCCCTGCTGCATCGTGGGCCGTGATTCCCGCCTCTCCGGAGACATGCTGGAGGCGGCCCTCGTGGCAGGTCTCAACTCCATGGGGGTGGATGTGCACCTGTGTGGACTGGTCCCCACTCCGGCAGTGGCGCTGATCACCCAACAGGAGGGAGCCAGCTTTGGCGCGGTCGTTTCCGCCTCCCACAACCCTTTCTACGACAACGGCATCAAGTTCGTGGGCGGTGACGGCTACAAGCTGACGGATGACGAGGAACTGCTCATCGAGGCCGCCATGTCAAATGAGGCTCTGCTGGCCAACCGACCGCACGAGACCGCCATCGGCCGCACCCACGTGCTGCAAGGATCCGCCGAGCGTTACATCGCCCACGCCATGGCTTCCATGCAGAGCCGCCGGCTCAACGGCATGAAGATCGCCCTCGATAACGCGAACGGGGCCGCCTCTTTCACGAGCACGGAGACGCTGAAGCGCCTCGGTGCCGAGGTGATCCCCTTCCATTCCTCCCCGGACGGAGCCAATATCAACCTTCATTGCGGGTGCACCCACCCGGAGATCATTGAGGCCCTCGTCGCCCAAACGGGAGCCCAGGTCGGCGTATCCCACGATGGGGATGCCGACCGCGTGGCCCTGTGTGATGAACTGGGCCAGCGCCTCAGCGGTGATGAACTGATCGCCATCGCCGTGGTCTCCATGCTGCGCAAAGGCACCCTCCGCGAGAGCACTGCCGTGGTCACCACCATGAGCAATTACGGCCTGGACGATCTCGTCACGGGCATGGGTGGCAAGGTGATCCGCACCGACGTGGGCGACCGCTACGTGATCGCCGCCATGCGGAAACAGGACCTCAACTTTGGTGCCGAGGAAAGCGGTCACATCGTCTTCCGCGATCACGCTTCCACCGGGGATGGCCTCATCGCCGCCCTCCAGATCCTGAAGATCATGGCCGAGACGGGCGAGCCGCTGAGCGAACTCCGCAAAGTGCTCTCCCCCTTCCCCCAGGCCAAGCGCAACCTGCGTGTGAAATCCAAGCCGGCCATTCAGGAACTGGAAGCCGCCAATGCTCTTATCATTCAAACCGAGAAGAAGCTCGGCCGCCTCGGCCGCGTGCTGCTGCGCTACTCCGGTACCGAGCCTCTCATCCGCCTGCTCATCGAAGGTCGCGATCCCGAGTACATCGAGGATCAGGCTGGCAAGATCGCAGCGGCGATTCAGGAGCAGATTGGGGTGTGAAGTGAAGGTTAAGCGTTAGAAGTTAAGGGTTAAGTGCAAGAGGCGCTGAAACTGCCGAATCAGCGCTCTTCACTCATAACCCATAACTTCTAACTCCTCACTCTTGCCTCACTTCTTCATCGCCACGATGACTCCGCCCGCCAGGGTCAGCGCCAGTCCCAGCACCTGCACGGGATTGATGGCCTCTCCCAGGAGCATCCAGGCGAGGCCGACGGTGCCGAGGGGGCCGATCATCCCAATCACCGCAAAGGCCTGGGCACCGGCGCGCTTGAGCCCGATGCCGAACAGGTAAGAGGGTATAACCGTCCCCGCAATGGCCAGAGCCACCCCGCAGCCATAGGCACCTGGAGGCAGTTTTAAGATGGCCCCCGGTGGATGCGTGAGCACAAAGTGAATGAGGACATAGAGGCAGGAGAAACCCACCACGCAGGAGGTGAAGCGGATGGGACCGATTCGCGAGATCATTTCCCCACTGAGCAGGACGAAGATAGCATACGAGATCGCACTGCCGAACACCAGCAGCGCTCCCAGCCAAGTCTCCCCACCTGCTTTGGCACTGGCCTCCGCATAGTAGCCGATCAAGATGCCGAGGTAGGAGAGCAACATGGCTCCCGCTACGCCCCACTTCAACGGCTTGCGCAAGATCAACACAGAACCCAGCAGGACAATGGACGGATAGGTGTACAAGATCATCCGCTCCAAGCCCACGCTCACGTGCTCCAGGCCCATGAAGTTGATGACGGAGGAGAAGTACCATCCGCAAAATCCAACTAAGGCCAGTCGAGCCCAGTCGCGACCCGTGAGCGGCTTCACATGCTTGCCAGACGAAGCCCAGATGCCACCGATCAGAAAAAACGGAAAGGCCATGGCCATGCGCAGCGCCAGTGTCGTGACGGCATCCAGCCCATAGCGGTAGGCCAGCTTCACGAACACGGCTTTAGAGCAGAAGAACAGCGAACTGCCAGCGACGATCAGAAAGGTTAGAAGCGAGGATTTGAAACTGCGGGACATGGGTCAATGGGACAAGGGAAAGCAATGCGAAACTGGGGCATGAAAACAAAAACGCCCGAGGCTGGGAGCGTCGGGCGGGTAGAGAAGAGAGAAGCCTGGCAGGCACCTAGCCTGCTGCTGGATCCGGGAAAATCGCGCCACTTAATGGCTTACGTTTCAGTCATCCAGCGCGTCACTTGACCACCGCGCCCTTTGGCTTGAGCAGCCAAAGCCAGCGGTGTTGCCATTTAGGGCGTGTGACGACGGGAGACATTCAGGAGATGAACTGGCCACTGGATACGGCTGAAGAGACGGAGTGCAAGTGAAATGAAAAGTGGCATCGGCTTCCAGCCGGTGCGTGCTACTGGCGTCCCGCCGGTTCAGTACCCCGCGAAACGGGAAGCCGAACACACACCCCACTACCCACTGCATCCTCCGCCTGATCCTGCGAAGCAGGATTTTGGGACTGCGGTGAGAATCACCGCTTTGGCAGGGCCTTGTGAGGTACTCCTACCTGTTGGTCCCCGATAAAACTCACGAACTCCGCTGCACACACAGGCTACTTGCCCCACACAGGACTCCCAAAAGCGGCGATTCTCGCCGCAGACCCAAAGATGCTCCGCATCCAGGTGTTGCTCCCCCCCGAAGAAGGACCCACTGCAGGCCAGCATCACGCTGGAGGCTCAAGATACCTCGAACCCCCAACCGACGCACCGACGCACCGACGCACCGACGCACCGACGCACCGACGCACCGACGCACCGAATCCCCTATCCCGTCGTCCTCAACCCCGAAGCAATGGCATTGATCGAGATCAACAGATCTGGAATCATGGCCTCCGCAGCGGCGGTGTCCCCGGCTGCGGTGAGCGCACGCCACTCTTTCAGCAGCGCCACCTGCTGGTGGTGCAGCACCTTGAGCGGCTCCTCGCGCACCTGGAGCGTGCGGGCCATGCGGGGCCGTCGGGAGCCAAACCCGCCGCCATGCAAAATGTTCGCCAGATGATCGCGGGTACGATGAAACTCAGCGATGATCTGTTCCATGAACCGCGTCCGGATGGCTTCATCCGCAACCAAGGAGCCGTAAGCCAGCATGATCTCTTCATTCGCGCTGACGATGGAGCCGTCCATGTTGGTCAGAACGTAGCGGAGGAAGCTGGACTCCGAGATGCTGCCTTCCAAAGCAGCATAGTCTTCCGGAGCTTCAACCTTGAGCCGCTCGAAGGCGGCACCCACCCCGTACCAGCCGGGCAGATAGAAGCGGGATTGAGTCCAGGAGAAGACCCACGGAATGGCCCGCAGATCTTCCAAACTGGCACGTCCGGTGCGGCGGGAGGGACGCGAACCGATGCGGGAGTTCTCCAGCGCATCAATGGGTGTCGCCTCGCGGTAGAAGGTGATGAAGTCCGGCGCATGCAGGAGGCCACGGTAGGCCTCCATGCTGTAGCCCGCGATCCGGTCCAGGATCTCACGGCAGGGATCGGCTGGCTTGGGCGCGTGCCGATGCTTGGCCGTGGCGGCGGATACGGAAGCAGTAAGCGTCTCCACCTGGTAGGTGGCAGAGCCGAGATGGGAGTACTTCTGGGAAATGGTCTCACCCTGCTCCGTCATGCGGAAGGAGCCACCGAGTGAGCCATGAGGCAGTGCCTCCATGAACCAATGGGTAGGACCAGCGCCGCGGCCCACTGTGCCTCCACGACCGTGGAAGAAGACGGGGCGCACGCCATGACGGCGCGTCACCTCAAACAAGGCTTCTTGCGCACGATGCAGGCCCCACTGGCTGGCGAAGATGCCGCAGTCCTTGTTGGAGTCTGAGTAGCCCAGCATCATCTGGAAGTCAGGCGTGTTGCTGCCGCCACCCCCCGTGAGACTGATACGGGTGACCGGATGGGCGAGGAAATCGTCCACCACGGCAGGTGCATGGGCAAGATCGTCCATGGTCTCAAACAGAGGCACCACCGGCAACGGGCTGCGCAGGCCCTGCGGGGTGAGCTCAATCAAACCCGCCTCCCGTGCCAGCACATAGACCGTGAGGAGGTCATTCACCCCGCGGGTCATGGAAACAATCAGCGAGCCGAGTCCAGCCCCACCATAGCGGGCACGATACTCTGCCAGCACGCGATAACACTCTATCACCGCATCCGCATCCGGCCCCGCCGAGAGACCGGGGGAAAGGAACGGGCGGGGTGAGGCCAGTTCGTGGTCCAACAGCGCCCGTTTCTCGCCTTCCGACCAACTGGGGAAGGTGGCCGCATTGGGCACGCCCGCCTTTACCAGAAGCTGGGTGAGCGCCTTCTCGTGAAAAGCCGAATTCTGCCGCACGTCCAGCACCGCAGAATGGAAGCCAAAGGCGGCCAACTGATGGCGCAAGGGGTCCACATAGTCCTGCACCAGGTGCTCAGCCCCCACCGCGCTCAGACATTCCGCCAGCAGGCGAAGATCCGCATCCAGCGCACCGGGTTCGGCATAGACCGTGGTCGCCTCGGGGTGATCGCGCGTCAGCAGCAGCTTGCCCCGCATAAGGGAGGCGGCCAGACGCCAGGGCTCCTCATCGTGGTGATCCAGCAGGGCTGGCACATCCACGACCTCGTGCCCTTCCAGCTCTTTCACCAGACGGGCCACGAGTTCCTCCAACACCGCAGGCACTTCCTGGAAGTGTTTGCTCAGCGGGAGATTGTAGGCTAGGCGGTCCAGCTTGCGGGCAAAGAGACGGAGCGCGTTGTTGCGCAGGGATTGCAGGGAGGACTTGGTAACCTCAGCAGTCACAAACGGATGCCCGTCACGGTCACCGCCAATCCAGGTACCAAAGCGGATCAAGGGCGGCAGATCCTTCAATGCCACGGGGTCGAGCCCCGCCGCGATCCAAGCTTCGCGCAGATGGGTCCGGGTACGAGTGACCGCCTCCGGGAAGACCTCCCGCAAGAAGAAGAGGGCATTCTCCAGCTCCTCAGCGATGCTGGGCCGGGTGACGTGGATTTCCCCGGTACGCCAGAGGGACTCCAGCTGAGCCTCCAGGAAGCCGCGCACACGCTCTTGCTCACGAGGAGTGAAAGCCGGGTTCTCCCGACGCTCCAGCAGGTCGTAAATTTCGCGATGCCGCTCGCGCACGCTGTCGCGCTTGGCCTCCGTCGGGTGCGCCGTGAGCACGGGCTCCACGCGCACGGATTTCATGATTTCCACGATGGCCCGGGCGTCCAGATTCAGACCCTGCATGGCGGCCAGCTTGTCTGGCCACAGTCCCCGCTCCGCCAGCGGCCCGAGGTCCTTTTCGCGGAGCCGTCGCACCTGCAGGGCGACGCGCTCCTCGACAAGGTTCAGCAGCTGGAAGGCCGTGGAGTAGGCTTGGCACAGCGGTCGATTGGGCCCGGATTGTTCTGGCAGCGGCTGCCCCGTCCAGGGCATGCGGTCGGCCAGTTCGGGCTCGCCAATCCGGCGCAGGGCCGCGGCAAAGGCTTCCATGAGAAAGGACAACTCCTCATCAAGGAGTTTAAATCCATGTTCGATCAGTGTTGAGGCGGGATTCGTTTCCAAGGTCTTGTGTCCCAACCAAGCACAAGACATGCCGCCGCGCCCGGAAAAGGTCGCCAAAAGCGTCAACCTTCCGCCACATCCAGCTCATGGATGCGATAAAACCGGCCCATCCCGTAGAGCTTGCCGGTCAACTCAACGGTCCACCGGACCTGTGGCGTCTGCGCCAGCCCTGTGCCGGGCAGCCCTGCTGGCAGGGTGACATCATAGATCTGGTGCCAGGTATCGCCGGTCGCCACCCGGAGTTCCCGAGCGTCGGCCAGTAGCTGCTCATGGCGGATTTTTTCATCCACCGACCGCTGTCTACGAGGTGCCCGCCCCTTGCCCATGTGCTTGGTGACGACCTTGCTGGTGATCTCCCGGCAAATCACCCGCACTTTCACAGAGCGCAGTGCAGCAGGTCCAGGCTGGATGAGCGCCACCTTGAATGGGGCGCCCGTTCGCACAGGTAAATCGGAGACTTCCACCACGGTTGGAGTCGTTCCTGCCGCGAGCAACTGCGTGATCCAGGACCAGATGAAAAGCGTGCCCAGAAAGCACATACCGCCACCCACCAGCCAGGCGAGCCAACGCTTATCCGCCCCGGTGGATCCGTAGAAGAGGATGGAGCTACCCAACCCCAGCAGCACAATGGCCGCAATGAGCGAGCACCCCAGCCCCGCCCCCTGCCCTTTGCCTTCAAGGCGGTGGCTCAGCACAGCGGGCACATCGACAGCTTGCGGCATGGGCATCTCCTTCTTCCTGGTTCAACTACTCGTCAGCCAAACGGCGAAGGTAGTCAAACGGGTAGATCCCGGTGCAATGCCCGTCGCTGAACTCAAACAGCAGCGCGTAGCCGCCCACCGACTTCCACCCGGTGACGGTCACGCCGGGGTATTCTTTCTGATCAGTGCCCCCATACTGCTTCCCCAGCAGATCCCTCTCCCCAATGTTTTCCGCACTAGGTGAGGCGGCGCGCAGCTTCTCCATGGGAAGGAAGCTCTCTTTGCCGTCCTCCCAGGCGATGGCGATCTCGTTTCCAATGGCGGCGATGTTGAGCGGGCGAATCATTGACCGAACATTCAACATGGTGGCCCATCGGCAACCAATAGTAAGCGGTTCCGATTGAGCACAAAAAAGCCGGGCGGGTGAACCGTCCGGCTGCGAGTCACGCCCTGAAGCACCGGGCTAGCTGCCCTTGGGTACCACACTCACGGCCATCACGCCTTCCTGCGGCCACCATCCGGCGATGCGGACATCCATCCCTGTGCCTGCGATATCCGTCTTCACGGCTTCGATCAGACGCTTCTCGCTGTCTGGCGTAACGGGCGTACCGAAGAAAGGCTCCAAGTTCTTGATCACCGCGTCATTACCCGCGATGCCGATGAGGGTCACCTTCGTCCCCTGGGCACTGGAACTGGGGGGCGTAGGAGAGCGACCCACGGAGGTATCCACGGGACCGCTCATGACGATCACCTGCCGAAGCTGGGTGGTGCTGCCGTTCACATGCGCTTCCGCAATCTGCTGGCGGATGGCTTTTTCCTGATTGCGACGTTCGACTTCTGCCTGGGCCAGCTCACGTGGCGTCTTCCCAGGGGTGTACACGCCACCCACGGTGATGTGAGGAAGGACTTCCTTCTCTTCCCTCACTGCAGCCGCCGCCACAGGGGCATCGGCAGGCGGGGGCTTAATCACCACGGTGGGCCGGGACATGTCCGGGGTCACCAGAATCGGACCACTGGTGGGCGGCTTGATCACAGCCGTGGGGCTGAGGAGCCCCTGGCTCTGTGACTCTGGCGCACGCTCCGGGAGCGGGCCGAATACTGGCAACGGCAATTCATCCGCCGCCAGTGCGAGACTGGAAACGGAGATGAGGCACGGAATTAGCTGCCAAAAATTCACGGCGGCATTTAATGGCAGGTTTGCTGCGTGCTGACAAGACTCTTTAAGGCTAGACTCCTCAAAATTTTACCATGCCGGACGAAGCTCCCACCATCACGCGTCGCAAAGAGTTCATCACCATCAGTGATGAGCTCCGCACCTACCTCCGGCATTACGGACGCCTCGCCGCGCTTCCTGCGCTCTACCGGGACCTCCAGAGCTTCATGAGCGCCTACCCGCTCATGGACAAGGAGGGGCGCAGCACCCTCTGGGACACCGTGGTGTATGAGCGATCCCAGCTCAAAGACCTGTGGCCACGCCTCACCAGCATCTACTCCCTGCTGAAAACGGGTGACCTGAAGGCGGTGCCCCACCTCTATGTAGAGCGGGTGGACTTCTGCGGGTTTGGCAACAGCAAGCCCTTCCGCATTCGCGTGGTCAACGAGTACAACGACAACTACGACCACTTCTATATTAAGGTGGCGGACGCGTCACGGGTGTATGGCCTGGAACTAGAGCACCTGCTCTCCCCCAACCGGATCAACTACCTGGTGCATGAAGACACCTTGATCGAGGAGCACATCGCCGGCGTGCCGGGGGATGTCTTCATTGGGGAATACTTCGAGCGCTCGGACGTGAACCGCGTCCGTATTGCCAAGGAGTTCGTGAAGTTCAGCGAGCGCTGCTTCATCCGGCTGCTGGGGGACATGCGCAGCTACAACTACGTGGTGGACATGACGCCGGACTTTGAGGAGACCCAGTACCGCGTACGGGCCATCGACTTCGACCAGCAAAGCTACGAGGGCGCCAAGAGCGTGTACCTGCCCCAGTTCTACAAGGAGAACCTCCCCGTGGTGAAGCTCTGCACGAAGTACCTGAACTACGCCACCATGCAGCAGTACCAGCAGGAGGAGCGCAGCCTCATCGCCAGACGGTACCTCTCAGAGAAATCCCGTCTCCGCTCCCTCTTCCGCGCCATGAAGCACTACCCCGCTGAGCCTCCGGCCAAGGTGGTGCAGCTGAAAAAAGAGCTCGGGGAGTACCACGGCACAGGTGTCTTCGACGACTGCATGAGCATGGGCGACATCGTGGAGAGACACATCGAGTTCATGCTGGGCAAGCAGCTCGGGGAAAAAACGTCCGCTCACCCCCACTGACCCCCGCACAAAGGCCCGATTCCTGCGGTGAGCGATGGGGAGCATTTTTGCCATCAACCCGTTCTGGCAGCCTTTGAAATCGCTGTTTTACTGGTCAAGGCATTGGCCCCCTCCGACTCCCAGCCCTTCCTCCTGACACCTCCATGAGACTACCCAACATTTTCGAAGCCGACACCCCGCCTGTTCCGTTTCCAGCTGGCACGGTCATCTTTTCCGAAGGGGAAGACGGTGACTCCCTCTATGTCGTCAAAGAGGGTGAGGTGGAACTGAAGGTCAAAGGCCGCCTGGTAGAAGTGGTGAAGGCGGATGGCTTCTTCGGCGAGATGGCCATCATCGAGAACGGCCCCCGCACCGCCACCGCCACGGCCAGCGTGGACTGCGTGCTCATCCCCATCAACGAAAAGCGTTTCGAGTTCATGGTGCACGAGGTGCCAAACTTCGCCATCCACGTCATGCGCGGCCTGAGCCGCCGCCTCCGCAGCGTGGATGAGGGAGGTTGAAAGACCGGGCCCTGAGTACTCAGGCCCCCCTGGAAACTTTTCAGTTTTCACTTTTTACTTTTTACTGAATTGCATTCCCTGCTACGGAACGCAGTTCATGAAGCTGCTTCTGGAGACCCTGCAATCTGGCGCGGACTACCTCGCCAAACGCGGGGTGGAAGATGCGCGACTGAACATGGAGCACCTCCTGGCCCATGTGTTGGGCTGCCGTCGGCTGGATCTGTATCTCCGGTTTGACCAGACGCTCGCCGAGCCAGAACTACAGCCGCTGCGTGTGCTCCTGAAGCGACGCGGCGAGGGTGAACCCCTGCAACACCTGCTGGGCACGGTGGAGTTCCACGACAGCGAGTTTGTCTGCGATCACCGCGCCCTCATTCCCCGGCCTGAGACGGAACATCTCGTGCATCTGCTGGTGGATAAATGGTTTCCTAAAGGTGCACCTCCCCATCGCCTTCTGGACGTCGGCACCGGATCGGGATGCATCGGCCTTTCCCTCGCCAAGGCCTGGCCTGCCGCCGAAGTGCTGCTGGTGGACATCTCAGAAGATGCCTTAGAGCTGGCCCGACTGAATGCCGGACGGCTCGGTCTCAATGGGCAAAAAGTACGCCTTGTACGCAGCGACCTGCTGGAGCACGCCGATGGTGCCTTCGACCTGATCGTGGCCAATCTCCCGTACATCCCCACGGCCGAACTCAAGGAGATCAGCCGTGAAGTGGCGCACGACCCGAACCTGGCACTCGACGGAGGCCCGGACGGGCTGGTCATCGTGGACCGACTGCTGGAGACGGCTCCAGAGCACCTTACGGAGAACGGCCTGCTGGCCCTCGAGCTCCACTACGATCAAGCATCTGCCGTCAGCGAACGCTTGCAGAAACTCGGATTTCAGGCCATCCAGTCGGCCGAGGATCTCGCGGGCATTCCCCGGTTCGTCTTTGCCCGCCGCCCTCCCCTGCCTCCCGCTCCACCGGCCTCACCGGATGACGCAGGCAGTGCGGACGACTCTCCCTCACTTCCCTCACTTCCCTCACTTCCCTCCTGACCCCTCTCCCCTAACTCCTCTCTCATGGAAAAGCTCATCGTTCACGGCGGCAACCGTCTGCGCGGCAAGGTTCTCATCAGTGGCTCCAAGAACTCCTCCCTGCCCATCCTGGCGGCCACGCTGCTGACCAAGGATGATTGCGTGATCCGCCAGGTGCCTGACCTGAGCGATACGAACTACATGCTGCAGATCCTCCGCGCCCTGGGGGCCGAAGTGGAGCGCGCCAGCGGCACGGTGAACGTCAAGGCGGAGAAGATCATCCCCGACACGCCTTATGACCTGGTGAGGAAAATGCGCGCCTCCATCTGCGTGATGGGCCCACTCACCGGCCGTCTGCGCAAGGCCGTCGTCTCCATGCCCGGGGGCTGCGTCATCGGCGACCGCCCTGTGGACCTCCACCTGAAGGGCCTGGAGTATCTGGGCGCCAAGGTGCAGATGGACGGGGGCAACATCCACATTGAGGCCAAGAAGCCGCTCAAGGGTTGTACCATGAACCTGCTGGGCAAGTTCGGCTCCACGGTGCTGGGCACAGACAACGTGCTCATGGCCGCCGTGCTCACCAAGGGCACGACCATCATCGAAGGGGCTGCTGCAGAACCCGAGGTGGAAGACCTTGCCAACTTCCTGATCAAGATGGGGGCCAAGATCGAAGGTGCCGGCACCACGCGGATCGTCGTCGAAGGCGTCAAAGAGCTGCATGGTGCGGAGCACACCGTCATTCCAGACCGCATCGAGGCAGGTACTTTCCTCGTTGCCGGTGCCATCTTTGGTGACGGCGTGATGGTGAAGCGGGTCGTGCCCGCCCACCTGAAGAATGTGACGGACACCCTCCTGGCCTCAGGGTACGAGGTCACCTCCACGAAGGACAGCGTGACCATCATGCCCGGCAGCGGCTCGCCCAAGGGCTTCCATCTCACGACGCGGGTCTACCCCGGCTTCCCCACGGACATGCAGGCCCAGTTCTGCGCTCTGGCCTGCCTCATCCCCGGCCTCAGCAGCATCAAGGAAACCATCTTCCCCCAGCGCTTCATGCATGTGTCTGAGCTGAAGCGCATGGGAGCCAACATCGAGCTCGACGGCGACACCGCCCGCATCACGGGCGTGGAAACCCTCAGCGGTGCTCCGGTCATGGCGAGCGATCTGCGCGCCTCCGCCGCCCTCGTGCTCGCCGGCCTCGCCGCCAAAGGCACCACCGAAATCCACCGCCTCTATCACATTGATCGTGGTTACGAGCACCTGGATGAGAAGCTCAGCATGCTTGGTGCTGTCACCGAGCGCGTGAAAGAGTAGCACGAGTGGTTAAGCGTTAGATGTGATGAGTGATGAGATGACCACCAAGCACGAGGCCCCTGTTCAACAGCCCTCTGACTAAGGCCCGCTTCTCTGAACTTTTAACTTCTCACTCTTAACTTTTAACTTTCCCCCATGCTTTCCCTCTCCACTTGCTGGAACAGCCACCGCCATGAGGAGGGCATGCAGCTTGCCATGGAGGCCCGGATGCTGGGCTTCGATCACATCGAGGTCAGCCATGGGCTGAAGGTGTCCCACCTGCCCGGCCTGCTCCAGGCGGTGGAGCAGAAGGTCATCCAGGTCTCCAGCGTGCATAACTTCTGCCCGCCACCGGTGGAGGTCATGATGGATGCGCCCGATGCGTTTGAGTTCACCTCCCACCGCGAGTCGGAGCGTTTCCGCGCCCTGAATCTCACGGAGGCGACTCTGGAGATGACGGCCCGGCTCGGGGCACGGCGGGTCGTGCTACACCTGGGCAGCGTGCCCATGAAGAGCTACACCACCAAGCTTGAGGCTCTGACGCAGGCGGGAAAGATCTATTCCCGGGAGTACACCGCATTGAAACTGGAGTTCGTGGAGAAGCGGACCAAGCTCTCCCAACCCTATCTCGACCTCGCCCGCGCCGCGCTGGATGAACTGCTGCCCAAGTGTGAGCAATACCAGATCGTCCTCGGGGTCGAGACCCGCAGTCACTTCGAACAGGTGCCGAACGAACCTGAGATGCTGAGCTTGCTGAACCACTACCGGGATTGCCCGTGGATCGGCTTCTGGCATGACTTTGGCCACGTCCAGCGCAAGGCGAACCTGGGTCTACTGAACCACGCGGAGCTTCTGGGGGAAATCGCCCCCCGTCTGCTCGGCTGCCATGTGCATGATGTGGAGTGGCCCGCCCGGGACCACCGCATTCCCTTCACCGGCGGCGGGGTGGATTTTGACACGCTCCTCCCCCTCGTTCCCAAGGGCACCCCCCTGGTCTGGGAGCTCAGTCCCGGTCAGCGCCGGGCGCACGTGCAGGAGCGCCTGGTGGAGTGGAAATCCCGGTTCGGTGAGTGAAAGTTCAGACTCACGCCTCCGCATTCCCTTGCTGCCGCGCCGGATTGGGCTACATCCCCTGCCGCCACATGACTTCCGCCCTCTCTGAGACGTTCACGTTCTTGCTCAAGAATGACCTAAAAACCATTCTGACCCGGGTACGGAACCGTGATGTGCCCCCCTTCGTCCAGTTCATGGTGTACGCCACCTGCGGTGTCATCGCCACCGTCATTCATCAGGGCCTGGTCGCCGTGCTTTCTTTCACCATCTTCCCGGCGCTCAAGGGTCTGGTGGTTGACGGAGCCGTCCTGACCGAGGAAGCGAGAAAGCACAATCTGCTGCTCAACAACATCCTCGCGTTCCCCTTTGGCGCGGTGGCCGCGTACTTCACGAACATCCTGTTTGTCTTCACCCCTGGTCGCCACAGCAAGTGGAAGGAGATGGCTCTCTTCTTTGGCGTGGCGGCCTGCGGTTTCTTCCCCGGACTGTGGGTCATTGACTTTCTAGTGGGCCGCTATGCAGTCCCCAGCGCCGTGGCGCAGCTGGCATTCGTATTCACCTCGTTCATGGTGAACTACGCCATGCGCAAGTTTGTGATCTTCAAAGGCTAACCTGTGCCTGTCAGCCGAGACATTCCCCGCTCCCCCGACTCACGCCGCGCTGTCATCACCGGCATCGGCCCCGTCACGCCCATCGGCACGGGCAAGGTCGCCTTCTGGCAGGGCCTGCTGGCAGAGAAGAGCCCCATCGCTCGTGTCCGATGCTTCGATGTCAGCGCCAACAAGGCGCAGTGCGCAGCGGAAATGCCGGACTTCGACGTCAGCCAGTGGTTTCCCTCCCACGAAGCCAAGCGCTGGGACCGCTGCACCCAGTTCGCCATGGTGGGCACGAAGCTCGCCATTGAAGATGCCGGCCTGGATCTTGCCCCCGGCTCCAGGCATCCCCGCATCGGCGTGAGCTTTGGCAGCGCCTTGGGCGGCATCGCCGATGCCGAACGCCATCACGCCAAGTTTCTCACAGAAGGCATCAAGAGCGTGCCCCGGGCTCTCGCCCTGCAGATCTACGGGGGCTCCACACACAGCAACATCTCCATCCACTTCGGCCTCCAAGGACCGGCTACCACCCACTCCAACAGCTGCGCCAGCGGCAACGTGGCTCTGGGCGATGCGCTGCGGCTGATTCGTGAAGGCCATGCCGATGTCATCATTGCGGGGGCTTCCGAGGCCCCTTTGAGCCCCCTTACCTTCACGGCGTTTGATCTCATCCACACCATGAGCCGCTGGCAGGGCGATCCTATCGCCCACGCCTGCCGCCCCTTCGATGTGGGCCGCGACGGCTTTGTCATGGGTGAAGGAGCCGCCTGCTTCGTAGTCGAGAGCTATGAGCACGCCACCCGCCGTGGCGCCAGGATCTACGCCGAGCTGGTGGGCTTCAGCCTCACCAGTGAGGCCCACCACATGACCATCCCCCGCCCGGATGGTGAGCCGCTTTACCGCACCATGCAGATGGCTCTGGATGACGCACGGCTCAACGCTTCCGACATCGCCTACGTCAGCGCGCACGCGAGCAGCACGCCGCAGAACGATGTGAATGAGGCCGCACAGATCGCCGCCCTTTTTGGCCCCGATGCGCCCCCTACCTCAGGCACCAAGCCCTATACCGGCCACGCCCTCGGCGCTGCCGGGGCCATGGAGTGTGCCATCACCCTCCTGGGTATGGAAAACAGCTGGCTCCCCCCTACCCTCCATTTCGAAAAGACCAACTGCGCCCCCCTGGACTACGTGCCCAATCATGGGCGCGAGGCAGAAGTGCGGGCCGCGCTACTCAACTCGTTTGGATTTGGCGGCGTGGATTCGAGCTTGGTGGTGGCGAAGGTGTAGTTTCTGGTCTGATCGGCAAGCTATCAACAAACCGCATGTGCGAGGGGGCATCTCTCCACTGGGAAGTAGAAATATTGTTTCGGATGATCAGATCGCCCTCCCGTCATGCCTTCCGATGCCGGAGGTTGAAGGAGCGGAGCGACTGACACCTCCGGATGATCAAAAAGGGTAATTGCATCCCGGATGGGATGCAAGCGACGTCCATTGGCATGCGCACCAGAGTATCTGCAACGCCTCTATCGACAGACGTCACCACAACGCCTTACAATCCATCAACAAAAACAAGGACCCATGCTCGACCACGTCTTCATAACGGTCAGGGATATCGATCGATCCATTGCCTTTTACGAAGCGGCGCTCAATCCGCTCGGCATCGAGCATGTGATCGACTACGACGGCAAGGATGGCCCACCCGGCCACCCCGATCTCAAGGGCTTCGGACGGGAGGGCCGCGTCTTCTTCTGGCTCAGGCAGGGAGAGGCAGACGCCAAGGCTGCGCACGTCGGCTTTGTCGCCAAGAGCCAGGCCGAGGTAGACGCCTTCTACAATGCGGCAATGGCTGCGGGCGCCACCGACAACGGCAAACCTGCTGCTCGCTTGTACTACGATCCCCGCTACTGCGCCGCGAACGTTTTTGATCCGGACGGTTACAGCCTGGAAGCGGTCTACAAGAGCTGGCAACATCCCCAAGCTTAGATCGTCGCAAAGATTGGCCAGTCGCAGCTGAACTTCAGCACTGGTCCGGTAAGAATGGACAAGGCACCCCCCAAGAAAAGAAGACAATCGCCATTGGACCATGAGCAAAAAGTTTTTCCTCCTGATCGCCCTCATAGCGACATCGTGTCTGTCATCGTGCCAGCATTCCGGAACCACTCTCGTAGCAATACGCGCTGTAGATGCTCGCTCCAAAATGCCACTCTCTCACACACCCCTCAGAGCGTACTTCCAGACGGTTGTTTTTGGCTCCATCGCACGGCCCAGCCGCTTCGAGGTGCAGACGGATGATTCCGGAGTCGCATACCTTCGCAACGTCGCCGATGGCCATTGGACGATTGTCATTTCACCAGAAGACCGGGAAGCTCAGATGGCATACCTCTCTCTCGACGAGTCAGGACTGCGCACCTCCACTCCAAAAATCACTGCGGACGGTGCAGCAGTGGCCTTGGTCGCCTCGAACATCTATGCCCCGCCGACCCGAAAGACTCTGATCTACGCCAAGATCGTTCCTCCAATACAGCACACAAGCCCTTAGGTGAGGGACAAAACGCCAGAGACAACCACCGGGGCCGCCAATCGAATTTATCTATCGCCAATCCATGAAACGAAGCCATTCCAATGCCTGCAGGAGTCGATAACCCAGAACTAGGCGGCCTAGCCTTTGCAGCAATCAAGCTGGCTGGATATTGCACAGCGGCGTTCGTGATCTCCAAACTATACGGGAAAGCCACCACACTATGGTTTCCAATAGGACTCTCAAGGACGCTGATTGGGATCGCGTTCGGGTACCCCTATTTCAACTGGGCCACTTCTTCTTTCCAGAGTCTGGCGTTCATGTTTGGTCTCATCCCAATACGGATGGTCGAGTGGCTACTGCTGGTGATCATCTTTTACGACCGAAAGCTGACCAACCGACCGCGGGCGCTTGGTGTGGCGGCAGCGGGCACAGCTTGGTCATTCATACTCGATCTTCCCGCCACGATCGGATACATCCTTGTCGGAGGCTTTTGGATTTGCTAAACACCGTAGAATTCACCGCTATCCGATGAGCACACGTCAGGAATCAACAGAGGCCAACACAGAAGCGACTCCCATCACAGGGTCGTGTCTTTGCGGCAAGGTAGCCTTCGAGGTTACAGGAGTACCGCTTAAGTTTCTCTATTGTCACTGCCGTTCATGCCAAAAATCAAGTGGCTCGATACATGCCGCAAACCTGGCATTTCCCGAAAGTTCAGTCCGATGGACTCAGGGCGAAGACCTCATCGAAACGTTTGTGGACACCAGTGAGAATCCGGGGTTCCCGAGGTGCTTTTGCAAGAACTGTGGCTCGCCTGTTCCCAAGTTGAGCCGCAATCGGCAGTTCTGGGTCGTGCCAAGCGGGCTATTGGATTCTGATCCCGGCATAAGGCCCCAGGCAAATATTTATTGGGCAGAACATGCTCCCTGGTTTGCATCCGCAGATCAAATTGCCAAGCATGATGGGCCGTTGGTCTGACAAGGAAGTGGACGCAATGTATAACTCCGCGTTTCGTTTTCAACCTTAGCCGATCATATCCTTCATGAATAAAGGCAGCATCAAGGTCGGCGAGATAAACTTTCGCCGGAGTGTACTTCGCCAGCCGACCTGGACTAGAGGCCGGGCTCAAGACACGCCCACGCTCTTGGGCGTGGCGATTCTCATCGAGCATCCCGAACCAAGCCACCGAGAACTGCTGTTAGAGTTCGATATAGACCCTTGCCGGCACGGAGACATGCCTCAGCACCAGCGATTCCGAATCAATGACGGCCGACTGGCCAAAGCAATTGAAAGCGCGATGCAGGGAGGTTACAATCCTGAATCCCGCGGGAAACGTTTTGTTTACGAGGCAGGTCCATTGCAGCCACGATAACTCGCCCATACAATCGCCGCAGTGAATCCTCGCATCGCGTGAAAGCCATCATCAAATACGTTGCAGTTTCCTTCTTTGTTCTTTGGATCGCAGCAATCGTCGTGATGTGTGCATGGAACCACTCCCCTCTACTGGTGCTATCCGCGATCGGTGGTCTGCTCGGCATTGTATTGGTTTGCGGTTACTTTTCACGGCATCAAGATCTGAAACGCGGATGGCGCGCGGGGCACCGAGGCAGGGATGAAATGTACTACGAAGAAATGGTCAAAGGACACTGGGAGCGCATTTGGATAAATGGAGAGATGCTCTGCGGCAAGGCGCACCATGTGATTTACTTCCCATCCCGTGAGCAATGGGCGACCTTGCCAGAATGGACACGAGGTCGACAGATTGAGATCGTCGCCCGAATCAAACAGGCATTCACACCTCCTGGGTACGAGTACCAAGAAGCAGAACAATCCAACAGTGACACATTGGATAAGTCCTGCACTTGATGCCCGCCGCCTAGATCTTCACGGAGAACGGCCCTCAAACCAACCCTCAACTGATGGTGCACCTCCTTGCTACAACATCCCCCTCTGATGAAGTCGCTCCCATTTGGTGGCTGACAGCTTGGAGCTGCTTCGCCCTCGCGTCCGTTCTCTCCATTCTCGCTTTCGGAGCCTCCCTGGTTGCACGCACCGGACCTTGGCTGGGCAAGGCGCAACTGCTGGCACGTATTGCCATCGTAGCCTCAATCGTCCCGCTCGGCTTTTCCGCCTACATTCACCACATCGATTTCATTGCCATCGACCAAGATGGCACAGCCGCTTCTGAACCATTGTGGAAGACTTTGATAGCGCCATCTCTCCCGGTGATTGCGTCATGCTCCGCCATGATGATAGTCTGCATCCGCCGAGGTAACACGCCGGCGACCTCATCACCTTGACCAGATTCCACGGCGTCCCGTCGTCAAATAATTCGGTGCTGGCGATGTTTACACAATCTGTGCTTCCATGCTTTCCACTTCACCCCAAAGCCCGCCATGCCTGATACAGACTCCCAAACATTAGGAACCTTCATCGAGCAGGCGTTTTTCGGTGACCCACCTCCTGCGCCAGAGATTTCGCTGCGCTTCTTCAGCACCGATGAGCACCCGACCGAATTGACCGAATTGCTTGGGATTGAGCCGACCTCATCGAACGCCCCCAATACAATTCTCACACTGCCCGATGGCACCGAAATGACCAGCCGGCATGGTTCCTGGTTGTGGGTCATCCGGGGAGCTCCCGATTCGCTTTGGCATGAAGGCGTCGAGTACATGTTGAGCAGGCTGCCTGAAGCCCCGGATCTGTGGCAACGCCTCACAACCAAGTATCAGGCGGACATCTTTTGCGAATTTGCGGTCCCTCCGCAGTCATGCTCGTTCGAGCTTCCCGTTTCCGTCATGCGCGCTCTTGTCCAGCGAAACCTACCACTGAACCTCGACCTGACTCCAGACTCCCCTGAGAGGGATCCAAATGACTGAGGATGTACCACGCCCCCCTCCTACCAGTCCACTTACTCCTCTCTAAACGTATATTGCCACGTGTAAAAACACCTTTCCCTTCATTTCCCCCACCCCCATGCCTGACCTATCTCCGTCGAAAATCGAAGTACTTCGCGCCGCCTATGCGGCATTCAATGCACGCAACATTGACGCCGCGCTCGCCCTCATGACACCTGACGTGACTTGGCCGAAAGCTTTCAAGGGCGGATTTGTCCAGGGCCCCGCGGAAGTTCGCGCTTACTGGTCAGAACAGTGGAGTGAGATTGATCCTCACGTCGAACCGGTCGCCTTTCATGAGGAAGACGACGGTTGCGTTTTAGTGCAGGTGCATCAGGTGGTACTCGACTTGTCTGGGACGTTGCTTGCGGATAACGTGGTGGCTCATCGTTTCACCGTCGCAAACGGCTTGATCAAAGCTATGGAAGTCGCTCCACTGCCAACGGCGCTTCAGACATCCTGAAGGGACGGTCGCTGATTTTAGTTCCAGACCTTCACTTCTGCCTCGAAGTACTGGAACCGTCCAGAAGTGTCGCAAATTGCTTTCGCGCAACTCCACCAGCTTCCATTCCGCATGACCACCAAGCATCGCATTTACACGACCAGCTTCGCGAGTGTCTACCCTCTCTACATCGCCAAGGCAGAAAAGAAGGGACGGACCAAGCAGGAAGTTGATGCCATCATTCTTTGGCTGACCGGCTATAGCCAGCAAGAGGTGGATGCACTGCTGGAAGCCCAGAAGGACTTCGAAACGTTCTTCAATGAGGCTCCCGGGATGAACCCCTCACGCACCCTGATCAAGGGCGTGGTTTGCGGCGTTCGCGTGGAAGACATCGAAGAGCCGATCATGCGGGAGATCCGCTATCTGGACAAGCTGGTGGACGAACTTGCGAAGGGCAAAGCGATGGAGAAGATCTTGAGGAGCAAATCATGAGCAGACTGAATGCCCTTCACTTTCATAGCAGACACCTCCGCTGACGTCATCTCCCCTGATATCGATCATGCTTAAAAAGCTCGCTTCCATACTCGTCAAGAAACTCGTCTCTGGTGCCGCCCTTCTCGCCATTTGCCTGGTTGTCGGGTATTTCGTCAGCGACCGCAAGGACTACCCAGGCAAGATGGAATTTCAGGAGCCAAACTCCCTGATCTCCACCAGTTCTGATGGCGTGGCTCACGGCAATTCGATACCAGCCAAACGGGCGGCAGAGAAGTTCGCTTCAATCATCAAGACTCTGCACGCCGACCACTTCACCGGAAGCAGTGGTGGGTCCTTCGCTTTGAGCGCGGATTTCGTCACCTATTGCCGTCACAATCCAGACTCGATTGCCTTCATCGTCCAGGTGCCCAAACTGAAAAGTCACAAAGATGCAGAGACGCGCGAAACGCTGGCAAAGCTAGCCTGGACAGCCGCCGATCAGGCTGCAAAGGAACTTCAATTCAACACCAACGCCCCAGCCGTCATCGTCGGCCTGCGGGGCTTCACCTCATACGGCCCCATCTGGTCAGGCAGGCGTGGCGGGGAGCCCGAAGTGAAGACCGATGAGATTGGCGAGGAACGTCGGCTCTACCCGTTCTTTGCTTCCTCTGCTGAACCCAAATGACCAAAGTATCCCTACGCACTGACGCGAACACTTGAGTCCTTCTGAATCACGCGGACCTAATGCGCTTTCTCCAGCCAAATCGCGATCCTCTTCATGCCAATCCCCTTGTCCAGACGATGTGAGAAAGTCGCGGCCCGGCTTTTCGATGAGCCTCGATGCACCCATGTCAAAAATCGCCTGCTCGCCGAGGCATCGGAAAACATTCCGTTTCATGAGAACAGTGACTCTGCGGGAATGGACCGCATTCGCTTTGCCATCATGAAGCTGCTCTCCCGTCCAGGCACCGCAGAAGGCCCGATTTTTGAACTCGCCAAGCGGGATTGGAGGGATCTGTTTGTGGCTGCGGGCTTTGGCTACTCCGCTGACGAGCACAACAAGTGGTATCGGGAACTGTTTGTGGATGCTCCGGAATAGAAGCACCGCAACCTTCAGTTTGACCCACCGTCCGCAAATCGGCTAGATTGCACCCATGAAGACGGTCGAAGAATGGAAGGCATTGCTCCGAGTCAAACTTCGGGAGGCGCTTGGGTCACGGCAGCGCCACCTCATTGCCGTCTTCCGCGAGACTTTGGCTGCCATCGAGAATGCCGAGGCCCCACCCGCAACGACGCCTCTCGCGAACACAAGCTCCGTCATTGCCGGAAGCGTCAGCGGTCTTGGTGCTGGCGAAGTCTCCCGTCTGATTCTGAGCTCCAAGGCCGTGGCCGAGCTCATTGAGCGGGAGATCCAAGAGCGGAGTGAAGCGGCTGGGGAGTACGCAAAACTCGGGAGGAGCGAAGAAGCGGCCGTTCTGACCTCCCAAGTCACGGTGCTCAGCGCACTCCTGGAGGCAGAGAGCAACTCAAAAACAAGAGATAGTGATCTTGTCGCATGAGCACGACCAGTCCAGAATGGTATCAGCTCCGCAACATGGTCTCCCAAGGTGACTTCTCAAGTGCGGCAGCCCTTCTCCGCACTCACCCCCATCTTCTGGAGGAGCGCAATGGCATTGGAGAGACGGTCCTGCACTTTCTTGCGATTGAGGACCATTTATCCGGCGTCGAGTGGTTGCATGCCCAAGGGGCATCATTAAATGCGTCGAACAAGTTTGGAACGCCCCTTTTGTTCGAAGTCGCACAACTCGGCTACCACGACTTGTTCTTGTGGCTGGTCAACCACGGTGCAGATTTGAATCAAGCGAACGAAAGTGGAGATTCCCTCCATGACTACTTGGTAGAATACCGCTGCGATAAGATGTTGAAGTTCATTGGCGAACAATTTCCTGCGATTTAGCAACTGGGCCACCTCACGGAAGAACCGACCATGACGACTGCAGATCTCATCTCCGGCACTTTCGCTGGTCTTGTCCAGGGTGCTCCGCTCTGCCTGAGCGTCATCTTGGCTGCGCGAACTTTTCGGAAGCAATCCTGGCCATCTCCGCGCAAAAGAAGATTCCAGCGTGTCTTCAGCACGACCTTGCTCACACTCGGGCTTCCCTACACCCTCGCGAATGCTATCGATGCCGCCATTCATCAAAGTAGAAATAAATGGGGAATCGCAACAGCAGCCGTCTATTTGGGATACATCATGCTCCTCGTCCCCTTTTCACTGGCGGTAGCGGGAGCTCTGGCACACTTGGCCCGCAAGACGGAAGCTAAATAGCCCTGATGCCCGGCGTTCCGCCTGCGTCACCTTCACTTTCAAATTGCCTGTTTGCATTCTGTGAACACGAACCGGGACTTTTACAAACACATCGCAGCTCTCACTAAGGAGAAGCAGGAAAAGACCATGCCTCCCCTTGAGATCTATCTCTCTGCTTTGATCAGACGTGCCGGAAAATTCGCCAGCAACGAGAGTCTGGCCTTAAGCGAGTTCTTTTCCTTGTTACGAGACGCATTCGAAGGTCCCGGCGACGCTGTTGATGTCGACGCAAATGCTGGCTACCTGAAATGGAAGATTGAGGTGGGACAACAAATTGAAGACCTGCAGCAAATGGACCAGAATGGTCAACTCAAGGATGAACAGCGGTATTTCGGCATCTCCGCTCCCAGCGGACGATACTGGTACAATTTCGATCCATGCACCTACATCGAGTGCGGCACCACAGGGGCACTGGGTGGCTGGGTCGAGGGGGATGACACTGGACGAAGCTATGTGCCAGGACCAGTTGTCTGTGTTGCCTCAGATGGCTCGCTCACCTCTGCTGACCCGAAGAACCTTGATCGTGAGCCAGCTGAAATATTCCGAGTCACTTGGGAGATGATCTCCGAGTTCTCATGGTGCGGGCAGAATTATGAGTGACGTGATCAGGAGGTGCTGAGACGAGGTGCATCTTCACCCGGTTTCCGGCGTCGACTTCATGGGCCGGACTACAGTCGAGCCCTAGAGCATCACTCGCCCGTGACAAGGGAAGGTCTCCGAAGTTGCCTTAGCGCGGCCACAACATCCGACATTTGTCTTACTTTTAATCTTGCCAACTCTGACATTTGTCGGCAAGAATCTCCGCATGTCCAAAAAATCGGCACCAGCAGCGCTCTCCTCTTCGGAGCAGGCCATCATGGATCAGCTCTGGCGGCTGGCTCCGACCTCGCTCAATGATCTGCTGGAGGCCGTGAATGCGGACCGGCAGGAGCCCATCTCCCGGGCCACCTTACAAACCCAACTCACCCGCCTGGAGACCAAAGGCTGGGTGAAGCGCGACGACTCCAGCCGTGCGCACATCTATGTGCCCGCCGTCGCCGAGTCCCACGGTCGCCGCAGCGTCTTGGCCGCACTGAAGGAGCGCTTCTTTGGTGGCAGCAGCCTGGCCCTGGTACGGTGCCTGGTGGAGAACGGGGAAATCTCAGAAAAAGAACTGACTGAGCTCAAAGACATGGTGGCTCAGGCCAAAAAGCCAGCTGGAAAGGACGCCCGCCCATGAACACGGTACTCTGGTGGAATCTCGCCCTCCATCTGCTCGCCTTCACGGCCATGGGCTGGGTACTCGTGCGGTGGTTTCTCCGTGACGCCCGGTTTCGCGCATGGACAGTCCTGGCATCCATCAGTCTGGGGATGATTTCGCCCTGGATCGGGCCACGGCTTCCCATTGCCCTCCCCAAGCCTGCAGTGACGAATGCCGATTCACCGGCCGTATCTTCGCAGGGAACCTGGAAGATTCAGGTAACAACAACAACTTCACCGGCCATCCCCTCCTCCAGCCCCCCGCTGCAACCAACCACCTTGCCCTCGCGAAACTGGACTCTGGCGGATGGGATGAAACTCTTGAGCATGCTGTGGGTAGCCGGAGCAGCATTGGGCTTGGCCGGTCACCTGATGAGCACCCTGCAAGCCCTCTCTTGGCAAAGACGGCTTCGGCGGCCTGATGCCGCCGAGTGGAAAACCCTCCCTAAAGGTGCGAACACCTTCCCGATCCGACTTTTCAAAGGCAAAGGCAGCCCCTGCGTCGCGGGATGGTGGCATCCCGTCATCGCCATTCCAGAAGGGTCCATGCGCGACTGGAGCGCCGCTCAGTGGAACTGGGTACTGCGGCACGAGGAGCAACACCGCTTGGGAGGCGACACGATGATGGCAGCCATCCTGGGACTGCTACGGGCCATCTTCTGGTGGAATCCTTTCCTTCACGCTCTCACTCTTCAATGGGCGCAGGCAAGGGAAGAAATTTGCGATCACGCAGCTCTTCAATTCCCGGGCGAAGCCAGCGACTATGCAGACCTGCTCCTGACGGTGGCGGCGCAATCCGTTGCGGCGCCTCTGCCCATGGCATCATCCGCCATGGCGACTTCCCGCCCAGCACGGCACCTGCGCGCCAGGATCCACGCCTTGCTCAAGGGGCACCCGGTCTCAGTGCGCACCAGCCGCTGGTTCATGGGTGGCTATTCCCTGGTGGCGGCTGGGCTGATGGTACTGCTGGCCCAGATAGGTTTTGCGGAACCTCTTTCGCAAGGAAAAACAGCCGCGGCGACACCGAAGTCAACAACCCCAAACGATGCAAAACCTGGAGACGCCAAACTTCAGATTCGCACCTACCGGGTACGGCCTGATTTCATGACCGCCAGAGAGGACTTCAAAGGCAAGACGGCTAAAGAGATCCTCGAGTTTCTTGGCATTTCCTTCCCAGAAGGAGGCAGCGCCGTCTTCATTCCGAAGTCCTCAATGCTTATCGTTAAGTCCACGACCGCGGAATTGGACCACGTGGACCGGCTGCTCGATCAACTCTCCGCCCACGCCCCCCTCCAAGTGTTACTGGAAGCCCGTTGGATCGAATTGCTCGCCCCACCTGAAGAAGGAGGCCCAGCCAGCACCGCCCTGGCGACGCTTCAGGAAAAACGCACTGCGAATGGTCGGGCCAATGAAGCGATTCTCAGCGATCCCGACTACCAGAACATCATACGACTCTTCAGCCAGCAGAAAGGCGTCAATCTGGTCAGCAGCCCTTCTGTCACCACACGAATGGGCCAGAAGGCAGTGGTCGAGATCATCCGAGAAGTGCGCCGTCCTGATGAGGCAGGCAAGGGTCTCAACGACGACAATTTTGTCGGCATTCAGAATTCGTTCGAGCCTGTGCGCACTGCTGACGGAAAGAAAGTCCAAGTCAGTATGACTGCAAAATTGCGACGTCTTGCAGGCAGAAGCATCGCTGAGAGCAATGCCATCATTAAGGACGGCATCCTCCCTGCTGGAGAACGGGTGATTGCATCAACCACCTCATCTGATATCGCGCTTGCCGATGGAGAGACTGTCTGTGTTGATCTCGGCGCAGGCGAAGACCGCTGTCGGCTGTTTCTGTTCGTCACTTCGCGATTGGTGAAACCGGCTGGAGCCCCCACCAAGTTGGAAGACTTGGAGCGCGAACTAAATCGCCAAGGCACTGCCGGACACGAACACCCCGACACGTCTCGAACCCAGCCCGTGACCGTCTCAGGCATCGCCCTCAAGTTGAACCTTCCTGAGGACAACAGGAAGCTACAAGAACTGTTCAACCTATTCATGCCACCGGTTTCCTCCGGAATCGAGAAAGTCGTCCCGTTAAGCAGCGCCCTATCCGCCGGAACAACATTGCCACCCAAGACCGACAACTTCGTGCTGTTGGGCGTGATGACGCCAGAGCAGACAGAGATTCTGGTCAAGGAAATCAAAAAACATGCTGCCGTGGAGCGATTGTCACGACAGGTGGAAACGACCAAGGTGGACCGTACGGATCTGCCATTCGATTTTAAAGGCACCACGCATTCATCCTTGATTGTCAGTCCAGTCGTTGGCCCTGAGGATTTCACCCTCGATGTTAACATCAAGTCTGAGGCGAGCCCGGGCTCAGGCGCAATCACCACCAGCGTCACCCTCTGGGACAAACAAACGGTCATCATGGGTCGTGTCACTCCAGGTGCAGATGGCGGTGCCTCAACCCAGGCAAGCGAAGTGGTACTGCTGACGTTCGAATCCGTGAAGTAGTGGCACCTCCGCCAAGCCCGACTGGGGCGCGAAGATACTCCATCCAAGTCGCCGGATACTCAGGCAATCCGCCATTGCCGACGGGGGGCGGACCTGCTTCGATTTTACAAAGCCCTATCCCGAATGCCTCCCTTCACCGATCACCCACTCCACCTCACCCGCCGCGCCCTCTTTGGGAAATCGGCCATGGGATTGGGCACGATGGCCTTGGGATCGCTGTTCACACGGGATGGGCTGGCCCTGCCGCCGGACAAACTGGCTCCAGTGCTGCCCCACTTTGCGCCAAAGGCGAAACGGATCATCTACCTGCTGCAAAACGGGGCTCCCTCCCATGTGGACCTCTTTGACTACAAGCCCAAGCTCAGAGAGTGGCACGGCAAGCAGATCCCGGATGAGGTGGCGGGCGGAAAACGCTTCAGCACTATGACAGGCGGCCAGACCGACCGTCCTGTGCTGGGTGAGATCTCCAAGTTCAGCCAACACGGTCAGAGCGGCGCCTGGGTGAGTGACTTCCTGCCGCACACCGCCGCCATCGCGGACGACTTGTGCTTCATCAAGTCCATGCACACCGAGCCGGTGAATCACGCCCCGGCTATCACCTACTTCCTCACCGGCGGCGAGCAGGCCGGTCGCCCCAGTATGGGCGCCTGGTTGAGCTACGGTCTGGGAAGTGATTCCAATGACCTGCCTTCTTTCGTGGTGATGACGTCCCGCGACAAGGAAGCATCCTGCGGGCAGATTTTCTATGACTTCTACTGGGGCAGCGGCTTCCTCCCCTCCAAGTATCAAGGCGTGAAGTTCCGGGGGAGTGGAGATCCGGTGCTCTACCTCAGCAATCCTGATGGGATGAGCCGCAGCGTGCGCCGCGGAGTCCTGGATGATCTGGCCAGGCTCAACGAGATCAAGCTGCGGGAGCAAGGCGATCCAGAAATCGCCACGCGCATCTCCCAGTATGAGATGGCCTACCGCATGCAGGCCAGCGTGCCGGAGCTCACGGACTTCAGCAAGGAACCGCAGCACATCCTGGACATGTACGGTCCCGAGGTGCACCGCCAGGGCAGCTATGCTTACAACTGCCTCATGGCCCGCCGGCTGGCCGAGCGCGGCGTCCGCTTCACTCAAATCATGCACGCGGGCTGGGACCAGCACCGCAACCTGAACAGCCAGCTCAAGATCCAGTGCCAGGATACCGATGCGCCATCCGCCGCGCTGGTGAAGGATCTCAAACAACGTGGCCTGCTTGAGGACACCCTCGTGATCTGGGGCGGAGAGTTTGGACGCACCCCGTTCCTACAAGGCAAAATCGCCGACACCAAACAATGGGGCCGGGACCACCACCCCTATGCTTTCACCCTCTGGATGGCAGGCGGCGGCATCAAGCCCGGCATCAGCCACGGGGCGAGCGATGAGTTCGGATTTAACGCGGTGGAGGACAAGGTGCACGTGCACGACTTCCAGGCCACCCTCATGCATCTCATGGGGATTGATCACGAGCGCTTCACCTTCCGGTTTCAGGGCCGGCAGTTCCGGTTAACGGATGTGCATGGGCACGTGGTGAAGAAGGTGCTTTGTGCTTAGCGCTTGGTTGCCAAGACATCCTCGGTATTGCGCAAGGAAATGTAGAAGAACCGTCTCGGTTCTTGTTTCCGCATTCCCTAG
>NZ_BATR01000104.1 GCF_000739655.1 Verrucomicrobium sp. BvORR106 | reverse complement strand
CATTCCGGAAACGGAGTACCTCCGGGGCTACACCCTGGAAGTCATGGGCGGCTGGTAATCGCCAGCTTCCCTCCGATCAATCAAGAGGCTCCCCCGGCAATTCGGGATCGGAGCCTCTTTTTTTGGGTCTTCATCCCGCCCTGTTCCTAACTCCTAACTCGCAACTTCCCCCTCCTCCCCACACACGCCAGAGCCGCAAGGCCCAACAATATCACGCGGGAGGGCTCCGGCACTTGGTCAAACCTGAGATTGTCGATCGCGATGTCCACCGGGGAGCTTCCTGCCGTAGAGCCATCCGTGCCCGTCCCACCGATGCGCACCAAGTCCATCCGGTAGGCCACCCCCAGTTCCCCCGTGTAGTCGATGTTCACCGCAGGTGCGTTGTTGAATCCCAGGCTCCGGTTCGTCGTCCAGAGATCGGTGGAGGCGGTGAAAACCGTCTGTGAAGTCATCAGATTCACCACATCCACGCGGTATTGATAACTGTCGTTATTGGTGTCGCCGATGAAGTTGAATCCGCCCAACACCACCCCAGTGGTGGCTGTCGGCGTGAAAGTGATGGAGTAGGTGCTGTTCAATTGCGATCCATCCATCTGCAAAGCCCCACCTCCGGCATTGGTCCACGCGTGTGACTGCCAGGCGTTCGCCGAACTGCCGCCGGTGGCAGACCACGTCAGGCCGATGTCTGGCGTGCCCGTAACTCCTACCACGCCAGCGGAGGTCGCAAAGACCGCACTCCCGGGTGCCGCCAGACTCACGTTGTCGCCAAAGGTGGCCGGCAGATTGGCGTTGGTATTCGGCTGACCATTCGCATTGGGAGAGTTTGCCAGGATGACCGCCGCCGCGCTTGCCATTTGCCCCGCTCCCGCGAACAGAAGCATGGCGGAAGATGAGATAAGCAGGAGTCGCATAGGGGATGACACGAGGATTTTCAAATCCGGGCAGTTCACCTCACAGAAGACCACTGAACTCCCCTCGCCAGCATGCCCGTTCGAATGAAAGCGTCGCTCTGCAAAACAGGCAGTACCCTGTGCAAAATCGCCATGGACATCACGAGAATGTGACAATGCTCCATTGCCGCGGCCGCCGTTCCGCGTTTCATGTGCTGTCCATGACCGCCCCGCATTCTACGGGTCTTCCGTCCACTCTTCCGCTTCCAAGGGTGGGCGTTCGCTTCCCTTCATGGATCACATTTCAACGCCCCGTCTTCGATGGCATCCTGAAGTTCATGCAGGCTCACGAGCCTTGGGTCATTGAGGCTCCCATCGATAGCGGCGGCGAACTCCCTCCGGTGGTCATCGATTCCCGCTGGCGGGGTGAAGGACTCATCGTCTTCCGCTACACACAGGCCGAAGCCACCGCCTGGCGCAAGGCCGGTATCCCTGTCGTGAATCTCAGCACAGAGAGGCTCGGCGGAGTCTTCCCCAGTGTCGTCCCAGACAACGAGGGTGGTGGCACCGAGGCGGCGCGACATCTCCTCACTTTGGGTCTGCGGGACTTTGCGTATCTGGGGCGCGCCACCCCCTTTGTGGACGATGGTCTCACCGGACTTGGGGCCACCCGCCGGTATTCCCAGGAGCGGCAAGCCGGCTTCCAACAGACGATGATGCAGGCGGGCTTCGAACCCAGGATCTTCCAGATAGAAACTCAACGCCACACCGGCACCGTCTGGAAGGAGCTTCATGAAATATATCTCGGCATTCTTCAGTCGCTTCCCCGTCCCTGCGGGGTCTTCGCCGCAAATGACATGCTCGCCCACGGACTGCTTCAGGCCGCCCAGGCCACAGGCATTCGTGTCCCGCAAGATGTGGCCCTGGTGGGCTTCAATGACCAGTCCCACTTCTGCCATGCCGCAACTCCACCCCTCAGCAGTGTCTCCTACCCCGGGGAAGCCATCGGCCTGCGCGCCGCAGAGACGCTCTACTCCCTCATGCAGGGTCTTTCTGCACCCGGCGGCCACATCCAGCGCATTCCCGTCGCTGGTGTCACCATCCGGGAAAGCACCAACGTCCTCACCATCCGTGATGCCCTCGTGGCCTCCGCCGTGCGCCTGATCCGCAAGCAGGCCGCCACCTCCGCACCCCGGGTGGGCGAGATAGCGGAAAGCCTCGGCGTCTCCGCCAGCCTCCTGCGTCAGCGTTTCCTCGACGCGCTGGGCCTTAGTCCCAAGGAGGAGGTGGACCGCGCCCGTCTCGACATCATCCGGCACTGGCTCACCACCACCACGCTTGGCCCCAGCGACATCGCCCACAAAACGGGTTTCCTCGATGCCGCAGAACTCCGCCGGTTCTTCCGCCGCGGCACCGGTCAAACTCTGCAAGAGTACCGCACTGCGTTCAATGCATAGTGGGCTCGAACCCAAGCCATTGAAAAATGAAACCTTTAAACAGGAGACTCACCTCGCCCAAAACCCCGCCACGGTGCACAGAATGGCAATCACCGCCGCCACCAGCGACTCACCCGCCACCAGTCCTGAGGCCACCGGAATGCAAAACGTCTCAGCACTCTTCGGCCTCATCTTGCCCCAGAGCACGGCAACAGCGGCCCCCAGGGCAAACGACAATCCGTTCTGAAACGGAATCACCAGCCCCAGCCCCAGCCCCATGGCAGAGGGGAGATACGGTCTGGCCTTCGGCAGCAGTTTCTCCAGCACCGGCAGCGCCACCCCGATCGCTGCTCCCACCACCATGGCCACAATCGCCGTGTGCGGGAGCATGTGCACCCCCTGGGTAAGCAGATCACACACCGCCTTCCACATGTTGGCCGCAGGCGGGTTGAAGGCCTCCAGCGCAGCACGGTCCGGCACCAGCGCATACCATGCTGGCACAATGGCCAAGGTGCCAAAGAACACACCGCAAAACTGGGCGATGAACTGTTTCCGGGGATTGGCACCGAGGAGATAACCACTCTTGAGGTCTGTCAGCAGATCCGAGGCGCTGGCTCCTGCGGCAGCCGTCATTCCGGCAGACATCAGATTGATCGTGGCATTGCCCGCGGCCCCCGGCATCATGGCATAGACCAGCTGGGTTACCTTGCCCATCGCCCCCATGGGCGTGGTGTCCGTTTCCCCCGTGGCCCGGCAGCAGACCAGAGCCACCAGCAGGGACATCACCACCGCCAGAATCCCCAGCGGCAGGGAAATGTGAAACGCCATCCACTGCACCATCACCAGAGCCAGGCCCACTGGGAGGGCACCAATGATGAGCCAGGAGAAAGGCACCTCGATCCGGGTCAGGGGATCTTGATCACCTGACCCTGCCCGGCTCCCCTTCGCGGCACGGAAAGCCCGCACCAAGGTCGGCCACTGCAACGCCACCGAGGTCAGGCTGGAAAAGACCATGATCGCCGTTCCGCCCCAAAGAGCCCAACGCACTGGGTTGACCATGCCGTGAGAAGCCGTCAGAGACGGGACATACCCGGCCACTCCTGCATGAGCCTGGTCATGCTCCATCAACCAAGGTACCAACCCAAAATAAAGCACGGCCGAAGCCGCCAGCATGGAAAGAGAAACCCGCAGTCCCACGATCATGCCAGCCCCGATGAGTAAGACACTTGGCTCAAAAGCAAAGCCCGCCAGACCAACTCCTCGCCAGGTCTGGAGCCAAGCGGGGAGCGCCAGCGACTCCGGTATCCCCACCGTGCGAAGCAGCCCTTCCAGCCACACCTGAGGACGACCAGTGTGACGCAACTGCTCTGTGAGCGCTCCCGCCGTTCTCAGAAAACCCACCACACCGCCCACCGCCAGAGAGATAAGGAGCGACCACGCCTTGTGCATCGCCGTCAATCCCTGAGCGTACAAACTGCGGAGTGTCTCCGCCGCCGCGATGCCACTGGGGAAAGGCAGCTGCTCGTGATTGATCATCTGCCTTTTCATCGGGATGGCGAGCAGCACGCCCAGCAGGGCTGTGAGCAGCACCATGGAGCCCAGCACATACCAAGGTTGATGCATGCCTGTCGTCAGCAGCAGCGCCCCAAAGGCCGTGCCCACCGTGCCCCCGGTGGAGTAGCCCGCGGCCGAGGCCGTGGACTGCATGCAGTTGTTCTCCAGCAGGCTCATGCGGGAGAGCCGGCCGCCGCTGAGCCCGCGCAACCCGTTCCACAGGACATAGGAAAGAACACACGCCGTGATTGCCACGCCGAACGCCCAGCCCAGCTTGAGCGTCGTGTACAAGTTGGAGAGGGACATGAACATCCCCAGCACTCCCCCTACCAGCACGGCGCGCAGGGTCAGTTGCGGCTGGGAGTCGCCTTGGTAGACGTGGTTGTACCAGTGGCGGTCCAGCTCCTCCGGAGAGGCGTCGGCTGGCAGTTCAGACTCAGGGGCGGGCTTGGCCGGGGCGTGCATGCAGGGTGGAAGGAAAGGCAGCGGATGTTGGGCTGGAGGATCAGGGCTTCTTGTCTGGTGACACTTTCTCTGTATCCACCTCTAATGTCACGTCATGACGACGTCGGGACTCATCTCTCTTGAAGATCGGTCCCACCTCCACCACACAACGTTCCCCGTCCGCCCGAATCCACGCGCAGTCGGGCGAGTCCGGACCGCCCCTGTCAGGGTAGTAGGCTTGAACCTTCTTCAAGGCTACCTCCGCCCCATTGATCCGGGGACGACCAAACGTCACACTCACCTTGGGAATGCCGGACTTGGGTATCTTCGACGTGCTGTACACTTCCACGAACGCGGAATGCTTGGCCCAATAGGTAAAATCCGTGCCCTCGAACCGCAGGCTCCCCACGTCGTGTAGCTGTCCTTCGGCATCCTTGACCCGACAGTCAAACCAGGTGCACGCCTTCCCGTCCACCGTTTCCTGTTTGCCTGCCGTCACCATGTAGGTGTAGGTTCCCGCCTTCCAGGCAAAGGGCCGTCTCACACTGCAGAACTCCCCTTCATAGCCAGCACTCTCACAAAGACCGTCCGCCTCCACTCTCACGTGGCCCAGCCCGATCGGCGCTTTCTTGTCCTGGGACCAACGTGAGAAGATGGCGCCCTTCCCCCGATGCACCCGCTCCTGGCTCTCTTTAGAGGCCCACCCGTTGATGTTGGTCTGTAGACCGCCGTAGAAGGAGAGCCCGTTGATCTCGGCGATTCCCACCGGGGAAATGTACAGGTTGTAGTCCGAGGAAACATCCCGGTCGATCGTCACTTCCATCTCCAGGGAGGTGAAGTGCTCCACCGGCTTTTCGAAGTTCCACCAGATGTTTGCCACATGCCACGGCAACTTGGGCAATGACACCCCAGCAGCCCGGGCCATTTCCTCTGGAGGGGGCTGTTGACAGGGATCGCTTTCCGCACCGCAAGCCATGCGGGTCAGCATCACCAGACCTGCGAAAGTGAGTAGAATGGATTTCATCGGCTGTCTCAAGCAACAGGGTTACCAGAAATGGGCATGGCCAGAGAACGCGGGCCGCGGTTCAGACGTATCTCCGCCAGCCGCATGGCGGCCTGCTGGGGCAGCAACTGTTCTGCGTCTGCGATCTCAAACACCCGTTCTACGTTGTCACGGATCTTCTCTGTCAGTTTCATGGCACGGTTGCGATCATACCCTCCCTCACGCTCTACCGAGATGTTGATGATGCCCCCAGCATTGGCCACAAAGTCCGGCACATAGACGATGCCTCGATCGTGAAGAGCCTGACCGTCCCGGTCCTCATTCAGCAACTGGTTGTTGGCCGCGCCCGCCACCACCTTGCATCGCAAGCGGGGCACGGTTTCAGGATTCAACGTCGCCCCCAAGGCGCACGGGGCATACACATCCACGGGCAGGGTATAGGCCTCATTTGCCTCCACCATGCGGGCACCTGCCACCACGGCATCCCTCAGGGAATCTTCCCTCACATCATGAGCAAACACCACGGCCCCGTCTTTGCGGAGCAGCTTGACCAGGGCCAGACCCACGTGCCCCGTCCCCTGCACCATAACTTTGCGACCGGACAACTCGTCGCTGCCCGTCGCCTTCTTCAAGCCTGCTTTGATGCTGAGATAGGTACCATAGGCCGTGAAGGGTGAAGGGTCACCGCTTAGTCCGGCCAGCCCAGCCACATGCGAGGTGGTCTCGGCAATGATGCCGATGTCCCGGGTGCCAATGCCAACATCTTCCGCCGTGATGTAACGACCGCCCAGCAGCTCCACAAACTGGCCAAACCGACGCAGCAGCGCATCCGACTTGACCCGACGGCTGTCACCCATGATCACCGCCTTGCCTCCGCCCAAGTTCAAGCCAGCCGCGGCCGCCTTGTAGGTCATGCCTCTCGCCAGACGAAGCACGTCAAACTGGGCCTCCTCCTCGGTGGCGTAGTTCCACATTCGCACACCCCCTAACGCAGGGCCCAGGCGAGTGTCGTGTACGGCGATGATCGCGCGCAGCCCGGTTGCCGGGTCCATGCATACCTGCACTGATTCATGTCCCGACTGCGCGGGCAAAGGAGAGTGATCCATAAGTAGAGATAGAAAAGGAAAGCACTGTCAGGCCGTCATTGGCACCATGGCCGGTGACTTGGAGAGTGGGACGCTCTTTCCCAATCTTGCCTCCGTCGCACTTGCGGACATCTGACCGTAGCGGTGGAGCGTCTGGCTCAGACTCTGCTCCCGCACCCATCGCACAAGCTCCGTCCGTCCATCAGCAACGAGTGGAGCATCGATCCAGTTCAACCCGGCCGCATGCGCCGCAGCCAGTATGGCATCTGACGGAGGCACCACGGTTCGAAGAAACTCACAAGCTGCCGCCAGGCCGGGCAGCCTGTCCAGGAACTGCGCCTCACTCTCCTGGGAAGCCAGACTCACGTGCAACTTCACGCCGCTGGTCGCGGCTGCCAACCGGGCTAGCTCCAGCACCGTGGCATCCTCCTGCTCCAGTCTCAACGCCACACCCCGACAGGGACGATAGCGGAAGATGTTGGACTCGCACCGGAGGCCAGAGGGATCATGCTCCTGGGCAAAGTGGCTGCCCCAGGCCTGGCCATAGTTCGCCGCCACGGCGTTCAATGCCACCGTCCGCGCATCGGCGAAGCTCAGAAACAAACCTACGTAGTTGGGCCCACCGGCTTTGGCTCCTGGACCGATAGAAGATCGCTTCCAGCCGCCGAAGGGCTGACGCTGCACAATGGCCCCGGTGATGGACCGGTTCACATAGGCATTTCCCACCTCCACCTTCTCCCGCCAGAGCGCCACTTCATGGTCATCCAGGCTGTGGATGCCGCCCGTGAGCCCGAAGTCGTTGTCATTCTGAATGCGCATGGCGTCATCCAGATCAATGGCACGCATCAGTCCCAGCACCGGTCCAAAGCACTCAGTCTTGTGGAACCAGGAACCCGGTTTCACCCCGAGCTTGATGCCCGGTGACCAGAGACAAGGGTTGAGCAGATCCTGCTTTGGTTCGAGGAGCCATTCCTCACCGTCATCCAGCGTGGTCAGCGCCCGCTTCAAGGCTGGGGACGCCTCCCGGATCAACGGCGTCACGATGCTCGCTGGACTAGAGGAATCCCCCACCCTCAAACTCGCTGCCGCGTCCCGCAACTGTCTGCGGAAGGCGGGGTCATCATACACCTCTGCCTCCAGGATGGCCAGGCTGGCGGCACTGCACTTTTGCCCGGCATGTCCGAATGCGGATTTCACCAGGTCCTTGATGGCCAGGTCCCGGTCCGCCTGCGCCGTGATGATCAGGGAGTTCTTGCCGCTGGTCTCCGCATAGAGCCGCAGGGAGGGCCGCCAGCTTTGGAAAAGACGGGCGGTCTCGTAGCCACCGGTCAGGACCACCGCCGAAGTGCGGGCATCCGTGATCAGCGCCTGGCCCACCGTTCCGTCCTCACAGGGGAAGAACTGGAGCACCTCACGAGGAATACCCGCACGCCACAGTTGTTGCACCAGCAGCCAAGCCGTGGCCTGGGTTTCCGGCGCCGGTTTAAAGATCACACTGTTTCCCGCCATGAGCGCGGCCAGCACGCCTCCACAGGGAATGGCATACGGGAAGTTCCAAGGCGGCGTCACGACCACCGTTCCCAGAGCCGAGGCCTGCACCCGCGGTCCTGGCCGATAACCGGCATAGTATCGGGCGAAGTCGATGGCCTCGGACACCTCAGCATCCGCCTCCGCCGCCGCCTTCTTGCCCTCATGCACGAGCAAGGCGATGGACTGAAATCTTTCCGCCGCCATCACCTCCGCACAGTCCTGCAGCAGCCTCCCCCTTTCCTCGAACCCAAGCGCTTCCCAGGCAGGTTGTACTGATGTCGCCGTCTGCAAGACGGTTTCACAAGCATCCACTCCCGCTTTGGGCACCACCTGGAGTTTGAAGCTGGCAAGCGACCGGGCCAGCTTCTCCCGCTCGCTGGCCTGGGTCCAGTCGGTGTCCGGGGCATTCACGAAACAGCCATCCTCCCACGTCCGGGCCTGTGCCCGGTAAGAGCCGCCAAAGACACGATACCGCATCTCCCATCCAGCCAGAAAGCGATGCTCCTGCCGGTGCCAGGCATCACTCCCTGGCTCCAGGGCAAACAGATCTCGCAGAAAGTTGTCGGGAGAAGTGTTTTCGTCCAATCGACGCACCAGGTAGGCCATGGCGCTGTGGAAGTCCGCCCGCTTCACGATGGGCGCATAGACCAGCAGTCCGCCTGCTTCTTCCTGCACTACCCTCGCCTGCGGATTGGCCATGCCCTCCAGCATCTCCAGTTCCACCAGCGGAGAAAGCCCCGGCTGCTGACGCATCTCCAGCGCCAGCGCGATGTCGAAGAGATTGTGGCTAGCCACCCCCAGACGTACGGCACGTGCATTTTCAGGACGACACCCAAACTCCAGCATGCGGCGGAAGTTCGCGTCCGTCTCCGTCTTGCTGGCATAGGGCGCTGCATTCCAGCCGTGCAGTTCCGCATCCACCTGCTCCATCGCCAGATTGGCTCCTTTAACCAGGCGCAGCTTCACCGGGGCCCCGCCCCCAGCCACTCTCATCCTGGCCCACTTTGTCAGTTCCTGCTGGGCCGCCCAAGAGTCTGGCAGATATGCCTGGAGCACGATCCCGGCGCGCAACCCAAAGAACTCCGGCTCATTGAGCGTGCGCTGGAAGGCCGTCAGGGTGAGCTCCAGATCGCGGTATTCCTCCATGTCCAAGTTCACAAACTTGTTCCCCGGCAGCGCCGCCCGGTACAAACGTCGCAACCGCTGCTGCACCGCCTCCAGCGTACCCTCCCAGTCCACCAGATTGATCTGGCTGAAGATCGCCGATATCTTTACGGACACGTAGCTGACCTCTGGTTGGGCCAGCAGTTCCAGGACGGCCTCCAGGCGATGATTCGCCTCTTCCTCACCCAGCACCGCCTCTCCCAACTGGTTCAAATTCACCCTCGTGCCGCGTCGGGTCCGCACTTCCAGGTAGCGCCGCAGAGGACCTTTCTCACCCGCCAGGATCACTCGGGCACTGTCTTTCCTCAGTTGCCGCGCCACCGCCGGCATCACCACGCCGGGCACCCAGTGAGACGCCAGTTCCGCCACCTTCATCAATCCCCGCTGCACCGGGGTCAGGTAGGAAGGAGCGCCGAACTTCTGCAAAAGCTCCCGGAACCGTCTGGCTTGCTGGACAGGGCGTTTGCTTCGAAAGACCCGGTCCACCATCTCCAGAGTGAAGGCCTTCCCACGCTCGTCATCCACCATACCGGACAGCCGGGAAGCCTCTGCCCGCTCGGCTGCAGACGGTTCTTTGAGGGCGTTGGCAAGCAGGTGAGCCGCCCGGACCACGGCACGGGAACTGAGATCAGTCATGAGCGAACGTGATCTGATTTCCGCTGGCGGTCTTGGCATTTTCCGTTATATTGGATGCGGAATTTGCACAATTCGTTTTCACGCATCAGATTTTGCCCTGTGAAAAGTCCCGACTCCCTTCGTGATTCCGTCTTTGAAGCAGCACCCGCTCTCGTCGTCGCCGAGAAGCTCTTCGAGGGCATGGAGGACGCCGTCTTTTGCGTCAAAAATCGCAACCGGGAATACATCGCCGTGAATCGCGCCCTGGTGCGCCGCGTAGGAGCCGCCGGGAAGTCAGCCCTGCTCGGGCGCACCGCCCGGGAACTGTTCCCTTCCCTCCTCGCGGCTGGCTATGAGCAACAGGATGATCTCGTCCTCAGGACCGGCCAGGAGATTCACGACCGGCTGGAAATGGTGACCAATCCCGATGGCAGTCCCGGCTGGTACCTCGCCCAGAAAGTGCCGGTGCACGATGCCAAAGGACGCGTGATCGCCCTGGCGGGCATCTCGCGCGATCTGCGATCCCCCGCTGACAGCGATCCCAGACTGGGCGTCATCGGTGCGATCATCGAGCGCATACAGCGGGACTACGCGGAGCCCCTTCGGATCGATGATCTGGCCCAGAGTGTGAAGATGTCCCTCAGCCAGCTGGAACGCCGCATGCAGGCCGTGCTTAATCTCTCCCCCCGGCAGTTCCTCACCAAAACAAGGATCGATGCCGCCGCCGCCATGTTGCGCGAGACCACTTCCGCCATGGGCACCATCGCCACCGAGTGCGGCTTCTATGATCAGGCCATGTTTTGCCGTCAGTTCCGGGCGTCCACCGGATTGACGCCAGGCCAGTACCGCGAGGCAAGGCTCTGAACCCACATCATATGCGACAGAAGGTTGCAAGACCAAAGCTCGTTCCTCTGAAAACACGGTTCATGCAATAACCAACAACACCACGAACAGGCGTTTGGCATCGGTTTTACGTCAGTGCGCCCTCGTATCGGACTTCTTCAAGAAGTACCAAGCTCCTGACGCCGTCAGTACAGCCACCAGAACCGCCTGCACATAGCTGCCTTCCACCAGCAGCATGGACCAAGGGACCCGCCATTCTTTCACAAACCGGCTCAGATAGACAGTCACCGTGCTGAGATAGCCAAAGGCATCTCCAAGACTGATCAGAAATGCGGCCGTGCCGGCCTGCCTCAAGACCCCGAGCAACCGGTCATACATCAGACTTTGAAAGGGCACAAAGGCCAGGTAAGTGCCGAATCCCGTGGCCACCAGCCAGGCCTGCGGCGGCAGGCTTCCCCGCTGAAACAACCAGGTGCCCAGTGCCGCGATCACCGGACCCAGAATGATGAGCCCGGCATTGGCCACCAGTGCTTTTCGATTGTCCTTCACCCATCGCAACCACACCAGAGAGACGACCACCAAGGAACCCACGATAGTCTCCAATCCAGAAAACACCCCCGGATCGCCCCGATATCCCTGCTCCTTCAACACCTCCACCATGAACGAGTCCCGCACATCGCGATAGGTCATGAGGCACAGGTATGCCCCGGTGAAAAGCACGACTCCCGGCCACCACTTCCGCAAAAAGGCATGCCGCGCTGCCTTGTCCATCGGCATGCGGACCATGCGCGCCGCCTGATCCGCAGCATCCGGTGGCGGCATCCTCCCGAGCACCCCCAAGGCCAGCAGCAACAGCGGTGCGAACATCAACCCGGTGACCAGCGGCATCCAAAATTCCGGCACGCCAAACCGCATCAACCACCCGCCGGCGCTTTTCACCCAGCCGGAAGCGAAGATCACACTCAAGCTCATGCCCAGGCCGAGAAACTCCGTCACCCGTCGTCCCTCCAGAAAGCCAAAAACCAATCCCCAGATCATTCCCAAAGGCAGTCCATTGATAAAGAGCCCTGCCACATTCCATGGTGCAGGAATCACCGCGAACAGAAGCAGACCGAACCCTGCGATTCCAATGAGCCCCAGAATCAGCCCCACCCGCCGGGCCGCCGGCGTTTCCGACACCACCTTGATGCCCACGAATTTGGACATCATGTAACCCAGGATCTGCACGGCCACCGCCACGCTCTTGTAGTCAGCCCCCCACAACGTCAGCCCTTCATACGTCCCCACCGTGAATGGCCGGCGAAACGCATACATGCAGGTGTAGGTGATAAACGCCGCTGCAGCCGCAGACAGCGTGACCAGACCTGCGGGTGGCCCCGGCCTGCTCTCCCCTTTTTGCCTGTCTCGCTGGCGATGTTGCATGTTGCTCCATCCTCACCCCGCCCGGAACATGATGCACCGGGCACTTTCACCTTCAGCCAGCGCAATTTCGCCAGTCATGCAAAACATCAGATCAGAAAGGGTTGTCATCATCGGAGGCGGCATCATCGGTCTCGCCCACGCCCTCACCGCTATCGAAGCAGGATGCAAGGTCACCATTGTCGAGAGAAACAGCCGCCCCCTCGGCGCCTCAGTCCGCAACTTCGGCACCAT
Organism: Verrucomicrobium sp. BvORR106; assembly: GCF_000739655.1. Lineage (GTDB taxonomy): Bacteria > Verrucomicrobiota > Verrucomicrobiia > Verrucomicrobiales > Verrucomicrobiaceae > Verrucomicrobium. The sequence continues at coordinate 199,504 of NZ_BATR01000104.1, read as the reverse complement.
TTGGCCCATAGGACTCGCTTTCGGTTCCGAGCGCAACCAGGGCCTGCGTGGCGTGCAACGCTGGCAGGAGATCTCCCAGGCCGCAGGCTTCCATGCTGAAAGCTGTGGATCCCTCAGCCTCGCCTACCGGGATGAGGCCTGGAATGTGCTCCAGGAATTTGCCGCCCTCCCGGAGGCCGCCCTTGAAGGATTTGAGCTGCTCTCTCCCGGCGAGACGCTCAAGCGTCATCCTTTGTCGAATCCCAACGGGCTCAAGGGCGCCCTCTTCAGCCCCCATGAGCTCTGCATCCAGCCCGCCAGTGCCCTCACCGCCCTGTCCGCCCACCTCGCCAGCATCGGAGTCAGTTTCCTGAACCGCGCCTGCGCCATCAAAGTCCACGACGATGCCGTGGAACTTTCCGATGGCCGCATCCTGCCCTTTGATCGTTGCGTGATCGCCGCAGGCGACGAAATGCAGATCCTGTTTCCCGCCGAACTGGCCACCGCCCAGGTCCGTCGCTGTCAGTTGCAGATGATGCGCACCAGCCCCCTGGAACAGCGTTTGGGAGCCATCATGGTGAGCGACCTGACGCTCGCCCACTATCCGGCCTTCCAGCGGTGTCCTTCCATCACGGCCCTGCAGTCCGTATTGCATGATACGATGGCCGACTACCACCAATGGGGCGTGCACGTCATCGCCGCCCAACACTCAGACGGCACGCTCACGCTGGGCGACTCCCACGAATACGGCCAGGACTTCACCCCAGATATCTGGAGCCACGTGGAAGAACTTGTCCTGCAGAACCTCTCAACCTTCACCCGCCTGCCCGTCTGCCACATCGAGTCCCGGTGGCATGGCGTCTACCTGAAAAGCACCATCGGGGAGACTCAGGTCGTTCTTCACCCGCGGGATCGTGTCACCATGGTCACCGCCATGGGCGGCCTTGGCATGACCCTCTCCTGGGGCTTGGCAGAACAGACCATCTCCAGTTGGACCTCACCCTCTCTTTCCCCACCTCCCCCAGACGCCCACAACCTCCTGCTCGCCGAGCCATGACCACCACCATCTCTGAATAACTCACCCGCCTCCGGCCAATTCCTTTCAGGCACAAAAACTCCCGTAATTTCATGAAACTCCTATCTTTTGCTGTCACCCTCCTCGCCACCCTTGCCCCCCTCATAGGTTCTCCTCCTGCAGCCAGTCCTGCGACTGTGGCGTCGGCATTTGGAGGACGGCATGTTTTGCTCATCGGCATCGACGGGCTTCGCTCAGACGCCCTTCAGCAAGCGATCTCCAGTGGCTCAGCCCCCCACCTCAAGTCGCTGGTTGAGGGCGGCACCGTCTCATGGAACGCCTACGCTGGCGGGAAATGGATACCGACACCCAGCAACCCACCATCAGCGGCCCAGGCTGGGCCAGCATCTTCACGGGTGTGTGGATAGACCGCCATCAAGTGGATGGCAATGCCACCCCGCCCGTCAATCAGGCCAACGTCAGAGGCTCCTACATGGTGGACCAGGCTCCCCACTTCGCACGCAGGCTCAAGTCCGCCGTTCCCGCAGCCAGCGTCGCGTCGTTCGCCGCCTGGGACTGGATTGAAACCTACCTCGTTGACGCGCAGCCCGAAGCTTTTGACGCCCATGACCGCGGCGTCGGCATCAAGTACCCCGACCGGGATCTCAACACCCAATCCAAGACCCTCGGGTACTTGGAAACAAAATCACCGGATGTCCTCATCGTACACTTTGACCAGGTAGACGGTGCCGGACACGCCACTGGATTTGGCACCGACAATCCCATCTACATGGAGGCCATCCAGAAGGTGGACAGCCATGTGGGAGAGGTTCTGAGCGCCGTCCGCCACCGCCCCGGGGCCGAGAAGGAAAAGTGGCTCGTTCTCGTCACCACCGATCACGGCGGCACTGGCAGAAAACACGGCGGCCAGTCTTTGGAGGAACGCACCATTCCCCTCATCGCCAACGGCCCCGGCGTCCCAGAGAGCCAGGTCATCAACACTCCTTTTGGCCACACCATCATTGCCCCCACCATCTTCCGCTATTTGAACGTCCCTGTGGACGCCTCGTGGGGTTGGAACGCTGCGGTGTTTGCCTTGGGTGAAGCGGTCGTCGCTAGGTAGAGGGACAGCCCCTGGCGTACTTGTTTCCTGCCCTTCATTTCCCCCTTCCCGCCGTTTCCTTTATTGCCTTCGCACGGTATCATCTCCGCCATGCGACTTTGTTTTCACGAATCTGGCAAGCCCACCGAAGTCCTGCGCCTGGAGGAATTCGCCCCACCCACCCCCCAGCGTCACGAGGTTCTGGTACGCATGCTCTATGCACCCATCAACCCGGCCGACTTGAACTATGTCGAGGGCACCTATGGTCGGCAGCCCACCTTCCCCGCTGTGCCGGGCAATGAGGGTTGCGGTCGAATCGAGGCGATCGGAGACGAGGTGGAATCCCTCGCGGTGGGCGATCTGGTCATCGCACTGCATCCGTTGGGCTGCTGGTCCCAGCATGTGGTGGCAGCGGAGAACCAGTTTGCGAAGCTCCCCGAGGACATCGATCTGGCCCAGGCCTCCATGCTACGGGTCAATCCCACCACCGCATGGCAGATGATCCACAACTTTCGTGAGCTCGATCTGGGCGATTTTGTGGTGCAGAACGCTGCCAACTCCGGCGTGGGCACTGCGGTCATTCAGATTGCCCGGCACCTCGGGCTGAAGACCGTGAACTTCGTCCGGCGGCCCGAACTGGTGGCCGAACTCACCGAACTGGGTGGTGATGTGGTGGTTCTCGACAACGAAACCGGGGTCGCCCAGGCCCAAGCCTTGGTGGGACCGCATCCTCTCCGCCTAGCCCTGAACGCGGTGGGCGGCGACAGCGCGCTGCGGTTGATGGAGATTCTCGCTCCCAGGGGAACCCTGGTCACCTATGGTGCCATGAGCCGCCGGAGCCTGAAAATTCCCAACAAATATCTCATTTTCAAAGACTTGGAGATTCGCGGTTACTGGCTCAGTCGCTGGCTCGACGAAGCCCCGCACCACGAGATCCGTACCGTCTTGCAACCACTGGCCGATCTGATGCGCAAAGGCGTCATCAAGCTCCCCGTGGACACCATCTACCCCGTGACCGACTTCCAGCAGGCGATCACTCACGCTCTGGAAGGCGGGCGGAACGGGAAAATCATCCTCAAATTCTGACAAACACCTCCACTAGGAAAGCGCCTTATTCAGAGTACGCCCGCGATGGTTCAACCAAGTTTTGGCCCGCAGGTCAAAGCAACCGAAGGCCCTGATGGTTGCGGATTCCCGCACAATGAAGGGCTGTTCACCTCTGAAAGTTCCCATTGCAGCACCACGTTTCTCCCCTATGTTAAATCTAATGAGCAGTCCCTTCCTCGCAATTGGCCCCCTCGGCACCTGGGAGATGGTTATTATCGCCGTCTTGGTTCTCGTGCTTTTCGGCGCCAAGAAACTTCCTACGTTTGCCCGCAGCCTCGGCAAGAGCATGGGTGAATTCAAGAAGGCGCGCGAAGAGTTCGAACACGAACTTACCCGCGCCCAAGACGACGTCGTCAATTCTCCCTCTCCAACCAAGGAACCTGAACAGAAGCGAATTCCGACAACGACGGAAGTCTGAGTCCTCGTTCGCTGAAGTTTACTTGCCATTCATCACCGCTTCATGTTGCCTCGCGCAGCATGAAGCGGTTTTCTTTTGGGGCAGGATGGAGCTGGATCTGGTTGCTGTTGTTGTCGGTGGTGCCGACAGTGATGCCAGCCCAGTCCGCCGCCTCATCGGCAGACGAGAAGAACCGCATCGTCACCTTCTGCGCCTACAACCTGCGCAACTACCTCAAGATGCCCCGCTCCGTGGATGGCATCATCCAGGAGACCGCTCCCAAGCCGGAAAAAGAGGTTACCGCCCTCGTCGAGATCCTGGCCGCGATTCAGCCGGATATCCTCGGAGTCTGCGAAATCGGCGACGCCGAAGATTTGGCAGACCTGCAGACCCGCCTGAAGGCACGTGACATCGATCTCCCCCACTCCGAGATGGGCCACGGTGGTGACCCGACACGCAGACTCGCTCTGCTCAGCCGGTTTCCTATCACCTCACGGAACTCGCAATCCGACCTGAAGTACCGCATCGGGGACGTGATCCTGCCCATGCAGCGGGGCATTCTGGACGCCACCGTCGCCCTGAGGCCGAACTTCGAGGTGCGATTCCTGGGAGTCCACTTCAAGTCCCAGCGGGAGGTCCCCGGCATGGATCAGAAACTGATGCGCCGGAACGAGGCCCACCTCCTGCGTCGGCATATCGAGTCCGTCCTGACTGCGGAACCCGCCACCCGGCTCCTCGCCTACGGCGACTTCAACGAGAGCAAACACGAGGCAGCTCTGGTTGAAATCGAAGGCGTTCCCGGCACCGACGTCTCCATGATGGATATCCGGCTTCGCGATTCACGAGGAGAAACGTGGACCCACTTCTGGGATGCCGCCGATCACTACTCGCGACTGGACTACTGCTTCGTCAATCGGGCGCTTCAGAGCGACATCAAGAAGCCGGAGTCATTCGTGTATGATCCGCCGCACTTCTACGACGCCAGCGACCACCGCCCGCTCGTGATCAAGATTGATCGAGGAGCGGCGCCGGCCCGCTCGCGAAAGAAAACCAAAGCGGAGCCGAGCCAGGAGCAACGGTAGAAGAACCGTCTCGGCCCTTGATTCGCTTTCACCCAGCTGCCTCTAAAGAGCCGGGACCGCTCTTCCACCTTCCTTGCACCGACTTCAGTGATTGTGGAAGGACCATCCCGGTTCTTGTTCCTCGCCTCATCCAGCCGGACTCCTATGCCGAAGGCATCAAAGATGGAGCCAGGGGTCAGGCGAGTTCAACGAGCCTTACCCCTGGTTGGCAGGTAGAGGAAACTGCATCCTGAAGGGATGCCAGAATGTTTGCCTCTGCGCCCTCTCCCCAACCCCACTACTCCCCTACCAAAGCCAGCGTCCGCTTCTGCTGTGCACTCAGATACGCCGTATCCACGATCTGCTGGCCGATGCGGGAGATCTCCAGCGTCAGCGGCCCGATCAGAGGCGCACCCGTCTCCAGATGATGGAGCACGTGTTCAATGGGGTTGCGATTCGGAGACGTCAGCTCATCGATCGGCACGGCATACCCTTCCGGACGTTCCCGGGTCTGGACGAAGAGCGTAGGTTCGTAGTCATAACACGAGATGGTTCCCTCTGAACCTTTGAGGACAAAGCCACACTTGGGCTGAGGCTGGTGGGTCCATGGATCCGTGAACGTCCCCCACCGGGTCTCTGTCTTGCTCAATCCTGTGGCATACCGGATCACCGCCACTGCGTGCTCGTCCACCTCCAGTCCCGGCGTCTCATCCCAGGTGCAGGTCACCTCGATCGGTTTTCGACCACTCAGATGCCAAGTACCGAGGGTGGTGCCATAGCCCATGTAGTCCAGCAGGGATCCCCCGCCCAATGACTTGCTGTAGAACCAGCTGGCAGCCTTTTCCTCAGCAGTTGGCTCCTTGTCGATCTTGTCCGCACCGTGATAAAGCGGTCCGCGGTTGCCACCATGGTGGTGAAACTCCCGCACCTCACCGATCAGCCCCTCCTGGGCCAAACGATGGGCCGTCTGCTGGCCCGCGTACCACACCAGCGGCCAGTTCACGATCAGCTCCTTGCCAGTCGCCTCCATCGCTTTCGCCATGATATCCGCCTCTGCCAGCGTTCCGGCATAGGGCTTCTCCATGATGATGTGCGCCCCATAGGGCGCCACCTTCTCCACCCACTCGCCATGACACGACGCCGCCGGGCAAAGGATCACCACGTCCGGCCGGGTCTGTTCCAGACAAGCGCGATAGTCGGTGAAAACCTGGCCCTCACTCAGACCAAACTTCTGGGCGGCGTCCACCATCCGTTCAGGCTGCTCGTCACTGATCGCCACGATCTCTGCCGCCGGGTGCTCATGCACCATGCGCAGCAAGTCGCCCATGTGGAAGTGATCAAAGTTGATGCCAGCAATGCGCCAAGTTTTCATGAGTAGGAGGGAGTGCGGAGAGGTTCCTGAAAAAGAGCAGGCCGTCCTGCAGGTGAACACAGGACGGCCGCGGAGATGAGTATTCTATCGGAATTCCTGGAGCTTAGTGGCTCACATTGCCATCCGGCTGGACGTTCTTCGGCGGATGGAATGCCACCAGCAGAAGCAGCATGGCCAGGACACCCAATCCCGTCGGCACCAAGAACAGGCTCTTGTAATCTGTGACGCCCTCAGCGTTGGTGAGGGACTTGGCCAGCGGCAGGAAGGTCCACTTGGCGGCAAGGTCGCCCAAGCCAAGAATGAGAAGGTTGAACCAGCCTTGAGCGCTGGATCGCACGTCCTTTGGAAAGATGGCATCCACAAAGATGTACACGGTGGCGAAGAAGAAGGCGTAGCAAATGCCATGCAGGAGCTGCACCACAATGATGAGGGTCTGGCTCTGTGGGAAGTAAGCGTAGACGGCAAATCGAACGACGTGACCAGCGATACCGATGAGCAGGGTTTTCCGCCAGCCGAGCTTCTTGAGCGCGAGACCGAGCACCGCCATGGTCAGGATCTCCGCCACCTGGCCGAGGCTCATGATGGGCATGATCCACTCTTTCTTGAATCCCACCTTGGTCTCCAGGAATCCACCCGTGACGAGGAAATAGCCATTGTGGATGGTGGAGTCGATGAAAGTCACGACGAAGAGCACCAGAATGCAGGGGATCATCAGGCTCTTGCCCGCCTTGAGCCAGGCCAGACCGCTTTCTCCCGTCGCAGGCTTCGGAGGTGTGTGAGGCAGAGTGAGGCTGAAAGCCGCGAGCACGAGAGAGGCACCGCCTGAGATGAGGAAGATGTTGCGAGTCGCATTCATCGCCTCCACCCCTTCTTTGCCCTGCAATACGAAGTAGAGCGGCCATGCTGCCAAAATCCAGCCAATCGTGCCGCCCATACGGACCAACCCGAACTCCCGCGTTGCGTTCGACATGTTCGCAAAGGCCAGGGAATTTGCGACGGAGATGGTCGGCACGTAGAGAATGGAGTGGATGAGCATGAGCACGAAGAACAGCTCAAAGCTCTTTACCCAATAGAGAGAAAGAATGGCGAGGCCGCCGACCAAATGGCTGAAGGCCATGAAGCGCTCTGCGGCGAACTTGCGATCCGCAAACTGGTTGCTGAAGAAGATGGCGAGGATGGATGAAATGGCGAAGGCACTGCCGATCCACACCTGCTGGATGTCTGTGAAGCCAAGTCCCCCCTTGTCCACCGCCCCTCCCATGTAGCCCCAGATCAACGGCAGCCACGCCCCCCAGATGAAGAACTCCAGGATCATCATGGTAAACAACTTGGCGAAGGGAGATCGAGATGGACTGCTCATGAGCGGATGTTGAGGATGAAACTGGCGCGGATTATGAAGGCAACACTACGGGTTGGGAACAGAAATATTCGCCGTTGGAACCGGAGAATTTGCGTCCCACACGACCGAAAAAGGTCATGTTTGGCCGAAGTACATGGACCTTATGTCATGAGCAACGCCCGCGTTGCTCCACATCTCATTTCCATCGCTAAATGACAGAAAAAGGTCAGGACCCTGCCCTGTGTTTTCACCGGATCAGGAACCGCCGAGACGCTTCCTGAACTCGCTCGGCGTGACACCCTTCCACTTCAAGAACAGGCGGTTGAAGTGCGCCAGGTTTCTGAATCCGCAGTCGGCCGCCACATCCACGACCCGCAGATCCGTAGTGGAGAGCAGTCGCGCTGCCCGGCCGAGACGCAGTTCATTGAGGTACGCAGGGAAAGTCCTACCAGTGCGGCTGCGGAAGAACCGGCTGAAGGCACCTGGACTCAATGCGGCGATGGCCGCCACTTGATCGCGGTTGATCGGCTCGCAGAGGTGCTTGTGAATGAACTGCATCACCCGGTCCACCCGGGCCTGATCCCCCAGGCCCAACTGCGGGGCAAATCCCGGTGAGCTCAGGAAGGCCACGCCGGGAGAATGCGCCAGATCGTCCAGAATGCTCAGCAACTCGGCCAGACGCCGCAACGGCCCCAGCTCGACCATGGCACTCATGCGTTCGGCCACGCGATCTCGTACGTCGCCCGTGATATGGAGACCGCGCCGCGCTTTGTCCATGAGCTGCCGGACCGGCTCAAAGTCGCCACGGGCCGTGAATTCCCGACCGAGAAAATCCGCCACGAACTGCACCACCACCGCCTCCAGTTCGCCCGCAGTGTTGTCCTGATGCCACAGGTGCGGGAGGTTGGAGCCCACCAGCACCAGATCGCCCGCTGAGAGATTGGTGATGTTATCCCCCACGATGCGATACCCCTGGCTCTTCTTCACCAGCACGAGTTCCAGCTCTGGATGAAAATGCCATGGCGTTCCATAGCTGGAGCCAGCAAGATGCTCACAGAAGATGGGATCTTCCGGGCGGCGGGGGATGTGTTCACGGATCGGCAGCGTGTGCACGGCATGCCACGTCTCGCATGCCTGCCCCACGCCGCAAGAAGAAACTCGTCTTATGCAGGGAGAGTCCTCTCAACTATTCGCCGCGCACGCCTCACGCTCAGACCGTGGGCGTCGAGCCCCTCGATCTCGCTAAACACCCGCACGATGGGTTCGGACTTGGCGCAGGCTTCCTTGCTCAGCCGCACGATGCTGGTGCGCTTCTGGAACATGTCCACCGTGAGCCCCGGGAAGCTCTTGCCTGCACCACCCGTAGGCAGAGTGTGGCTCGGGCCGCCCAGGAAATCGCCCACCGCCACCGGAGAGTAGTTTCCAAGGAAGATGGCCCCGGCGGTGCGAATGAGCGGCAGAATGTCCTGCTCGCGGGACGTGATGAGGCTCAAGTGCTCCGGAGCATAGTTGTTCACGATCTCCGCACCTTCCTCCAGGGTCGGCACCAGCATGAGGAAGCACTCCTTGTCCAGCACCGAGCGCACCATCTCCTGGCGCGTCAACTTCTGGCCCTGCGTTTCCACTTGGCTCACCACGGCATTAAGGAGCGTCTCGTCATCGGTGAGGAACGCCACGCCGCTGTCCTTCCCGTGCTCCGCCTGCGCCAGCAGATCGGCAGCGATGAAGGCAGGATTGGCACTGCTGTCAGCCAGCACCATCACTTCACTAGGGCCTGGAAGCAGGTCCACGGAAACAACGCCGAACACCTGCCGCTTGGCCTCGACCACATAGCTGTTGCCAGGGCCGAAAATCTTGGTCACCGGCTTGATCGTCTCCGTGCCAAACGCCATGGCGGCGATGGCCTGGGAGCCCCCCACGCGATAGATCTCGGTCGCACCTGCTAGACTCAACGCAGCCAGGAGGTTGGCGTTGACTTTGCCGTCCTTGCCACAAGGTGAGCAAACCACGATCTCCGGCACGCCTGCCGCTGCAGCAATCGCTACCGTCATGATGGCGGTGCTCACCAGAGGCGCCGTGCCCCCGGGCACATAGACCCCCACCCGCTCGAAGGGGTGATACACCTCTCCCACCTCGGCCCCCTGTTCATTGATCATGGACCAGTCTTTGCGCAGGCTCTGTTGGGCAAACGTGGTGACATTCCGGCGGGAGGCATCGAGGGCCGCACGCACTTTCGGCGTCAGACTGGCCACGGCGGCAGCCACTTCTTCCGGTGAGACCACGAGTTGCTCGGCGGTCAGGCTGGCTCCATCAAATTTCTGGGTCAGCTCCAGGAGGGCCTTGTCCCCGTTCTGTCGGATGTCGCCAATGACGGCCGCCACCACGTCCCGGACCCGGTCAGAAGCCTCGGCCTGGCGGTTCAGTCGGATCAGGGCGTCAGCGTAGGCGGAGTCAGTATAACGGAGGATTCTCATGGAAAGCTGTCTTGGCTGGGGTTTGACCAGGGCGCTCAGGTTACATCCAGCCAGAATGATTTCAAATACGCGTCACCCGTAAAATCGGCCGGCATGGAGGCACTCTGGAACTTACTCAATCGGCGTCGGGCCTGGGCCACCCCGCTGCGCACCTGCTCCTCCATCTCAAACGAGGACACCTTGCGCGTGTTCGCACAGCAGAGCATCCACCCGCCGGGCTCCAGTACCTGGGTGGCCAACTTCACCAGTTCCGCGTAGTCCTCCTCCACCCGAAAGACCTTTTTGACCTGCCCCCGAGAGAAAGTGGGCGGGTCCAGAATGACGCCCTGCCACTTCCGGCCCTTCTTGGCGAAGGCCTGCAGCCAGTCAAAGGCGTCCCCTTTGACGAAATAATGCCCCGCAGGATCCATCCCGTTGAGCTGCAAGTTCCGCTTCCCCCAGTCGAGGTAGGTCGGGCTGAGGTCCACACTCGTAGCGATCCCGCCGCCCGCGGCCGCCGCCACAGAGAAAGCGCAGGTGTAGGCAAAGAGATTCAGCACGCGCTGACTGCCCGGCTCTGTCTGGGCCAACCTCTCCTTGATGGCCTGACGATTGTCCCGCTGATCCAGGAAGATCCCCTGAGAATAGCCACTGGTGAAGCTGATCTCGTACTTCACTCCGTTCTCCAGCACGGTAAACGGCTCCTCCACCTTCTCCCCCCACAGCCAAGTCGGAGACTCCTTGTCCCGCTGGTCCAGCCGCTTCCAGTAGATAGATCTCACCCCCGGAAAGGCCTTCACCAGTGGACGCACGTCCGTGGGCTGATGCCGCTGGGTCTGAAGCAGCAGACGTCCGTCAAACCACTCCGCCCACAGGTCCGGGAATCCATCCCCTTCCGCGTCGAGCAGTCGGTAGCAGGTGGTGTCTGGGGTGATGATCGATTGTCGGCGATTCCACGCGACGTTTAGTTTTCCTTCTTCCATGCGTCAGGGTGTCGATACAAGTGCAGCACGGCAAAGACGAGAACGGTGTCTTCCCCGAGCTTGTAATAGACACCGTAAGGAAAGCGGTTCACCAAGAAACGACGAACTCCTTTCGCCATTTCCCTCCATGCGGTTGGGTGGGTCACTATTTGCTGGTATGCGGCCTGAATCTCATTCAGGAAGTCATCCCCCAGCCCGGATACCTCCCTCTCATAGAAAGAAGCAGCCTCAAAAACATCTCGACTGGCCCGGGAATCAACGCGCAACTGCATGCAATTTCTCGCGCACTGATTGCAACGATTCAAATCCATCTTCCATGATGGCTTCGCCACGAAGGAAGTCCTGATATCGCATCTCTACCGTGACCACCTGTTCTACTTCCAGCGGGGACAAAATTCTTTCATCTCCGCAGCTAAGGAGGGCGTCAATAACCAAAGATCGCTCTTCAGGCGAAAGATGCCTAACCTCCTCAATGATCGTAGCGGCGTCCATGTCGGATATGATACGTCCCGCCCCCGCCCCCTTCAACGACTTCCACCCGCAAAATTTGCAAACCTCAGGGCCAGCCCTAAGATCGGCTTTACCCCTGCCAATCCCATCGCCATACTCCCTCCATGTCGCTTGAATCCCTGCTCCAGCAAGCCGCCGATGACGGCAAACTTCTCGAATCCAGCCTCAAAAACATCCAGTCCCTCTTCGCGGGCAGCGTCAATCCCGTGTACCGCGCCAGCGTCGAAGAGCTGGCCAACGTCGGCCAGTGGACGGAGCTGAATGACCGCTTCTACGCCGCCCTCAAGTTTGGCACCGGGGGCCTCCGCGGTCGTACGATCGGCAAGATCGTCACCGCCGCAGAGCGTGGCAACGCCGCTGCCGACGCCCGACCCGAGTATGCCTGCGTGGGCACCAACTCGATGAATGAGTACAACGTCTCCCGCGCCACTCAGGGACTCGTGGCCTACGCGATCAAGTACCGCGCCAACGCCGGCCTCGCGGGCAAGCCCAAGATTGTTTTCTCCCACGACACGCGTCATTTCTCCCCGGAATTCGCCAAAGACTGCGCCAAAATCGCCACCGACCTTGGCTGCGACGTGTACCTCTTCGACGGTCCCCGCGCCACGCCGGAGATGTCCTTCTCCGTCCGTCAGCTTCGTGCCGATGCTGGCGTCATGCTCACCGCCTCCCACAACCCTGCCCATGACAACGGCTACAAGGTCAACTACGCGGACGGCGCCGGCATCGTGGAGCCTCACGCCACGGGCATCATCACGGAAGTAAACGCCATCAAGAGCGAGGCCTACACGCCCCTTCCGGAAGACCAGCGCGGCACCCTTACCATTCTGGGTGAGGAGATGGATCAGATCTATCTCAAGCGGGTGGAAGCCCTCATGCTCCAGCCCGAGCTCCTGGAGAAGGCCCGGAATCTGAAGATCGTGTACACCGCCCTCCACGGTGCGGGCGGCGTGCTCGTCCCACGGATTCTTCGCAAGCTGGGCTTCAACACCCTCACCGTGCCGGAGCAGGACATCTTCGACGGACGCTTCCCTACCGTTGCCTCCCCGAACCCGGAGAACGCCCCGACCCTGGCCATGGCAGTGGCCCTTGCGGACAAAGAGGGCGCAGACATCGTCATCGGCACGGACCCGGACTGCGACCGCATGGGCGTGGGTGTGCGTGGTCTCGATGGCAAGATGCAGCTTCTCACCGGCAACCAGATCGGCTCTCTCATCGGCTGGTATCGCATCAAGACCTTCTTTGATCTCGGCATCATCAACGACGCCAACAAGAAGAACGCCGTACTGATCAAAACCTTCGTCACCACCGATCTCCAGTCCGCCGTGGCGGAAGGCTTCGGCATCGGCGTGGTGAACACCCTGACCGGCTTCAAATACATCAGCGCCAAGCTGGAGAAATACGAGCAGGCCCTTCCTGCCGACATTCGCGCCAAGTACCGCGACATGACGGATGCGGAAACCCGTACCGCCCGTCTGGAGCACAGCAAGTTCTTCGTCTTCGGTGGTGAGGAAAGCTACGGCTACCTCGGCACCGACTCCACCCGTGACAAGGACGGCAACGGAGCGGTGGTCATGTTTGCAGAAGTGGCCGCGTACGCTGCATCACAGGGCAAGACTCTCATCGAACTGCTGGACGACATCTACGCCGAATTCGGCTATTTCCTCGAAAGCAACCACAGCAAAACCTTCGAAGGTGCGGAAGGCGCTGCCAAGATCCAGAAACTCGCCGACTCCTACGCCAACCAGCCTCCGACCGAGTTTGACGGCAGCCCGGTGATTCGCACTGTGGACTACAGCAAGGGCGGCCACCTTGATGAAGAAGGTGACACCATCCCCAAGGAGAAGATGCTCTGGGTCTTCACTGCCGACGGCCGCGCCTTTGCGGTGCGCCCGAGCGGCACGGAGCCCAAGATCAAATACTACCTCTATGGCCGCCAGCAGCCCTCCGGTGGCAAGTTCACTGCCGAAGAACTCTCCGCCGCCAAGGAGAAGGTCAGCAGCAGTCTGAAGACTCTCTGGAGCGCCATCGAGAAGGACATCGACGCCCGCCTCGCGTAGTTCTAGCCGTCAACTTGTTGATCATTTCAGGCGTTCTGCTGGCCCTGCCAGCAGGACGCCTGTTTCGTTTCACCGCTGGTCAGTGGCTTTCAGCCGGTAACGCCCCCCTCCGCTGCCGCTCCCGGACGACACGTCCAGACTACTCCCGCAGCCACACCACAGGCGTAGTCCGGTTGTGCCAACCGGCTCACGCCCCAAACGTCCCTTGATGCCCTCCCCGCTCCGCCCGCCCAACAGACCGCGGGGCCGGAGACCCCGCCTCCTTTACTCCGCAGCCAAGTCACGAGCAGCTCTTTCAGGTACAGGAGGCGGGGGTTCCCAGCCCCGCTCACGCCCCAAACGTCCCTTGATGCCCTCCCCGCTCCGCCCACCCAACAGACCGCGGGGCCGGAGACCTCGCCTCCTCTGCTCCGCAGCCATACCACCTCAAGACCTGCCCCCGGACTCAGGAGCACAATTCCCTAACCCCGCTCACGCCCCAACCGTTCCCCTTCGTCTCGACCTTGCGCTTCTGGTGCCTCCAGCTCCTCCAGGGCCTCATCATCAAGCCCGTCTTCATCATCCGCATCATCGCCCTCCACAACTTCCATCGCCTGCTCCGCCCTCCAGCTAAACCTGCCAAGCACAGCATAGAGCGCACAGGGCACCCCGATGATAAGAAAGCCCAACGTGGCATTGATGGGATGAGCGTCCCCTCTACCGCGATAGTCGGGAAGCGATTCGCGATTCCAGCCCCATTCATGGACCAGGTAAACCAGATAGGCCAAAGCGACGATCCCACAAAGTCCCCTCCCCGCCCAGGCCAAGCCCCGACCCCAGAGAGCCAGGATCAAGAGCACACAAGAGATCGTCAGCACGAGCGCGACTCCGCCCGCCACCCAGTCGCCCGCACGCAGCCCACCGTAGGCCACCAGCGAGAACAGCAACGCGCAGACGAAGGCTATTGGAGACAACACCCAGAAGATCCAGGTCGTTCCTCCAAACAGTGACCGGCCAAACTGACTCATGAGTGCATCGTACAAACCTGCGCCACGTCCGTCAACCTCTCCACGTCATCGTCGGTCCGTCAGATACTCTGGCAGCCCATCATCGAGATGGATCCAGGGCAATCGATCCTGCGTCCAGGTATGGTCCGCGGGTATGACCACTCCGGGCTCATCCAAGCTGGCCACCGTGACGGCCACGTCATCAGCACCAGGTTCAGCCTGAAAGGTAAGAGGCGTCCCACACTCGGGACAAAAGCCCCTGAACCTACTTGCCCACTCCAGCGTCTTGGGGTCACCGGATGTGAAAGCGAAGTCAGCGCTGCGGAACGATGCCCAAGTCACAAAGGCCGAGCCAGAGCTCCGTCGGCAGTCCTCGCAATGACAGTGAGTGATGTCGTGCGGGCTCCCTGCGGCTTCGTACCGGGTCTTTCCACAGAGGCATCCACCAGTGAATTTGAGTATGGGATCTTTCATACTCAAAGGTATCGCTCCGCACTGCTTGCGAGCGTGCCTCGCTGCTACCAAGCGAGTGCGCCACCTTTTCGACACCCGCGCAGGGATCAACCCCACCGGGAGTTCACCTCACTCCCCAGGTGCCTTCAGCGAAGCAACACCTGGGAGAGTGCGAATCTTACAGCATCACTATTAGAATCCCATGCCGGGAGGCAGCCCCATCCCTTGGGTCAGCTTGCCCATTTCACCGGCGGCCATTTCCTTGCTCTTGGCCAGGGCTTGCTGTACGGCGGTCAGCACCAGGGTTTCCAGCATGTCCACGTCTTCAGGATCGACGATCTCTTTGTTGATCTTGATGCCGGTAATTTCCTGCGCGCCTGTGACGGTGACCGTGACGCGGCCGCCGCCGGAGCTCACTTCCATGGTCTTGCCAGCAAGATCGTCCTGGGTCTGAGCCATCTTGGACTGCATCTGCTGCATTTGCTTCATCATCTTCTGAATGTTCATGCGGGAAAGGTGGGTGTGTGGTTGGTTGGAAAAGTGCTCTGGAGACCCGGTTGGAATGCTTACGGCTTCACCAAGGTGGCTTTGAATTTGACCAAGGCCTCCTGGATCAGCGGGTCATTATAGAAATCTTCATTAATGGCCGGTTTGGCCGCCTCGGCTTTGACTTCAGCCTTGGCCTCGGGCTTCGGTGCGGCAGCCTTCGCAGGGGCAGGCTCCGGATCGGAGAACGTGAACATGGGCTCCGCCATGGGCGGCGGTTCCATGGTGGGATCCAGGTTGATCTCCAGCATCATGGGACGCCCGATCACATCTGACATGATCTCCTCCAGTGCCTTGCGGACGGGAGCGTAGAGCAACGCATCACGATGTCCGGCCTCAGAGGTGGGCATGCCAATGCGCAACGTCTTGCCTTCACAGGACTGAAGCGCCGCCACATCCAGATAGTCCGCCTTGAGCGGGCTCTTGCTGCGGAATCGCTCTTTGATCTGATGCCACTGCTCTTCTGGAGTTGCCCCCGCGGAAGAAGGAGCGGCAGGCGGAGAAGCCGGAACCTCTGCCACGGGTGCCGGGGCGGGCGCTTCTATGACGGGCGGTGCCTCCACAGGAGCAGCCACCGGCGGTGGAGCCGCAGGAGCGATGACCGCTGCGGGTCGGTCCGACTGAGGCGGCTCATCGCGGAACAGCGGCGGCACGGGGGCCGGGGGAGCTGGTTCCTCACGGAAAAGCGGCGGAAGCGGCGCAGGTTCTGCCACAGGTGCTGGCGCGAGCGCGGGCGTCGGCGCCGAAATGGACACGGGAGCCGGTGCCGGTGTCGGCGTCGGTGCGGCAACAGGAGCCGGGCGCGGACGTTCCGCAGCCGGAGCCTCCACCACCGCTCGGGACGTCACGGGAGGAGCAGCGCGGCGGGCGATCAGATCCGGACTGGGTGCCCCACCCAGAGCCTCAATCACCTCGCTCAGGGTCACTTCGCCAAGGGTCTGCACCGCCTGAATGACGCCAATCTCCAGGTGCAGCAGCTTGTTGCTGGCCCAGCGCATGCGGGCATCCACCTCGGCAAGGCCATCCATCACCCGCAGCAGGGATTCAGCCTGCACCATGGCGGACTGTTGTCGGACCATCTCCGCCACTTCTGGCGACAGATCCTCTTCGGCGGCAGCCGGGTCCACCTGGTGAACCAACAGCGTGCGGAAGTGCTGAATGAGATCGGTCAGCAGGCGGCCAAGATCTTTGCCCGTATCCGCTTGAGAATGAAGTTCCTTCAGAGCGCCAACCGTGTCGCGGTCCAGGATTCGGGAGGCCAGGTTGGCCACCGTCTCACCCCGGGTGAACCCGAAGATGTCCAGTACATCCTGCTCCTCGATCCTCTCCCCGCAGAACGCCACGAGCTGGTCCAGCATAGACTGCGCATCGCGCATCCCGCCTTCCGCCCCCTTCGCGATGGCATAGGCCGCCTTCTCGCTCAAGGCCACCTTTTCCAGAGTGGCGATGTGCAGCAGGTGCTTGGCGATCAGTCCGGCCGGGATGCGGCGCAGGTCGAACCGCTGACAGCGGCTGATGATCGTGGGCAGGACCTTGTGAGCCTCTGTCGTGGCGAAGATGAACTTCACGTGCTCCGGCGGCTCCTCGAGCGTCTTCAACAGGGCGTTGAAGGCGGCGGTGCTCAGCATGTGCACCTCATCGATGTAGTAGATCTTGTACCGACAGCGGGTGGGGGCAAATTTCACCTCCTCACGCAGTTCGCGCACCTGCTCCACCCCGTTGTTGCTGGCACCGTCAATCTCGCGGACATCGAGGCTGATCCCCTTTTCGATCTCCACACAGACCTCGTCGTCCGGGTCAAAGTCCACCCGGGGTCCGTTGGGGCAGTTCAGCGCCTTCGCAAAGATACGAGCCGTACTGGTCTTGCCCGTTCCACGGGGCCCGACAAAGAGGTAGGCATGCGCCAAACGGTTCTGGGCGATGGCATTGCGCAACGTGCGCACGACGTGGTCCTGCCCCAGCACGTCTTCAAACGTGCGCGGCCGGTATTTGCGGGCGAAAACCTGATAACTCACCCGCCAATCGTAGCGGGGAGCCCCGCCCTTTCCACCCCGCATTTCGGCATTTTTAATTTCCAAACGAAGATGTCCGACTAGCATCCCGCCATGCTCCTTCAGAATTCCATCCTGCTCGCCCTCGGACTGGCCACCTTCGCGTGTACCAGCTGCGGCACCGTGAGCAAGTTGATGCACAAAACCAAGCAGGAAAAGCCAGCCGAAGCAGCCAAAGAGGAGCCGCCCAAGCAGGACATGGCCATCGGGCTGGTGGAGGTGGTCAATCCGGAGCAGCAGTTCGTCCTGGTCCGGACGGAATCCCGAATGACGCTCCCCCCGGCACCAAGCTCATTACCCAGCCCCAGACTGGCAACAAGGCGTCACTCATCGTCACACCGGAGTCCAAACAGAACTTCATCTCCGCAGACATCGTGGAAGGCTTCCCCAAGCGCGGGGATGTGGTGATCCTCCCGGTGGCGGGCCAGCCACCTGCCGTCGGAGCGCCCGGCACCGCTTCCGGCGCTCCTGCAGGCCCGGAGGCCATGATCCCTGGTGTCATGCCCGGGCAGGCCTCCCATGGCTCACTGCAGCCACCCGCCTTCACCCGCGATCCGTCAGGTCAGCCAGTGGCTCCCACCCCTGCGCCTGCCGTCCCCCAGTTGCCTGTCCAGCCAGTTCAGCCTGTCCAAAAGGCCCCTTCCATCAAGGTGCCAGCCGATGTCAAAGGCGGTGCCGCTGAGGGACCCACGGACGCGCTTCCGCCACCGATCAACTGAGCCACGCACTCATGCTCACTGAACAGGCCGCCTTGGAGAGGGTTCTGGCAGGCGTCACGCCCCTCCCACCCACCGCCCAACCCCTCACTTCATCCCTGCTCGGCTGTTTTGCCGGAAAGCCGGTGCATGCCAGTGTGCCTCTGCCTGGCTTCGACAACTCCTCAATGGATGGCTACGCAGTGCATGCGGCCGACACCCGATCAGACACCCCACTGGCTGTTGTCGGGGAGCAACCTGCCGGGCCTTCCCTCAATCTCACCCTTCCCTCCGGAGCGGCCATCCGCATTTTCACTGGCGCGCCTGTGCCCGCAAGGGCGGATGCCGTCATCATGCAGGAGGACGTGGACGTCCAGGCTTCTCCCTCAGGCCCCCGCATCGTCTGCCGGGAGCCCGTTGAATTGGATGAAAACATCCGCCGTGCAGGCAGCGACCTCTGCATGGGGCAGAAACTCCTTGAGGCGGGCACAGCACTGACCCCCACGGTGCTGGGGGTACTGGCATCGCAAGGCTTGCGCGAGGTTTGGGTCCATCCACCCGCCAAGGTGGCAGTGGTGACGACCGGAGATGAACTCGTACCCGCAGGACTCCCCCTTCAGCCCGGGCAGCTCTACAATTCCAACGGACTCATGCTTGAGAGCCTGGTCCGCCAGGTCAGTGCATGTGAGGTTCACAGCCAGCATCTGCCTGATGATCTGGACGCCACCACTACCGCCCTCGGTGAACTGATCGCCACCCATGATTTCCTCATCCTCTCGGGCGGTGTCTCCGTGGGGGACCACGATTGCATCAAGCCGGCGCTGCAGGCCTTGGGGCACCCGGTCGAGTTCTGGCGCGTGAAGGTGAAGCCGGGGAAGCCCCTCCTCTATGTCCAAGCCCAGCGGTCTGACGGCGGCATCTGCCACATCTTCGGGCTTCCAGGCAATCCTGTGTCGTCATTCGTGACCTTCCTGCTCTTTGTGCGACCGGCCCTGCTCAAGGCCATGGGGGCTGCGGGCAAGCACCTCAGTCTCCCTATCGTCAGCGCCACCCTCTCCAGCCCCCTTTTCAATAGCGGGGACCGCCCCCACTATGTACGCGGGTTCTATGAAAGCGGGCGGTTCACACCTCTGGGCATCCAGCAATCTCACGCCCTCTTTGGCCTCAGCCGTGCCAATGCACTGCTGCGAATGGAGGCGGACCAAGTATTGAACGAAGGAGATTTCATCGGGCAGGTGCTGCTCGTCTCTTGATTGGGATCAGACCACGTCTGACTGGGGCAACGCCATGAACTCAATCTTGATCAAAGATGCGCTGGAAAACCTTTGTCACCGACTGCTCACCGGCTATCCCAGAACTCCCCTCATTCCCCAAGCTGCCGTCCAGGCATTCCGTCAAGCCAAGTGGAATGCAGAGGCCACTCCAAGCATTGAGTTGGTCAGCGGAACTCCCACGTGGACGGATGAAGCTTACGAAGCGTTCGTGATTGCACACTTCCACTTTCGGTCGGAACGCTATCAAGATCCCTTTATCTACCGCCTCTTCCTCATCGATGGTATAAAGATTGAAGGCGTAGACTACGACCGTTGTCGTGAATCGTGGGACTATCTCCGAGTTCGCTGCCCGCGATGGCCAGGATTTCGCGAGGACCGATGCACCCCAGCGATCAAGGAGCAAATCCTCATTCTGATGCGCGACACTTACGCCGCACTCTGATCAGTCTCGGCCTGCTCTCGTCAGCGGTTGCACGAGAAACCAGTGGCCCCTCCACATTGGGTGCATGTATAGTAGCAAAAACCCCCATGAACTCCCTCTTCATCATCGCCCCGTACAAGTACGAGGGCATCTGGGTCTTTGATGACCCGCGTGTCGGCCTGACTCAAGAACCGTTCGTCAGCGGCGCGGATACCATCATTGATGTGCTCACAGCAGACATCCCGAACGCCGCCGAAGGCTTCCAGTTAGTCTTCTCACCCGATCCGTTCCCAGGTTTCCATGCCCGCTTTGCCTGGAACCGACCTGAGTATGGCGGCAACTGGTACTCCTGGCCGGAGCGGAACATGGAGGGTTGGCTCTGCCCGGCCTTGTTCAAGTACTTCGAGTCTGCTCCTCAGGAACTTTTTGTGAAGGTCTCCGCCCGTTAGGCCATGAGGAAGATCTTTATCCTGGCGGCTTTTCTCTTCTGCCTGACCTCAACGAGGGCGGAATCCCCATCGCAATTCACCAAGCGCTTTTTCCATTCTCTCTACAAATGGGAAATTCGCGGTGCCCCCGATGCCAGGGAGATCAACCAACTCTCTCCTCTCCTGGGCAAGGGACTCATCAAGATTTTCAAGAAGGCAGAATCACAGAAGGCTCGTGAACAGGCGAGCATCAAACGCAAATACAAGAACGCCCCCCATCCTCCGGTGCTGAAGAGCGCCTGGAGCAAGGAAGGCGACCTCTTTGCCTCGATTGCAGAAAGCTTCGACACTTTCGCGGTGGGTATCCCGATCCTGAAAAGCGGAACCGTCAAGGTCCCTGTCCATTTAGAGTACCTTGTCTCAAGGCCTCCTTATCGATGGACCATCGTCTTAGTCTTGGATCGGTCGGATCAAGATTGGGTCGTGTCCGATATCTTGAATCAAGACGGAGAATCCCTCAGGACGTCATTGACCAAAACAATCGCTGAAAACGAAGCCTACCTTTCCTCTCTGAATGAGTAGCGTTCAGCATCTGGAATTGGAACCTCGAAAGTTGGGTTCTTTCCGGAACCCAGTCAGCACAGCATTGATCATGGGATTGCTCGCCGCGACAGTGGGTTGTTCACCGGTGTCTATCCTCCTTCCCTCGACATTGATCGTGACTCCGGCCGTCATTGATCGTTCAAGGGAGCGCTGCGCCTTTTGCTTGCTCGAAGGAGTGTTGATACTCTTCTTGGTCGCAGTTCCGCTCGCTGCAGTGTTCGGCACCATGGATTCCAGGTGGGCTACCCCAGCTGTTTGGCACTGCGTTCCGAGCATCCAGTACTTCAACCCTGCGTTCAATGACAGTGGCATTCCCTACCAATGGCGCGCCATGATCAGCTTCACCGCCTTTACCGGCTTTTGCTACTTCCGGTTGGCTGCCCGATTGTGCCGCAAGAATTTCCGAATTGTTGCCAGCTCCTGCTTGGCCGGAACCGCCATATCAAGCGCGCTGTTCCCATTGAGCTGGTCCGCCTCATTTCCCGCTCAATGGACCCCGATTGAGGAAACCTACACCGAGTATTTCCTAAGCCACCTATTACTGGGCCTTAGTTGGGGAGCGGGCGGCATGCTCACCGCTTACGTCGCCACCAAGCTACTTCATCAGCAGACGAAGGATCAGCGCAACAACGCCCCACCGTCGTGACACGTACGCCCGCCCCTTCTTCCGATCCACCGCAGAGACAATCTGCGCGGCGGCCTTTTCCGGACTGGCCACCCAGAAGGGCTTCTCTGCCTTCATCATCGCTGTATCCACGAAGCCGGGGAGAATGTCTGTGACATACACCGGCAGTTTCGCAGCTCTGGCCCGCATGCGCAGTCCATCCAGGTAGCGCGAGGCACAGGCCTTGGAGGCGTTGTAAGCCGGTGCTTCAGGTGACCCCAACAGGGCAGCGATGGAAGTGATCCCAACGAGGTGTCCGCGCCCCTGCCGCTCGAAGTAGCGATAGGCCGCTGCCGCCATGCCTGCAAATCCTAGCGCATTCACCCGAAACGTCTCTTCCTCCAGCGCCCAGTCCAGACTGGGATTGAGATGCCCGGTGCCCGCGCTTAAGTAGATCTGGTCCACGGCGCTCTGCTGATCGAGCAGTTCGGAGAAAGCTTCCGGCGCATTCGCATCGCCCACATCCATCACTTTGATGACCACCTCAACCGGCAACTCCTCTGCAATCTGCTCCAGCAATTCCCGCCGACGGGCCAGCAGAACCAGTCGGTAGCCGCGAGATGCGAGCAAGCGTGCCAATGCGAGGCCAATGCCAGAAGAGGCACCTGCAATCACCGCCGTGCGCGGGGAGACTGTGTTCATGAGGCAAGTCAGATGGGGTTTGGGGAAACATCCGGCACAGCCGCCTGATGCTCAAGCGGCTTTGTGCTGGATGAAGGCCAGGTCAGGCAATCAATAGCGCCATGGACCACGGTCCCGATCACGATCCCGGTCCCGCCCCTTGCCATGATGATGATGGTCACGGTCATCGTGATCATGATGGTGATGTCCACGCCCGTGACCGTGGCCGTGATCATGATCGTGATGAGAGTCATAGGGAATCACGCAGGATGGCAGCACAACCGCGACGCCAGCGAGCAGCAGACAGAGTCTGATGGCTTTCAGATGATGCATGTATTTTTTGGGGGTTATTTGAAACCATGTGGATCAGACAGGCGCCCCTGCAAGCCTCCCGAAGCGAGACCGCCTTTCAGGCGCATTGACCGATCAGCGCGACTACACCGCGCTCGTCGCCGCATTCTTCCAGCTCTCCAGCCATCGATACTGGGCGGGAGTCAGAGCAGATCCCCGGCGGAAGGCGGCACGAGCCTCCGTGAGGGCGCGGCAGGCTTCCGTGACAATATTGCCGACCGCCTCCCGCCGGGGATGGGGTGTTGGTTGTTGGGAGAAGTTGAATGGCTGCGAAACACGCCGGGCCCAGGAGTCACTCCAGTCCAGTTCCGCCAGTCCCACCGCGACGTTGAGTCCGCGGGGCGCAGACTTGACGAGATCCGCCATGCGTTCCCCTACGCAACGGACGACTTCCCAGGCAGAACTCAAAGGACCGGGAGGACCATGCTGTTGTACGATCACCTGGACAACGGCACCAAACCCCTGATGCCGAAACAACGGCACCAGCGCCAGGGTGGCGTTGAGCCCAGAGGCAATACCCGTCTGAAACACTGCCTGAATGCCCCGCGTAAAATCGCCGCGCTCCAGCAGATCCTCGTCGATCTCCGGGATGTTGATCAGACAGTCGATCCGACCGAATTCCGACAAGCCCTTCGCCACCGCCTCCACTACCGTGGCATGGCGGGAGATGTCCAGCGTCACCGCCAGTATCCCCTCGCGCCCCATCGGGACGCCGTCGCCATCTTTGCAGGCAGCGACGACGCCCCAGCCCTGGGTCAGCAGTTCACCAACGACTTCGCGTCCAAGCTCGGACCCGGCACCAGTCACCAGGGCTATGTTTTTCATGGGGGTTTGCGGGGTCTTTTTTCGGGGGTTCTTTGCGCCGAAGGCTACCGCAAGCCAGGACCGTCACCGCAAGAAAAGGTGGAACGGCTACCCACCCGGCTGAACGGCCCAAGGACCCGGACGAGTGGCCGCCCATACTCCAATCAGCATGGATGCGGTAGCGGGGTGGCGACTGGAAGCTCTTCCTCGAAGAGGATGCGGTCACAAGCCCAACGTTGACGAGCTTCAAGCGAGTCTACGTTGGGTATCCGGAGACAGAACTCTTACTCCGAAGGAGTTGTGGCGGTCGGATTGTGCCAGCACCCGCCCCACGCTCACGTCGCCACACTCTTCATCCACCCCCAGAGAGTGATCACAATTCCCCTAGCGTCCTCCCACACATCGGTCCACCCTAAAGTCGGGGAGGCGCTGATGAACAGCGCCCCAAGCAGGGCAATGTTCGCCAGGAAGATCAGCATCATGGAGAAGAACTCTCCGTTTAGCAGTAGGTCACTCTGCTCAGTACGAAGCACCTGAAGCGTGAAAGTGATGTGGAAGCACCACGTGACGCCGACCAGCCAGTAAAAGATCCAGATCCACTTGAACTCCATGGACCAGACGATCAACGGGATCGTCACCGGCCGATGCATGTCCACAAAGAGGCAGAAGAAGCCATACAGAGCAAACACGATCACGGTGTAAAAAGGCACCATGTACGGCGAGAGTGTCACCAGCGTGTTTGAAGCGTCTGTTTCCACG
The DNA here is from genome assembly GCF_000739655.1 of Verrucomicrobium sp. BvORR106. Classification (GTDB taxonomy): domain Bacteria; phylum Verrucomicrobiota; class Verrucomicrobiia; order Verrucomicrobiales; family Verrucomicrobiaceae; genus Verrucomicrobium. Next base: position 175,470 of record NZ_BATR01000104.1, on the reverse strand, counting down.
TACCCGCCCGATTCATCGACGTGCATGCCATGCACCTCCCCCCCGCTCAGACGGGCCGTGATGACATGGGTCATCTCATGGGCAAAGACGTATGCCACCGCCGGCTGCAGGTTCACCCAGCCGAGGCTCAGCCAGAAGACGCAGCCAAAGGCAAAGAACCAAAAACCCTCTGACTTCCAGAAGGCCTTGTCCACGGCCGCATTGAAGAGCAGCTCCATGAAGATCACGGAGGCCAGCAGGCACACCGGCAGCAACAGCACCCCCATCACTGCCTTCCGCTTCCGCCAAGTCGGCAGTTCCTCCCCATCATCCTGCTCCACGCTGATGATGGCGGATTTCCCCCGGGTCATTCCCGCCGCGTCTTGCAGTTCCTTGATGCGCAGCTTGGCCTCACTCTGCTCTTTGAGCAGTTTGCGGCGTTTGCGCTGGCTCTTGCTGACGGCGCTCATGGGAGACGGCATACCGGGCACACTCTCTTTGTTGCGATCCAAAATCTATTATTGCCCACTGTTCCTATAACGTCCACCTCGGGGCCCTGCGATCCATTTCCATGCAGATTCAATGTGCTGACGCGGATCTTTGTACTCCGCCTCCCAGCCCAGGACCTCCTTGGCCTTGGCGGGATTCGCCACAAGTTCCGGCGGATCGCCCGCCCGGCGCGGACCATAGGATACCGGAATGGTGCGCCCGGTCACGGCTTCGGCAGTGGCCAGGATCTCCCGAACACTGAAGCCGCGCCCAGTTCCCAAGTTCACAGCCGTGGTCTCACCGCCAGCACGCAGATGGTTCAAGGCCAGTGCATGGGCCCGCGCGAGGTCATTCACATGAATGTAGTCGCGGATACAGGTGCCATCTGGAGTGGCGTAGTCCGTGCCAAACACCGTGATGTGCTCAATTTCACCCTTCGCTGCCATGAGAATGCGGGGGATCAAGTGCGTCTCGGGGGTGTGATCTTCACCGATCTCCCCTTCCAAGTCTCCGCCGCTGGCATTGAAGTAACGGAGGAAAACACTCTGCAGGCCCCAGGCCACGCCGCAATCCAGCAGAACGCGCTCCAGCATCAGCTTGCTGGCGCCGTAGGGATTCACCGGCACCTGCGGGTGGTTTTCGTCCATCGGCATGTACTGAGGATTCCCGTAGGTCGCGCAAGTGGAGGAGAAAATGAACCGACGGGTGCCGTGCTTCTTCATGGCCTCCAGCAGTGCCAGAGGTGCCGTCACATTGTTCTGGTAGTATTTGAGCGGCTGCTCCACCGACTCCCCGACGAAGGCATAGGCTGCGAAGTGCAGGACTGCCTCGGGCTGGTGCTCGGCAAAGACCCGATCCATCAGCTCAGCGTCACCCAAGTCTCCCTTCACCAGCGTCACCCGATCCAGGTCCAGAGCCTCGCTGTGACCGAAGACCATGTTGTCCACGACCACGACTTTTTCACCCTGTTTCAGCAGATGCTTGACGGTGTGGGAACCAATATAGCCCGCGCCGCCGGTAATGAGGAGAGTGCCCTTTTTTTGCATTGGGCCAACTCAGCACGCCCCCCACTCAAATGCAACGGTCACCTGCAAGGGGATTGCAGTTGGAATGGGCCAGGGCGCCAAACCCCTCACGGAATCCAGAAATCTCCAATTGAGGCATAAATGTCTCATTTTGTGGCACTTTTAGCCAATTTCGCTTCTCGGGGGTCAAGGAATTTGTCCGCCGCACCCCACGAAAGAGCAACTCTCCTTGACCCTCCGCCCTTTCCCTCTACCCTCGCCGCCCATGGATACTGTTAGACTCGGCATCGTTGGACTCGGAAACATGGGCAAGGCTCACCTTGCGAATATTCGTGCGGGCAAGGTGGAAGGCCTGCGCGTCACCTGCCTCTGTGAAAGCGTCGGCACCCTGCCGAAGCTGCTCGAGGGTGAAAGCGCCTACACCGACGTCAATGCCATGATCCACAGTGGCAAGATTGACGCCATCCTCATCTGCACCCCCCACTACTCCCACACCTCCATCGGCATCGAGGCCCTCAAGACCGGCCTGCACGTCCTGGTGGAGAAGCCAATCTCCGTACACAAGGCGGATTGCGAGCGCCTGATCGCCGCCCACACGGACAAGAAGAAGATCTTCGCCGCCATGTTCAACATGCGCACCAACGCCGTGTTCAAGAAGGTCAAGGACCTGATCGACAGCGGTGAACTGGGTGAAGTGCGCCGCGTTCACTGGGAAGTGACGAACTGGTTCCGCACAAACTACTACTATGCCACTGGTGGCTGGCGCGGCACCTGGAAGGGTGAAGGCGGTGGCGTTCTCATGAACCAGTGTCCCCATAACCTGGACCTCTTTCAGTGGCTCTTCGGCATGCCCCAGCGTGTCCGCGGGTTCTGCCAGTTCGGCCGGTTCCATGAAATCGAAGTGGAAGACGACGTCACCGCCGTGTTCCAGTACGACAATGGCACCACCGCCACCTTCGTCACCTCCACCGGGGAAGCTCCTGGCCGCAACGTGCTGGAAATCTCGGCTGAGAAGGGCCGCCTGACCGTCAAAGACGGCACGCACATCCACTTCCAGCGGAACCGCCAGCCCATGAGTGAATTCTGCATGACCGCAGAAGCCGCCTTCGCCATGCCGGAAAGCTGGCACATGGACATCCCCGTGGACAACTCTGGTGGCCAGCACGTAGAGATCCTCCAGAACTTCGCCGGCGCCATCTTGAAGGGTGAGAAACTCCTTTCCCCGGCTGAGGAAGGCATTCGCAGCGTGGAACTGGCCAATGCCATTCTCCTATCCACATGGAAGGACGCCACGATTGAGCTGCCAATGGCCGCCAGCGACTACGAAACCATCCTCAAGGACAAGTCCGAGAACAGCACCTTCCAGAAGACCAAAGTCGCCGCCAAGGCCACTTCGGACGACTTCGCGAAGAGCTTCCGCTAGGCAGCTCGCTTCGCGCGTATCAGTCATGTGGGGGCGGTGACCGCAGAGCACGGTCACCGCCCCCTTTTTCTTCCGCCCCCGTCTTCTTCAACCCCCACGCTGCTCATGCTCGAAGGTCTGGATCTCAAGACGATCGCCGTCTGCCATGTCGGCATGGTGGGGTTTGTCGCCCTGGTGCTGCTGTTCTGCCGGGTCCACCTCAAAACGTATGCCGGCTTTGACTACTGGCTGGCTGGCAATGTGGTGGCCATCTGCGGCTACGTCGCCCTCCTGGCCCGTCTGTCCGGCCACGAAGCCCTCAGCATTCTCCTGGGAAATGCGCTCTTCGTCCTCACGGCAGTGCTTCGCCTGGAAGCCACCTCACGATTCCTGGACGGAGTTCCGGCCAGCCGCGCGTATTATCTCCTCATACCTGTCGTCACCGGGATCCTGGCGTGGTTCTATTTCATAGAGCCCAGCATCAGTTTGCGGAACCTCGCCATCAGTTTGGCTGTCGCGGGCCTCTGCCTGAAGATGGCCTGGGAGTTCCTCCGCCACGCTGGCGCCCGGCGCCTGGTCTTGTACCGCGCCATCTCCTTCATGATGGCGGCGTTTGCGGTCGTCATGCTCATCAGGGCCGTCCTCTGGTGCATGCATCCCCAAGCTGGCCTTTTCGAAGCCCCCGGCTTCCACGCCCCCTACGTGCTGGGGGCCATCCTCGGGGAAATGGGCATGGGCATGGCCTTCCTGCTCGTCAACAGCCAGCGGCTCGAGGAAGAACTGGCTGATTCCGAAGCCGAACTCACCGCACGACTTGCCGAGATCAAAGTCCTGCGCGGCATGTTGCCCATCTGCGCTTCCTGCAAGAGCATCCACGACGGCCATGGCCATTGGGAAAAGATTGAATCCTACGTTCAGCGGCACACCGAAGCGGAATTCTCCCACAGCATCTGTCCCGACTGTGTGCGGAGGCTCTACCCCGAGTATGCCCACGCCATGAATCACCCGGATGCGTGAGCCAGCGCACCCTAATACTGGAACACAAACTCACTTGTGTTGAGCAGTGACCACACCGTGTCACTCCACCCAGTTCCCAGGTTCTCCAGGCAGTAGTCCAGAGTCTTCATCTTCTCCACGTGTGTGGGCAGGCGGCCCAGCACCGCCAGGAAGGCCTCCTCCACGGCAAGATCTCCAGGCTGCGTATTCTTGAGCCGCTGCACCAGCGGACCGTCCTTGGCACTCGCCTGCTTTACCGTATCCCCTGTCATCAACGTCTGCACCAGACGATGAGTGATGGTCCGCAGCGAATCATCCCCCCAAGCCCGATCTGCCCGCCCGAGAGCGCGGGAAGGATGCTCAATCTCTGGCACTTGGGGCAGCTCGTGGCTCAGCAGGGCTTTGCCGACCGCCGCCCCGTCCGTCTGCACCAGCACCAGGTTGTTCCAAATCGTCTCCGCACGGAGTCGGCGGAAGGCTGGGGAAAAGGCATGGCCAGGCTCCCCCAACGCGACCACCTGCGCCTGACGTTGATAGGCCTGGGTGTGGCACAGTGCCCGCTCGAACTCCCGCAGGTTGTACTTCATCCGCACCAACTCCGCTGCCAACACTTGCGTAAAGCGCCTGTGGGGTTCGTTGGTAGAATCCCCGACAAACGTGCTAAAACGATTGCCATATCCCATGTAGCCGCCCGTCTCAGTCCGCGGCCCCGCCCCTTCACAGGATCGGGACTGATAAACCTCCACCGCTGTCTTCCCCGTAGCGAAGTCTTCCTTGATCAAGACATCCGCGGCCTGTGCAGGGAGCCCAAAAAGCTCCTGCCACGTCCGCAACGCCGCCACTTCGGCAAAGCGGGCGCTCCCGATCACCCACTCCGCCAGCTCGACTGCCACCTCCCCATTTCTGCCCGTTGCGGGCACAAAAGCTCTGGGAACCCCCATACCCTTGGGTGTCCAGACCGGCAGCCCTGGTTTCACCGCATCACCAGGTTTGCCATCGCGGTAAAGGTAATCATTGGGGAGAAAGATCGGCACCCGAGCCTTGGCGGGTTGGGTCGCGAGTTGCTCGCCCGGCATCACGAGACGGTCTGGCTCCGCCATTGCCCCACGAGCCGGCCACAAGCGCTGCGGTTGCACCGCCCCGGGCACTCCCTTGGTCACCTCCACGCCGGTGAGAGAGGCCGCCAGCTGATAATATTGCATCTGGGTGGTATCCGCGAAGGGGTGATCATGACAGGTCGCGCATTGAATGTTCTCATCCAGAAACACCCTCACAATCTCCTGCATGGTCACCTCCATGAGGCCACCATCTGTCATCAGGAATCCTGCAGCCGGCACCTTGCCGACATCGCCTGACGAGGTCAGGAGGGCTCGGACCATTCTGTCATAGGGCATGTCGTTCGCTGCAGCCGCCCTCAGCCACTCCACATACGACCGCATGGGATACCCCAAAACCACGTCCTTGACCCGGAGCATATCTGCCAGCCTGAGAAACCGCCGGGCTCCGGACATGGGATCCATCAGCAACCGGTCCACCAGCACCTGCCGCTTCTGCGGATGGGTACTAACCAGGAAAGAGCGCACCGTAGCGGCATCTGGCAACCTGGCGTGCAGATCCAGGTAAGCACGTCGGATGAAGACCTCGTCTGAAACCTGAGGAGGCAGTTTCAGCGGCTTGCGCTGCGCTGGTTCAACCTTTGCGTTTTGTTGCCGCCAGATGTCTCCCTCCATCTGCAGGATGGCCTGGTCAATCCGTCCGGCCACGGCTTCCGGCGTCATCGGGAACGAGCCGGACTGTGCCGCGACCATGATCCCCGGCACACTGGCGGGGAGACCCGCCGGGCCAAACACGGCCACGAGCGCCACCAAGAGAGTCATCAATGAGGAGCGCATAGGGTGGTTCAATGGAGCAACACAACTGCATCACCCAAACGAATGCCGCGCGAGATGTATTAGGCGACACCCACACTCTTCCGGGATTTTTCCATCATCCTGCTTGCCGCCAGCCCATCTGCCCACATGCTGTGCCATGAGCAGCTTGTTGTCCCATCTGACGCGCCTCATCCTCCTGTCGGCGTTGATTGTTGTCAGCCTTGCCACCCTCGTCCCCTCTCCTCTTCAGGCTGCCGAGCCACCGGCCATGGTGCTGGAGAACGGGGGGCTGAAGCACACCTACCGGGTGGTTTTCCACCAGTTCGATGAGGCCAATGAGTTCGCCTCCGGGGCCGTGGAAATTTACAGCCAGGACGATGAGGACAGCCCCGAGTCCAAGCTCCCTTTCGCTGCTGTCTTGAAGAAGGATCCCAAAGCCAAAAACACGGAACTTCTCGAAATCCGCGGCACCGGTCTGCTCACCTTCTTTCCGCCTGCGAACCGCAAAGAACCCTACCCGCCGCTGACAGCATGGAAACTCATCGGCCGGAAGTCGGGCAAAGCCAGACTCAAGGCCACGCTGTGGCAGTTCGACTCCGACAAAAACACCTGGGCGGCGGTCGAGTCAGAGTTCGAGGAAGTTTCGCGCAAGTAGGCTGGGAATGACCAGCGCCAACTGGCAACCTCATCTTGAACGCCACGAGCCCCCCTGGGGCTCTAGCGTCCAAACGAGAACTTCTTGTCCACAAACACCTGGTGCCACAATTCCAGAATCACCAGGGACACCACCTGCTTGCAGTACACGAACTCACGGGTGCGATTCATGTTGTCCACCAGGTTTTTGACCTTGGCAGGTTCGAAGTAACCACGGCGTTTCACAGCGCTTTCGTTCAGCGTCTCTGCCACCAGATTGCGGAACTGCGGCTTGTCCAGGAAGTACTCCACCGGGAGGTAGAAGGGAATCTTGGGCCGCCGCGCGATGTGGGCGGGGAAGATCTTGTCCGCCAGCTTCCGCTCGATGTACTTGTCCGTGCCGTTGTTGATCTTCATCTCTGCCGGCATGGTGAATGCCAGGTCAATGAGGCGGTGATCGAGGAAAGGCAGACGGTATTCCAGGCTGTGGGCCATGGTGTTCTTGTCCTGACGGATCAGGGCCCAGTCCTGCAGCCATTCGTCATACTGGAGTTTCAGAAGTCGATCCAGGAACGGCCCGCCCTTGTCTTTGTCCTTCTCCTTGGCCATCCACTCATCGGTGGCCAGACGCTTGTAGCTGTCCGCATAAACGTCATGCCGCTCATCTTGGCTCCACAGCGTGCGCAGGGCGTTGAAGTTGTGATTCAGATCCCGACGGGTGTATCCCGCCAGGAACTCCACCACCCGTTTCTTACCCTGGCTGCCCAGATCTGCGGGAAACTTGAAAAATTTGTTGAGGATGCTCGCCGGCGTTGCCGCGAAAATCGGGGCGGCGAGGCTGGTCACGCCAGGGATCTTCCGCCGCATCTTTTCCACCTTCGTGATCACGCCCTGGAACGAGTACCCAGCAAAGGCCTCATCGGCCCCTTCGCCTCCCAGCACGACTTTGAGATCCTTGCTTGCCCCCTGAGCCAGTTTGTAGAACGCAATCAGCAAGGCATCCCCCACAGGCCGGTCCATGTGCCAGACGATCTTTGGCAGGAGATCAAAATCTTCCGGCTGACAGATGATTTCGTGGTGCTTGGTTCCCAGAAATGCCGCCGTTTCACGCGCCGCAGGCGTCTCATCAACAGGTGAGTTGAACCCCACCGAATAGGTGTTGATGTTGGAAGAATGCTTCGTCATCGCGGCCACCGTAAGGGATGAATCCACCCCCGCACTCAAGTAGGCGCCCACCGGCACATCACTGCGCATGCAGAGGCGCACGGCATCGTTGAAGACCTCCTCCAACGCCTCAAAGTACTCCCCCTCGCTCTTGTACTTGGCAGTGCGGGCATCCAGCAACTGGACCTCCCAGTAACGCTGGATCTCCAGTGAGTTGTTCGCCAGCTTGTAGTGAAGGTAGTGGCTGGTGGGCAGCTTGTAGATGCCCTTGAACATGGTCTCCGGTTCAGGAACATTCCGCAGCGTCAGGTACGGGTCGATCGCCTCCAGGTTGGGTTCAGCGGTGACATGCACACTCTCCAGCAGAGACTTTGCCTCGCTCCCAAACAGGAAGCGCCCGTTGGCCTGGTGGTAGTAGAGCGGCTTCTGCCCGCACCGGTCGCGGGCGATGAAGAACTCCCGTTTGCGCACGTCATAGAGGCAGAAGGCAAACATGCCGTTCATGCGGCGCAGCAGCCCCTCGATCCCCCACTCCTCGTAGCCATGGACGATGCATTCCGTGTCGCTGTGGGTGCTGAACCGGTGCCCCTTGGCTACCAGTTCCTGCCGGAGTTCCACGTAGTTGTAAGTCTCCCCGTTGTAGCACACTGCCACCGTGGAATCTTCGTTGTAAACTGGCTGCCATCCCCCCTCCAGATCGATGATGGAGAGCCGCTGCATGCCCATGCTGAACGGCACGCCGTTCGGAGCCTCATAGCGGCCCTGGCCATCCGGCCCCCGGTGATGGATGATCTTCCCCATCCGGTCGAGCAAATTTTCTTCTCTGAAACCGGCGAAACCGTAGATGCCACACATGTTGTTGCGAAGGGAAGGAGGATGAAAGTGGAAGCGCGGAGTATGCCAGCCCTCCCGCACCGGGCAAATGGAAACAAGGGGCCAGCGAGGCTGTCAGGCCCGTATCAAAGTAAATCAAGTTTTCCTCGCTTCACGGGCATCTTGTAGTTGAATCCCTCAACACGATTTTTTACACTCAATCCTCCACCCTCTTGACCATGAGTGATCTGCCAAACGACACCTTCGGCGCTGCACCCGGCAGCGATCCTTTTGCCTCCGCCAAGGCAAGCGCTCTGAAAGCCGCCGAGGAATTGCGAGCAGCCGCTGCCGCCAAAGCGGAAGAGTTCCGCTCCGTGGCCGAAAACCAGGCGCAACATTTCAAGGAAGCCGCCGGCGAAAAGGCCGCGGAGTTCAAGGACTACGCAGGCAAGGCCTGGGATGGAGCCCGCACTCAGGCCAAGGATTTCACTACAGAAGCGGAGAAATTCGCCCGTGAGAAGCCTCTCCAGGCTCTCCTTACCGCTTTCGGGGTGGGATTTGTGCTGGGTGCCATCTTCAAGCGCTGATCTCCGAGTTTCTTCCCTGCAGGTTCGGCAGAACGGTCTGCCGGACCGCATTTCCACGTCCCTTTCATTTCCTACATGGACACGGCCCCGCCGGTATCCAAACCTTCCGCCGCCCCCCATCCACCGGAGGGACTCTCCTCGTCATTGGCGGCCTACTTGGAAGCTCGCAGCGTGCTGCTGACGATTGAAGCCCAGGAGGCTGTTCAGCAGGTTTTGCGAACCTTGGTCTTCGCTATCGTCGGCGGCATCGCCTCACTCACCGGTTGGGGTCTACTGGTGGCCGCTCTGATCGGCCTTCTCGTGGAGCAATCCGGCTGGCATTGGCTCAAGGCGGCCACGGTCGTGGGCGGCGGGAACCTCCTCGTAGCCTTCATCTTCCTCCTGGCCATGTCCAAGCGCCTATCCTCCATGCGCTGGTTCGCAGACACCCTTAACGAATTCAAGAAAGACCGCGCATGGCTGGCCCGACAGACAGGAAAGCGCTAAAAGCGCAGGTGATTCACTCTCTGGACCTTGCCCGGGCCTCCCTTGGGGGAGAGATCGTTCAGGTACGGGAACAGTGGCACCCCAGACACCTGATTCAGCAGAGCGTCGAGAAGCATCGGCTCGCCGTAATAATCAGTGCCGCCGTTGCAGGATTTATTGCCACTCGAATGATTTTTGGCTCCCGGCAGAATAGTCGTGACACTTCTGCAAAACCCGCTAGAAAACGCACGCTCGCCAGCTTCCTATTGTCAAATATTTGGAATTTGGCGCGCGAGCCGTTGTTCGGCCTTGCCGCACAACACTTGATGCCGATCGCCCTTCAATATTTGTCCCGATTCCAGTCACCCCCGAAGCAAGAAACTTTCGAATGAGTCAAGACCAAGAAGAAGCCGTTGCCGTTGCCGTCTCCGTGGAAGATGAATCTCCCAAGGTGGCCACGCTTTCGTCCGTGGACGAGTACTTGCAGCTTGCCCAGCAGTACGACTGTTCCGATCTTCACCTCGCCACCGGATCCCCGCCCATGTGGCGCCGGTACGGCACCCTTCAGCCCATCTGGAACAACGCCTCCCTCATCACAGCTGAGGAGGCCCAGCGCCTGGCCTACGCCTTCCTCACCGACGGTCACATCAAGACCTTGGAAAAGCGCGGAGACGTGGATTTCGCCTACTCTCCGAATTATGGCCGGTTCCGCTGCTCGGTTGTGCAGCAGCGCCTCGGCATTGACATGGTTTTCCGAGTCATCAGCACGAGCATTCGCTCCATTGAAGATCTGGCCCTTCCTGAGACCTGTCGCACGTTGACCCGCTATCACAACGGCCTGGTGCTGGTGACCGGTGCCACCGGCTCCGGCAAGTCCACCACCCTGGCCGCCCTCGTGGACGAGGTGAACAAGGAACGTGAAGACCACATCATCACCTTGGAAGACCCCATCGAGTTCGTGTTCGCAGCCAAAGGCTGCCACGTGAACCAACGTGAAGTGGGCTCCCATACGCAAAGTTTCGCCGCCGCCCTCCGCGGTGCCCTCCGTGAAGACCCGGACGTGATCATGGTGGGGGAAATGCGCGACCTTGAGACCATTTCCCTGGCCATTACGGCTGCAGAAACGGGTCACTTGGTGCTCGGAACCCTGCACACGGGCAACGCCCCACGTACCCTGGACCGTGTGCTGGACGTGTTCCCCTCTGACCAGCGCGACCAGATCCGCATCATGGTGAGCGAGTCCTTGCGCGGCATCATTTCGCAGCAACTTATCCCCCGGCAGGACGGTCAGGGCCGTATCATGGCCCTGGAAATCCTGGTGAACACTCCGGCTGTGGCGAACTGCATCCGTGAAGGCAAGACCTTCATGCTGCCCGGCATCATGCAGACGGGTAAATCCGTCGGCATGGTTACCATGGATGACTCCCTGAAGACGCTGTACTCCCAGGGCTACATCTCCCGCGACGAGTGCTTCGGCCGCGCCGATGACAAGATGAGCATGAAGAAGTTCCTCGAAAGCTGAGTGAACGTGACCGGGGCGCACCACCGACTGCTCCCACCACCCTCCTAACGACTCTTTTTCCTTTTTCTACCATGCCCATCATTGACGACTACTTCCGCCGCCTCATCGAACTGGGCGGTTCGGATCTTCACCTCACCCAGGGCCAGCCCGCCAAGGTGCGTGTGCACGGCAGCATCAAGCCGATCGCTGACGAGATTCTCACCGAAGCATACATGGAAACCATGATGCGCGAGATCTGCGAGCCTCGCGCTTGGGAACGCTACCGCGAACGTGGCGACCTCGACTTCGCTTATGAAATGGACGCGGATTCCCGCTTCCGTTGCAACTACCTTCGTCAGATCAGCGGCTACGGCGCGGTCTTCCGTATCATTCCCACGAAGATCGCCTCGCTCGAACAGCTCGGCATTCCTCCAGTGGTCAAGGAGTTCGGTCACATGCGCAGCGGTCTGGTGCTCGTCACCGGCCCCACGGGTTCCGGCAAGTCCACCACGCTGGCCGCGCTCATCGACTACATCAATTCCAACTTCAACCGTCACATCATCACGGTTGAGGAGCCGATCGAATTTGTGCACCGGAACAAGAAGAGCATCATCACCCAGCGTGAGGTGCCCATCCAGACGCCGACCTTCTCAGACGGTCTCCGGGCCGCTCTCCGTGAAGACGCCGACATCGTGCTGGTGGGGGAAATGCGAGACTATGAAACCATCTCCCTGGCCCTGACGGCCGCTGAGACCGGTCTGCTCGTCTTCGGCACCCTGCACACGAACAACGCCCGCAAGACCTGCGACCGTATTGTGGACGTGTTCCCTGCCGATCAGCAGAGCCAGGTGCGCACCATGCTTGCCGCATCCCTCCGCGGGGTGGTGGCCCAGCTCCTGGTGAAGAAAGCCGACGGCAAAGGCCGTGCTGCCGTGAACGAAATCATGGTCTCCACGCCAGCCGTGGGCGCCATCATTCGTGAAGGTGCCACCCAGAAGCTTTACGACGTCATCATCGGCGGCAAAGCACAGGGCATGCAATTCATGGACGAGGCCATCTGGGAGAAACTCCGCGACGGCTACATCAGCCCAATGGAGGCCTACATGAAGGCCATCGACAAGAACCGCTTCAAGGCCTTCCTACCGCCCGACGAAGCCGCGGTGGCTGTGGCTTCGGGTGCCGAAGCAAACAAGTAATTCCGGGGCGATACGCCCAGTTTCCGCTGCCCGACTTACCGACACCCCTGACCAGCAAGGTCTGGGGTGTTTTTTTGTCTTCACCTTTCGGAACTCCGGCATCAACCCCTCCCCATTATATCGACACCTGCTCACTCTAGTTTCTCCATAATTAGCCCCATTCTGCTGAATCGATAAGCCAATGTCATGCAATCCGCTGCATCGACTTGACCAGCAACCATTTACTGGCCAATAAAAGCGGGGGTCGGGCGGGAGCTTGCATCAGCCCTGATTTCGCATTCGTCATGGGCGCCCTTCGTCTTTTCCTGGCTTGTGTGGTCATTGTCGCACACACCAGTGCGAGTGGCCTGCTCCCCTTTATCGGTGGCAAGCACGCCGTCCGGATCTTCTTCGTCATCTCTGGCTTCTACATGGCCATGATCCTCTCGGAAAAGTACAACGAAGGAGATCGGCGCAAGTGGCTATTTTACTCGAACCGCGCTCTGAGGATCTTTCCACCTTTCTGGATTGTACTGACCCTGGAGGTCATCGCGAGTTTGACTTTCTACTCGATGGGGATGGCTCCCGCGGACTCCCCGTGGATGCCCGCTTTTCAGTTTCTCGTGGATCATGGGAAATGGGACCTCGTCAGCGCCTATGTTGTGAGTCAGGTTTCCGCCATTGGGGTGGACGTCATGTTCCTGTTCAACATCACCAAGGAGGCCGCGCTGGAATTCTATCACGGTCCTGCCGGCCCTGGAGAGTTCCGGGGATGGAAGCCTTACCCGATGGGGCACATGTGGACCATCTCCTGTGAGTTGCTGTTCTACGCGATGGCCCCGTTCCTTAACCGCCTTCGTTCACACTGGCTTGTCGGACTGTGGTTGATCACGATGGGGATGGGCTTCACCAGCTACTACTGGCTCCCGGGAAATGTCGCGAGCGTCTCTTCAGACTTCCTGTCTCTGATGCAGATGGGGTACTTCCTCGGTGGAATGGTGGCTTATCACGTCCTCCGCCCTCGCATGGAGTTCTTGCCACCATCGGTCCAGCTCGCCCTCGTCGTGCCCTTGGTGGTATTGATGCTGGCTTTCACTCCTGCCAGCTCCATCAGCTACACGGGTTCTGAGTTGATGCTCTACTTTCTGACTATCCTGGCCCTGCCCGCCCTTTTCTCCCGATCCAGCAAACTGGGATGGGATCGCTGGCTGGGCAACCTCTCCTACCCAGTGTATCTCGTCCATGTTAGTGTCATCAGGATTGGGGATCAACTAGGGCTGAAGAAAGCCCTCGTCACCACAACTCAGGGGCACTTGCTTTTCACCGCCATCTGCACGGTCGTATCGATCACTCTCGCAGCCGCACTAGCCTCCTTGGTCGAAAATAGACTGGATCGCTGGCGACAGAGAAGAGTTCCGCATTCGATCTGACTCGCCATCCAAAAACTGGGATCAGGGCATTCTCGTCAGTTCACTCGGTCTCAGCTTCAAGGACCTCAGAGCCTTGCGCTGGCAAGTTTCCCTTCCCACCAAGTTTTGATGCCCCGGCGTTTTATATCCAGATCGTCAAACAAATCGGGAACGACTCGGTACACTTTCCCCGATCGGAAAGTCATTTCCACATATCCCATGGCACCGTATCTGATGTAGCCCACTTTTACGAGGTCGGCAATTGGCGCATCACTCGAAAGCCCTCGGCGGCGAATCCTAATCCGCACGGTTTCAGGGTCGAGTGCAACCCGACTCGCAAACTTGCGCACAAACCGGATCGAACAGAAAGCAATGCCCTCAAAAGCCGCAAGAAAGAGTCAGCCTATGATGAGAACAAGCAACCACGGTTCTCCTCTCCCAAGCCTTTCAAGAACGGCTCCTACAATGACAGCCCCGCCACCGATGGCCATGAAGAGGGCCCAACTCATTTGGCCAACATACAGAAGCCAGTACCTCGAACTGCTCGATAGCGGGACCACTTGGTCAATATACCGTGAATTCGGCTTACCGCAAGCTACCCACCTGCCCCATCGCTCTCGGAAAACCACTTGAGCTTGTCAGGGTTGCGGTGGGCAAAGATGGCAGCGATCTTTCCATCACGGACTTCGACCGTCATGGCAGTGACAAGCTTTCCTCCCGAGAACAGCAACACCCCCGGAGCACCGTTGAAGGTTGTTTCCCGCACCCCATAGCCTGACTCCCCCGCTTCGCTGCCGCGCATGATGCCGGCAAAGAAACGCGCAATCTTGTCGCGCCCATGCAGGACGGTGGCCACCGCCTGGGCCTTGCCACCGCCATCGGAATGGAGCGCAGCATCTTCACCCAACAAATTCATCAGAGGCTCTATTTCCCCTACCCTGCAGGCATTCAGAAACCGCTTCAGCAGTTCTTCGTGCTCTCCGCGTGTGGCGGTGAAGCGGGGTTTGTCCGCACGCACCCTTTCCCGGGCACGAGAGACCAGCTTGCGACAGTTCACAGCGGGCTTCCCCAGAATCTCGCCAATCTCATCAAAGGTGTGACCAAACACCTCATGCAGCAGGAACCCCGCCCGCTCCACCGGTGAGAGCTTCTCCAAGACCAGCAGCAAGGCGATCGAGACGCTTTCATCCACCTGAGCTGCCTGCTGAGGCTCGACACTGCCCACCAAGGGCTCCGGCAACCACGTGCCAAAGTATTGCTCCCGTTGCACCTGGGCCGACTTGAGCCGGTCCAGACACAGCCGACTCACCACCGTCAGCAGCCAGCTGCGTGGAGCGTTGACCGTGGCGACATCCACACCCCGCCAGCGCAGCCATGCCTCCTGCACCATGTCTTCCGCGTCACTCACGGAGCCCAGCATACGGTACGCCACTCCCGTGAGGAGGCTACGATGCGATTCAAAGGCGTCCACATGCGGGTCCAGACTTTTCATGACAGCGAGGAAGGGGATTGAGAGTGGGGTACGTCAGGCAGCCAGTTCGGGGATCAGGGAGCAACTGGAGGCATGCCCAAGACCACGCTTGAGAGTGGGGTAAATTTTAGCGGCCACAATGGCGAGTGCCAGCTCTGCGATCACTTCCTTGCCCAAGCGCTGTTCGAGGCGGGTCAAAAGTTCAGGATCGAGCGATTCATTGGTCGCCACCGCCTGGGCATACTGGTGCACTTCCAATTGGTCGGCGCTCAGCCCCTTGCCACCGCGCAAGGCTCCTTGGATGACCTCCTCCGGCACGCCCGCTTCACGGGCCATTTTCACGCCGAGCAGGGTGCACGGCCCACAGTCTTCCGAACGGGCGGCCGTGAGCTTGGCGACGGTCAGGAGATCCAGCGGGGCCACGTTGTGATACTGGCTCATGCCCATGGCTCCTTCAAAGGCCAGGAAGGCTTCAGGAGAGACATCCATCAGCTCGTCCAGGTAGCTGACGTCATAATCATAGTGCTGCCCGAAGGCTCGGATGGAGGCTCGGGACGTGTTGATGCGGTCAGTGGTATTTAGAGTGTCGTTCATAACGCCCTTATGACGAGACCGACGGGCAGAGTGTGACCGGCACCCTCTGTTTTTTTAGGAACTTCGCGCTGTCCGCACCTCAACTCCCACTTCCCCAGCACGGGTGATTCCAGTACAATCCTTTTTTTCTCCATGAATGTCCCCTTGATTCGTCGTTGGCTCCTCAGAGTCTTCATCGTGCTGGTCTCGCTTCTGGGACTGATCGCCGCGGGTGGATGGTACCTTGTCCGCTGGCAGCCCCACATCTTTCAAGATCCCACATACCAGTCCGACCAGTTGCTCCCCTTCTTCAAAGCAACTGAGTGGACGCTCTTCTCGCTATCTCCCGGGCAGGTGTATCCTGAAGAGTCCCCTGCGCCCAGCGACAACGCGACTGCAGGCCCTGAGCTATTTTACGACCATCCCGTTCTTGGCAAGACGACAACCTCCGTTACCCCCGACCTCCGAGCCATTGTCACCGATCTGGACAAATCTGGCAAACTTTGGTCAGGAGGAGTCGTCTCCTGCTTCAGTCCCCGGCACGGAATACCAGCGAAGGTGGATAGCACCGTACACGACCTGCTCATCTGTTACGAATGCGCCTCAGCTCAAATCTACAAAGACTCCGTGCTGATGGGAACCATTTATCTCTCCTCCGACCAATACGATCAAGTGCAGCACGAGAAGCAGAACAAACACTTCAATGCCATCCTCACTGCTGCGGGAATTCCGACCGACCTGCCTCCGCAGGAGAGGCATCGGGGCGATGCATCAAAGCAGTGATGATTAGGCCTTCCCCTCCTCCATGACCGCAAATCGTCAGCTACTACTTCAACAAAGAAGATGTGCTGAGCCATCGTCGAGTCAGTATTCCCAAATCCTCGGCCCTGCTTGAGTTCCCTGCATTTCTCTACAAGGCGAGACGATCATGGGTGGCGCTAGCACCCGACCAAAAGACATTCCGATTCGTCCTCAGCTCGAAAGCCGACACAGGTCTCTGATACCACACCCTGTACACATCCGAAACCCCGATGCTGCGGCCCTCCACATTCGCCCCCCGAACCCGGAGGGTTCACCATGAATAGCCAGTGGTCGACCGAGCATAGCGAGGGCTACCACTGGAACGTTCCCGCCCGCCGCTCTACCACGGAGCGGTAGGCCCATCGAGTTGCCGGACCCCAGACGACATCCCGCGATACATCTCATCCGTCATTTGGTCCCTCCAGGCCTACCGCTGCGCGGTAGAATTCCCAACCCGGTCCACCATGGGTAGTCCTCGCTCCGCTCGGCCGACCCATGGCTACGTTTGGCGAACCCTCCGGGTTCATGAGATAACACGCGCAACACCGACGCACCGACGCACCGGCTACTGCGGCACCGGATCCACCGCTTCCTCCTCCTTGCTCCAGGGGCCGTCCATTTCCACGAACCAGTGCTTTTTGCCGGCTTCCTTGCCGATTTCGGTCTTGTAACACCGCCGTTCGATGGCCTGGATGAAACGATCCGCCTCCTTGGGGTAGCGACCTTTGAGCCACCCACCTGCCGTGTTCAGCACATCAGCGGTGATTTCCGACTGGTCGGGCAACAACCCAGCCGCCTTCCAGGCCAAGCCTGCGGCCACGTGGCGATAGTGATAACGCTTTTCCGGATTGAGCTTCGTGTTCGTCAGACGCTTCTTTTCATCCGGGCTGACCGGCACGACCAGACCCGCAGGTCCGGGCTTGAAATCCGGCTCTTCTTCATCGTCAGAGTAACCGATCTTCTGCTTCTGCCCAGTCAGGCGCTCCATGGCCGTGTTGGGTGAGATAAAGTCCCCAGCCGTGGAGCTGGAATCTGGACCGCCCTCTGTCCCCATCAACTCCATACCGTGATAACGGGCCACCCACGCCGCCGTGAACAAGGCGCGAGCCCGCTCCTGCTTGGACGCCTTCTCATTCGCCGCCGCCTTCAATGCCGCCACGTAGCGGTCATGATTGGGCCATTGATTCTCTGGAAGATAGGGCCGAGCCTCGGCATAGCGATCCTCCCGCATCAGGCGTCGCCCCAGCAGCGAACGGATCCGGGTGGCTTCGTCATGCTGCTTCGCCTCCTCCTCCGTGTAGTTGTCCGGATCCTTTGGCTTGGGCACCTCAGGGAAGTGCTCAGCCACGTAAGCGAGCAGTTCTTGGGTGGTCAACACCCTCTCGGCCACATAGGCGGCATCATCCCACATGTTCACCGCCAGGAAGGAATCGAGCGCGGCCAGATAGTCGCCTCGCGTGAGCTGGATCATTCCCAGATCGCAACTTGCGCTCCGGCTGAGCGGCATGGGATACGAGTCTTCTCCTAACGAGTTCTCCAATTCCTCCTTCTCAGGCAGGTCGCGCACCACCTCGGCCATCAACGTCGCCGCCAGTTTCAGGTCCCCGGCACGCCGGGCAAGCTTCGCCTTCAGCCAACGAGCGGCCGGACTGGTCCCTTCCGAGAGCTTCAACCAGCGACCGGCATCTTCATACTTGCCCATGCTGTAGGCCACCCAACCCAGATACTCGGCATCCGGCGTGGACTTCACACCGGTCTTGGCGACGGCCGCCAGCCACCGGGTCTGCCGGGAGGGATCTGGCTTGGATACTCCGCTATCGTTGTCCCAGGTGGAGCCGACGCCAACCGCAAGAACGTGGGTAGTCACCAGACGACGCAGCACGGGATCCGCAGCAGCTTTGGCCAGTGCGGCCTCCGTTGTCTCCACAGCATAGGCCGTTCCAACCACGGGTGACACCTTCACCGGATCATTGTCTGAATACGGGGACGAATCGCGATCCGGCACCAGATACTTCAGCGAGACCACCGCGGAGACATCACCAAGGGACAACTGGGTCAGGTAGAGCCGGGCCGACTGCGCGGTATGGCCAGACTCCATCTCCGCCAGGGCTTCCCACCCATAACTCTCCGCCGCCAGCCCCAAGGCATCAGCGTATCCATCTTTGACCAGTTTGCGTGTTTCCTGAAACCGCTTCACCGCCTCGTCATATTTCTTCTCGCCCAGCGCCAGCTTGCCCAGCATGGAGGCCGCCCAGGTGGAGCGGTATTTGCGATCTTCCGCCGGACGCTGCAGCAAAGCTTCCCATGCTGCCTTGGCCTTGGCTTTGTCGCTATCCATGGCGAGCGCTCCTGCATGATAGTCGGCAAATTCGCCCGGCGCTTCTTCTGCCGCGGGCACTTCGGCCTCGCCTTTGGCAAGGCCGCTCAGCTTTTGCCTGGCATGCCGGTGAGCTTGGAGGGCCTTGGCCGGATCCGCAGCCTTCACGCCGCCCGACTTGAGAGCAGCTTCGAACTCCTCGACGTCCACCTTGGCAGTGAAAGCCTGTCGATAGCCCTCAAAGGCCTCCTGATCCGTGGAGTCTTCTGGATAGGGCGCCGGGACCAGTTCCTCAGCCGCTTCTTGTTCTGCGGCCAGACGTTTGACCTCCAGTTCCCAGAAGAACTCCGGTGCCGCCACCAGAGGTTCCCCACGCTCACCGATCCAGGAACGGGGCATCCACATCCCCGTGGCAAAGACCTGTGCCGAAGCACCAGCAAATACTACCAACAACCCAACTCTAGCGGACAGGGACAACTTCAACATGGATTGGAGCGCCGGGTTCCAGACGCAGCCAGCCGATAGCACAATCCCCTCCGGGCGGCAATCGTCTCGCATTCCCAACGGCACGGAAAAACACGACGGACCTTTTCCCCTTCCGCACCTCCCAACCCGGCAGAGACTCGGCAACGGCGGTGGCATCAGTGTCCCAGCGAACTTCCACCCGGCAGCTCGGAGCTTCGTCTGACTCACCCGCATTGCTCAACACCAGATCGACCGGGTTCGGCAAGTCACCTCCTGCGTGACTGCTCCCCTCCACTCTCACCTTCCAGTTCTGGCTGGGTGGGCGTCCTTCCATCACCGCCCGCAGGGTCGGCCAGCGCCAGTTGTTTTCATCCGTGGCCACGGGAAGGCGGTACCACATGATGCCCTCCACATGAGCAGGCCTCTTCATCAGCCACTCTTTCATCATGGCCGCCATGGCGATCTCATCCAGCCCGTACTCCTTGATCCGGGTGCCTGATGGCCAGGAGGGACGCACGGAATCTGACGCCACGCCCACCAGTTTGCCCTCCGGGCTGTATCCCACGTAGGACCGATAGGTGGGCAGCGCGATTTCAAACGGCACCCCAATCGCCGACGCCTGCGCCACCCATCGCCTGGCCTGAGCAGGATCACAGATCTGGGTCCTGTCATCACCCAGAGGAGAGGACACCGAATGCACTTGGAGCACATAGCGCCTCGCTTCGCGGGCGAGGATGGGAAAGGCGGGCTCCGACAGCCAGGAAGGCAGCGCCGTGATGACCAGCGGCATGGAGCCTACGCTTTGTCGCAGCGCCTTCACCCATGCGGCATAACCGGTGAGCTTCTTCTGGGCACAATCGAAATCGAGCTGAAACTCCTGAACCTCCACTCCTTCCCTGCGGGCCTCTGCGAGAAGGCCCTGTGCCACCTGTTGCAGGCTGGCCACCACGCTCCCCTCTCCACTGAAGGGACCGGGGTATGGAGCCACTCTCAGAGCCAGACCGATGGGTTTCCCAAAGGACCGCAGCGCATCCCAGTCGATCTTGGGTCGAACCGGAAAAGGGGAACCATTCCGCCACTCCACCTCGGCCCCCAGCACCACACAACCTGCCAGCACGTCCTTCCCCTCCCGAAGTGACCTCGCCACTGGAGCACTCCAGTCCCGCTGCCACACATAGGCCCGTTGCGGGAGGTCCGCAGGTGATTGAGACGGGATCAGATCACCGTTCGCCCGCTGCTCCTGCCGACATCCAGAGAGGATCAAAAGGCTGGAGATTCCCGCCAGCAGCGCCAATGCACCCAGCCTGTTCATGGAGAAGCCTCCCCAAACTGACGATCTCCGTAGACTTCCTCTGGAAAGTCAGCTGCCACCGTACTCTGCACCTCTGGCAGATCCCAAGCCTCTGCGATCCACGCTGGATCTGGCGGCCCCCATCCCGCCGCCTTGGGGAAGGCCCGTGGGGCGGACTGGAGGGTGTGGAGATACTGAGATTTGTCCATTTTCAGTTCGGCTTCACGGGACCATCCCAAAAAATCCGCCCATCACAAGATCACACGGCCAGGAGAACCTGTCACATATTGAGAGAAATCCGTACTTGCACCCCGTTGGGGATCGTTCCAATTCTGACGTTCCATGATCAAGCTCACCGGCATCGCAGACGAAGCAGGCGCGTCCCTCGACGTGCAAATCAAGGCCCACCAGGAACTGGGATGGGACAGCATCGAATCCCGCGTCATCGAGATCGACGGCGTGAAAGGCAACCTGCACGAGGTGCCCGAGGCCACCTTTGAAAAGGCCTGCGAAACCCTCGCTGCCGCCAATATGAAGGTCAGCGGTTTCGGTTCGATCATCGCCAACTGGGCTCACAAGATCGAAGACGACTTTTCCATCACCGATGCGGAGATCGCCCGCGCCATCCCCCGCATGCAGAAGCTGGGCACGAAGTTGATCCGCGTGATGAGCTACGCCGTGCGCAAAGACGAAGCGGGCAAGGATCTGGAAGACCAGCTGGCCGACGAGCGCATCAAACGCATGCGTGAGATCAACAAGCGCTTCAACGACGCTGGTCTGACTGTGGTGCATGAGAACTGCATGAACTGGGGCGGCATGAGCGTGAGCTACGTGAATCGCATGAACGAAGCTGTTCCCGGCATCAAATGGGTGTTCGACACCGGCAATCCCGTTTTCATCGACGACCGTGACCGTCCCGGCCAGAAGCAGGACGCATGGGAGATGTACCAGGCCATCAAGCCCCACATGGTGCACATCCACGTCAAAGACGGCCGCTGGAACAAAGAGAAGAACGATGCCGACTATACTTTCCCCGGTGAAGGCGACGGTCAGGTGGAAAAGATCCTCTCAGACGTAGTTGCCAGCGGTTACGATGGCTACATCAGCATCGAGCCGCACGTCGCCGTCGTCTTCCACGGTGCCGGCGCAGCCGACGACCTTTCCCCTGAGGCCAAGGCCAAGGAGCAGTACGACAGCTATGTGAAGTACGGTCGCCAGCTTGAGACCCTGCTCAAGAAGGTGGGAGCTCAACTGGCGTGATCTGAAGATCCGTCCCTCCCTGCCTGTTTTGCCTTTGGCCCATCCCATTGCGGGGTGGGCCTTTTTTTCGTTTTCGCAGGGCACGATTTTGGACATGCTGGTGACATGTGGTCTATCTCCCTGCCCTGGTGGGAATTCGTCGTCCGCGCTGCGGTGGTGTACGTGCTGGTGCTGCTCATGCTACGCGTCACCGGAAAGCGGCAAGTAGGACAGCTCGCGCCCTTCGACCTCGTCCTGCTCCTGCTTCTTTCCAACGCAGTGCAGAACTCCATGAACGGAGGAGACAACTCCATCACCGGAGGCCTCGTCCTCGCCGCCACCCTGGTGGGCCTTAACTACCTCTTCAGTCTGGCCACCTTCAAGAGCCGCAAGCTGGAGACACTCATCGAAGGCAAACCCCAGGTCCTCATTCACAAAGGCCAGGTGGATGACGCAATCATGTCCGACGCCAAACTTACGCGGCACGAATTGGAACTCGCCCTCCGCCGCCACGGCTGCACCTCCCCGGCTGAAGTCCGTCTGGCGGTGCTGGAGAACAATGGGGAAATCAGCGTGGTGCAGAAAATGAAAGCCTCAGATTAACTACGGAGGGATATCAAAACTTCAAAAATCAAAATTCAATCCTCAAGTTGAGGGCGGCCCAGCCCAGACGAAAGATCTGAACTCCCCGCGCAGGAGTTCGCGCCCAACGAAGCGTTCAGAAAACCGAGCGAGGGATATTCCGGCCCGGCCCGGCCCAACATTCAATCACCCTAGGAGACTGTAGGGAGAGCGCATCGCGCAATTGATCCCTGACTCTCGCGCACCCCTTTGAAGTTTGAATTTTGGTTTTTGAAGTTTCGAAACTCCCCCTCCTCCCTTCCCTTTTTAGAATCACTTGGCATTCCCCCAACCTTCGCTATCCTCACTCCCCTCTATCACCCGTTCACGTCATGGCCCTCATCAACGAAAACTACCTCAAGCTCAAGGCTGGTTACCTTTTCCCGGAAATCGCACGCCGCGTCAAAGCCTTCACTGAGGGCAATCCTGAGGCCGCCAAGCGCCTCATCCGCTGCGGTATCGGTGACGTGACCGAGGCCCTTCCTGAGGCCGTTCGCTACGCCATGCACGAGGCGGTGGATGAACTTGGCAACCGCTCCACCTTCAAGGGCTACGGTCCGGAACAGGGCTACGACTTCCTGCGCAACGCCATTGCCGACAACGACTACAAGGCCCGCGGTCTGCAGATCGAGGCCGATGAAATCTTCATCAGTGATGGCAGCAAGTGCGACACCGGCAACATTCTGGACATCTTTGGCCAGGGCAACACGATCGCCATCACTGACCCCGTGTACCCCGTGTACGTGGACACCAACGTGATGATCGGCAACACTGGCGAGGCAGACGAAAACGGCGCCTACGCCGGTCTTGTGTACCTCAAGTGCACGCCCGAGAACGGGTTTGTGCCGGATATCCCCCAGGAGAAAGCGGACCTGATTTATCTTTGCTATCCCAACAACCCTACGGGTGCTGTCGCCACACGCGCCCAGCTTGAGGCATGGGTGAAGTACGCCCGCGAGAACGGCTCCGTGCTGTTCTATGATGCCGCTTACGAGGCCTTTATCCAAGACCCTGCCATTCCCCATTCGATCTTTGAAATCGAAGGAGCCCGCGACTGCGCCATTGAGTTCCGCAGCTTCTCCAAGAACGGCGGATTCACCGGCGTGCGCTGCGCCTACGTGGTGATTCCCAAGTCCCTCATGGGCCGCAAGAAGAATGGCGAAGCCCTGGCACTGCACCCTCTGTGGTCCCGCCGCCACAGCACCAAGTTCAATGGTGCCAGCTACATTGTGCAGAAGGGTGCAGAGGCTCTCTACTCCGCTGAAGGCAAGACTCAAACCAAGGCGCT
The DNA here is from genome assembly GCF_000739655.1 of Verrucomicrobium sp. BvORR106. GTDB lineage: Bacteria > Verrucomicrobiota > Verrucomicrobiia > Verrucomicrobiales > Verrucomicrobiaceae > Verrucomicrobium. The sequence continues at coordinate 151,895 of NZ_BATR01000104.1, read as the reverse complement.
CATCGAGCACTATATGGGTAATGCCGCCCTGCTCGTCGAAGCATGCAAAAACGCCGGACTTCCGGTGTTCGGCGGGGTCAACGCCCCCTACGTTTGGGTCGGCTGCCCTGCTGGCCTCACCAGCTGGCAGATGTTCGACAAGATGCTCAACGAAGCGAACGTCGTGATCACTCCTGGCAGCGGCTTCGGCAGCGCCGGTGAAGGTTACTTCCGCATCAGCGCCTTCAACAGCCGCGCCAATGTGGAGGAAGTCTGCCGCCGCATCGCCGCGCTGAAATAGCCCTCATCACCCCCGTGGCTCATCAGAGCCCGCACCAGAATCTTGTCGGCCCGGTTCCTTGAACCGGGCCGTTTTTGTATCTTCTTCAGTCTCCTTCGCAACGCCAGACCCTGGTTCGCGGCAACTGCTTTCCTCAGCCCTGGGGTGGCGGCGGCTTGTTCCAATCGCGCAAGCTCACCCCGCTCTTGCCCATGTCCCCCGGCAGGGATCCCTTTCCCGTCGCCATGCGTTGCGACAGGTAGATGCCCGAATGCCCGCTGGAGACGAATGCCACAAAACAGGCGACGGCAAAATAGACGGCATAGTGCGCCCCAAACAGCTCCACACCCATGAGGGTGCAGGCCAGCGGCGTGTTTGCCGCCCCCGCAAAGATGGCAATGAAACCGAGTGCCGCAAACAGGCCCACAGGCTCATTGAGCAGCGCTCCCAGTGCATTTCCCAGCGTCGCCCCCACATAAAAAAGCGGCGTCACCTCGCCCCCTTTAAATCCACTGGCCAAGGTCACTCCGGTGAACACTAGCTTCCCCAGCCAGCTCCAGCCGGATGCCCCGCCTGGTTCAAACGAGGACAAGATGGACACCGCCCCACCGGGCGGAGCATGCACCCCCAACCCAAGAAAATCCCGGGTCCCACAGAGAAACACTAAGCCGATCACCACCCCCCCCCCAGCACCGGACGAAGCGGAGCAAAAGGCAGTATCCTGGCAAAGCCACGCTGCAGCCCGTGTGTCACTTCTGAAAACAGGCGGCTCGCCAGACCAAAACAAATGGCCGCACCAGCCACCTTCAAGAGCAAGAGCGCATTGAATGCGGCATGGCTGCCGGACCCGGGCGCGACATCCAGATGATAAATCGTGTGATGCACACCCCAGGCGGCACAGGTGGCATCCCCCACGATGCTGGCGACCAGCACCGGGACCAATGCATCATATTGCACCCGGCCCACCACCAGCACCTCCATGGCAAAGACCGCCCCGGCCAACGGCGTGCCAAAAACGGAGCCGAACCCCGCTGAAACGCCACACATCAGCATCATCCGACGCGGGGCTGGCCCCAGTCGAAACCAGCGGGACAACAGAGAAGCCAGACTTCCTCCCATCTGCACCGCCGTCCCCTCCCGGCCCGCTGAGCCACCGAACAAGTGAGTGACCAGGGTTCCAACGAGCACCAAAGGAGCCATGCGGGCTGGCACGCCTCCCCCAGGAGTATGGATCTCCTCCAGGATCAGATTGTTTCCCTTGTCCGAACCCCGCCCCCAAAAGTGATAGAGCACCCCCACCAGCAGCCCTCCCGCTGGCAACCCCCAAAGCAGCCGGGGGTGAGCCCATTGCAAGGCAGTGACCCAGTCCAGCGCTTGGAGAAACAAGGCACTCGCACTGCCAGCCAGCAAGGCGACCGGAAGGGCCAGGAGTATGCCCCTGAACATCTGGACAAACTCAGTCGCCCACCGACGCTCTGCGCCCGCCACGTTCATGCCTCAAAACAGGCCCCCTCGCCCCGTGAGTTGCCAGCATCCCTTGCCATGATGAACACTGAATTCATTAGCTTGTGTATAGCAATTAAGCGCGGCAACCGTCTGCCGCAACCTGCACAGCATATTCCATTTTGAACATGGCACGCGCAACGCTTGACGGAAATGGAAGTCGCGGCATTCTTGCCGCGCTTCCGCACCTTTTTCTGTGAAGCATCGCACTATGCATCGCCGTTACACTCTCGCAGGTCTGTGCTCGTTGGTCTTGTCGCTGCCCGCCGTGGCGCAAACTCCCGCACCGGCACCCTCTCCAGCGCCTGCGCCCGCCCCGCAAGCCGTACCCAACAACCCGGCTCCGGCGCCTACACCTGCGCCAGCACCCGCTCCGGCGCCAGCGCCAGCGCCAGCCGTCCCCGTGGAGGTTGCTCCATCGCCCGTGGCGGGCATCCCACCCATTCGCACCTACCTCGACCTCGAGGCCTACGCATCCCAGTTGGCTCAGAAGCCCTATGTGGCTCCGACCATGAAACTGGATCCGTTTTTCGAGAGCCTGAAGTATGACGGCCACCGTCAAATTCGGTTCAAGCCTGACAAGGCGCTCTATGGCGATGTGGACCATTCCTACAAGGTGGAGTTTTTCCATCCCGGTTGGATGTTCCGGAAACCCGTCGAATACTTCCAGATTGACGGCGGCCAGCCCACCTTCATCCCCTTCGACAAAACGCTCTTCAACTATGGCGATCTGAAGGTTCCCGATCAGGCGATCTATCCGAACGGCTACAGCGGCATGCGCCTCCTGGCTCCGGACACGCTGCTCGACAAGCGTTTTGAGTTCATGGTGTTCATGGGAGCCAGCTACTTCCGCGCCGTCACCTCCAAGCAGGGCTGGGGCCTCTCCGCCCGCGGTCTGGCCATCAACACCGTAGGGGGCGAGCCCGAGGAGTTCCCTGACTTCACCCACTTCTGGTTCCTCACCCCTAAACCGGGTGACAAGGTGTTCCACTTCTACGCCCTGCTGAATGGCCCCAGCGTGACCGGAGCCTACGAGTTTGAAATCGAGCCCGGTGAAACCACCGTCATGCGCATCAGTGGCTCCATCTTCCTACGCAAGGTAGTGAAGCTTCTGGGTCTGGCTCCTTTCTCCAGCATGTTCTGGTACGGGGAGAACACGCACCCCAAGCCACTCGACTTCCGCCCTGAAGTGCACGACTCCGACGGGCTGCTCATCGAGCAAGCCCACGCGCCCACTCTCTGGCGTCCCTTGGACAACGGACGGGAACTTCGCCACAGCGTTTTCGCCATCGAAGGTATCAAAGGCTTCGGTCTGCAGAAGCGTGACCGCGAGTTCAAGAACTTCGAAGACCTTGAGGCCCGTTACCACGAGCGCGTTGCCGTGTGGGTGGAGCCCATCGAAGGCTTCGGCCGCGGCAAGCTGCACTTGATTGAAATCCCCACCGGTGAAGAGACTTGGGACAACGTGGTCACCCTCTGGGAACCAGACATTTTCCCCACCTCCACAGAACCGCTTCGGTTTGCCTACAAGCTCAACTGGCTGAAGGAACACGAGCACGGCCTGGCCAAGGTCACCGCCACCCGCTGGGGTGAAGGTGTCGCCACCACGGAGATCCCGAACGACTTCGTGTTCGTCCTGGACTTCACAAGAGGTCCCGTACCTGCCAACAAGCCTGCGGGCTGGGTGCCGGACGTCGCGGTCAATATTCAGGGAGATGCAAAGGTGTTGGACAAGCGGGTGATGGCCAACCCGGAAACCGGCGGCTGGCGTGCGTTCTTCAAGCTCGATATTCCGCCCGCCACCAAGTTGCTGGAAATCACTTCTGACCTGCTCGACGACAAAAATCCCATTTCCGAGCGCTGGAACTACCAATGGCGTCGATAGTAGAATAAGTTGCCGCGGGTTTGCGTCAGTATCACCTTTCCGGCCCGCGGTCCCGTTCTTCCATGTCGCTATCTGATCTTCAATCCGCCCTCCCGATGGAGGCCGTCACCATCCACTTCGCGCCCAAGACGGGCTCGGAGGAGGAATGGAACGAGGCCTACGCCCGGCTGGCTGACTACTTCCGGTCCTTCCGCCTGCACAATCGCATTCGGAGGACACAGCTCATTCTGGAAACGCTGCGCCGTGCGGCAGATGCCCACGAGGCTGACCCCAAACGGACTCCGACCGCCCATGCCATCGAGCAGGCTCGTCTCATGCTGCGTGAGTGGCTGGGGCAGATCTATGAAGGCATGGAATTGACGGAGTCCCAGATCGAAGGTTCAGGCCGCCTCGGCTTCCACCTTTGCGATGGGCCCACCCGCTGGCCCCATTTCTTCATCGATCGGGACAACCTCCCGCCCGATATGGCCGAAGCCATGCGCTCCGCCATCCGGGCCTCTGGCCCCCGTCTCCAGGTCTCCAAGATGACTCCTCGCGCCATCGACCTCGGGTTGTTCGGTGATGAGGAGGAAGATGAGACCGACCGTCGCCCCTTCGCCTTCGTCCGCTATTTCGTGTTGTTGTTGTTTGTGGCCGCCGTCCTTACAGCAGTTTACCGGTTGACCATTGACAAATGAGTACCCCCGCCGTTCACCCACCCATGGGTAGCCGCACCGCGCAGCTTGCATCTCATGCAGGGTTGCCCTCCGTCACGACTTCACGGATGCGTCGGGCCACGTTCTTCTCGTTCGTATTTCTGGGCACCGTCATCGGCATCTGGCTGCTGTTTCTCATGCTGCAGGTGGATGGCATGGCCTGGTATGAAGTGGGCATCATCCTGGTCTTCATCCCCCTCTACTACCAGCTCAACGTCGGCTTCTGGACGGCCTTGATTGGGGTGTGGATCATGAACCGGGCCAAACCGGATCCCGTTGACCTCTTCCGCACCATCACCAAGGACGACCTTGATGCTCCGCTGCACGCCACCACGGCCATCATCATCCCGGTGTACAACGAAGACGTCACCCGCGTCTTTGAAGGCCTTCGTGCGGTTTACAACTCGCTGAACAAGACCGGCAAGCTCGAGCATTTCGACTTTTTCATCCTGAGCGACTCCGACGATTCCAACAAGTGGATCGAGGAGGAAACGGGGTGGCTGGAGCTCTGCCGCCAACTCAACGCCTTCGGCCGCATCTTCTACCGCAAGCGACGCACGCCCATCAACCGCAAGAGCGGCAACGTGAGCGACTTCTGCCGGCGCTGGGGCAAGCGCTACCGTTACATGATCGTGTTCGACGCGGACAGCGTCATGAGTGGCTCACTCATGGTGAACATGGTCCGCATCATGGAGAAGAACCCTGGCGTGGGCATTCTTCAGACCTTTCCCAAACAGATCGGAGCGGACACCTTCCTGGGCCGTGTCATGCAGTTCGCGCAGGCGCTCTACGGCCCGGCCTTCATCGCGGGGCTCAACTACTGGCAGTGTGGTGAGGCCAACTTCTGGGGCCACAATGCCATCATCCGTCTCGCCCCTTTCATCGAATACTGTGCCCTACCGCCGCTGCCGGCCAAGGTTCCCTTTGGCGGGCACATCATGAGTCACGACTTCGTGGAAGCCGCGCTCATGCGAAAAGCTGGGTATGCCGTACGGCTGATCCCCACAGACCACGGCAGCTATGAGGAGGGCCCTCCCACGCTCATCGACATGCTCAAGCGTGACCGCCGCTGGTGCCTGGGCAACATGCAGCACTTCTGGCTGCTTTTCGCCCGCGGCTGGCATCCGATCAGCCGGCTGAACTTCTTCCACGGCATCATGAGCTATGTGAGCTCCCCGCTGTGGCTGATCTTCCTGGTGCTGGGCACGATCATGGCTGGCATGGGTGAGGGGGTGATGGGGCAGCAGGCCAGCTTTGCCGGTCAGCTCCTTCTCCTGCTTACGCTCATGTTCATCTTCCTGCCGAAGACCGTTATCGTCATGGATGAAGTGGTCACGGGGCGCATGTTCAAACCCTTCCGTCTTCGCATGCTGACTGCCTTCAGCAGCCTGCTTGATACGCTGCTCTTCACGTTCATGGCCCCCGTGATGATGATCTTCCACAGCAAGTTTGTGATGAAGACCATCCTGGGCCAAGGCGTCAGCTGGGTGGCCCAGCGCCGCAAGCTGGGCTCCGGCATCGACTGGCGGGAACCAATTCTCACCTTCGGGGGCACTTCCATCCTCGGCGTCGCCTGGGGAGTCCTGGCCTTTTTCATCTCTTCGAACTTCCTCCTCTGGATCAGCCCTGTGCTGCTCGCCCTGGTGGTGGCCATTCCCTTTGCCATCATGACCTCCAGCAACCGCTCCCTTCAGCGGTTTGGCCTGTTCCTCACCCCTGAGGAACTGCACCCGCCGCCGGTGCTTCAGGCGCTGAACCAGCACCTCAAGGAGGTGAAGGACCGCCCGAAGATGCAGCCCGAAATGGAGCAGCGCTACGGTCTCATCCAAGTCTGCCTGGATCCCTACGTGAACGGTCTGCACGTGAGCCTGCTGCGTCGCAGGAAGCACCCGCACCACTCCCGGGAGTACTTCGCCTACCTGGCGCAGAAGCTGGTCGCCCAAGGGCCCAATTCGCTGAGCTCCAAGGAGCTCGTGGCGGTGCTCTACGATCAGGATTCGGTCACCCACCTGCACTACCAGCTCTGGTCGGCGGCGGATGAGAACCTCGCACCGTTCTGGCGGCTCGCGATCCGGCAGTACAACCTCGTGGCCCCCAATCCCTTCACCCATCTGCTTGCGCAGAAGGAAGTGACGGCTTGAGCCATTTGAAATCGTCTGGTAGCATCCACGCATGCACCCCGTGACGCCTTCCACCTGCCTGGCATGCCTGCTGGCCGGTCTGCTATCCGCCCCGGTCCTGCGTGCCCAGGATTCCGCCAGCAACACCCTCCCCATTCCTCCCCTGCCCACCGCGGCCCCGCGGGCCAAGGTCGCGGAGCCTGAGGAGTCGTTGTCCACCGTCATCAAACCTGCTGGATCGGCCAAGGCGGCCCACGTCGCCACCCTTTCGCCCGATGAGATCGAGGGGTACGACGGCTATCCAGCCCCTCTGCAGACTCTGGTCACCGAGGCACTGGCCCTCACCAAGCTGAATCTGCGCTACCAGTTCGGCTCTTCGGATCCCAAATCTGGAGGCATGGACTGCTCTGGCACCATTTACCACCTGCTGCACAAGCTGGGCGTCTCTGACGTACCCCGCCAGTCCAGCGAAGTCTGCGACTGGACCATGCGCCAGAGCATGCTCTACCGGACCGAGCACGTCGGGAATCTCAAGGACCCGGCCTTCTCCGCGATGAAGCCCGGAGATCTGCTTTTCTGGACCGGGACCTATGAGAGCAATGCTCCCCGCTCCACGCCAGTCACTCACGTGATGATCTACCTCGGGAAGCGCAAGGAGAACGGCAAGCCTGTCATCTTTGGCGCCAGCGACGGCCGCTCCTTCGATGGCGAACGTCAGAACGGGGTCAGCGTCTTCGACTTTCCCCTGCCCAAGCCGGGCAGCCCCGCAGAGTTCTACGGCTACGCTCCGCTGCCCAGTGCGGCCTGGGAGAAGATCCGCGGCGGCAAGTCACGGTGATCTGGGCCGCTCTGAATCCACCTTCATAGGAAGGTGGATGAACCTACGGGCTTCCCAGCCCGCCCCTGAGTCTCGATACCTTGAACCACGCTCAATCGGCGGACAGCAGCTGAGGAACAGCTGACTGGGTCTCTTCCGTGACCAGCAAGTCCCCGCCTTTGCGCGGGATGCGAATGGTGAAGACAGTCTCGATGCCAGGACGGCTGTGCAGCGTGATGGTGCCACGATGGGCTTCCACAGCCCGTTTCACAATGGAAAGCCCCAGCCCCGTCCCCTTGATCTCCTGGGAATGGTGGCGAGCCACCCGATAGAAGCGCTTGAAGACAAACGGCAGATCAGCATGCGGAATGCCCACGCCGTTGTCCCGCACCTGAATCTCCGACGACTCCGCCTCCTGGCGAAGTCGGATCACAACCTCCAAGCCCTTTGCCAGGTTTTCCTTGAGGGCGTTGCTCACCAGATTGAAGAGGATCTGGTCCCAGTAGTAGCGGTCGCCGGAGATCACTGCGGAGCCCTCCTCCATATCCAGCGTCACACTGGCATCTTTACTCTGAATCACCGGGCTGAGGCGATGCACCACGTCCTGCGCGCAGGCACGGAAGTCGAACTCCTCCGCACGCACGGCATCGTGCTCACCCGACTCCATGCGGCTGATGACCAGCAGATCTTCCACCGTGGAAGCCAGGCGGTCGCCATGCTTCTTCATCACCATGTAGGCACGCTTCGCCTCTTCTGGTGTCTCGATATCGCCTTCCACCAGGTTCTCGAGATACCCATTGATGATGGACAGCGGCGTACGCAGTTCATGAGAGGCATTCGCCACGAAATCCTTGCGGATCTTCTCCAGCGCATGCTTGTCAGTCTCATCCCGTAGCACCATGAGAAGCGCGCCGTCCATTTCGGTTGGCATCGTGGCCCGCAGGGAAAGCACTTCCACAGAGTACACACGATCCTCGATCGTCTTGGCCTGGCCGCTCATGGCCACCAGGAACTCCTCCTTCACCCGTGTTCCCTTTTCGGCAGCGGTGGCCACTAGTTCCACGATGCGGTGATCCCGCACGCACTCCAGCAGAGTGCGCCCCACCGGCTCTGACACCGGCTGAAAGAACCGCATGGCACCGCGGTTCACGAAAATAACTTTGAGCTCGGGGCTGACGATGAACAATCCATCGTCAATGCCGTCCACCAGCTGGTGCAGCATTTCCGCCCGGCGTTGATTTCGCTGCACAAAGCTCTCTTCCACCTTCAGCTTCTTCATCAGGTCTGCTTCCAGCTCACGCACGTGAATCCGAGATCGCAGCCATAGCCAGCTGCACACCACCAACGTAAACAGCACCCCGATAGCAAAAGCGGTCATTTGAACGATAAAGGCCGGGGTGCCACGATGCGAAACCGAATCTAAACGGCAACCGCCACAGGCGAAGGTTCCTTGAAGATGTAGCCGAAGCCACGAGACGTCTGCAGCCACTCAGCATGCTCGCCCAGCTTTTCACGCAAGCGCTTCACGTGGGTGTCGAGCGTGCGGGTGCGCACTTGCTCGGTGTATCCCCACACTTCACGCAGAATGAAGTCGCGCTCCACCACCTCGCCCTTCCGGCTGGCGAGCAGATGCAGCAGCTTGAACTCCAGAAGTGTCAAATCCATGGGTTGCCCCCCCAGATTCAGCTTCACTCCGGAGAGGTCAAATTCGAAGGGCCCCTCTTTCAGCTCGGACCCGGAGACCACCGTAGCGGCCCGGCGCAGCAGCGCCTGCACCCGCAGCACCAGCTCTTTGGGGCTGAAGGGCTTGGAAAGGTAGTCATCCGCACCACGCTCCAGACCAGCGATGCGGTCCTGCGTTTGCCCCTTGGCTGTGAGCATGATCACAGGAATGTGCCGGGTATTTTCATCCTCCCGCAGTTCCTGGCAGACGCCAAAGCCATCCCGGCCTGGCATCATCACGTCTAGCACGATGGCATCCGGCTTGCGTCTTCTTACTTGGGCCAGCGTCTGCAGCCCGTCCGCCGCCTCGACAGTGTCATATCCAGCCCGTCGGAGATTCATCCCGACGAGTTCGCGAACATCTTCTTCGTCGTCCGCGATGAGAATGAGTGATTTGTCAGACATAGGAGTGTTGGGGTATCCCCTTGAATGTGACGGATTCGTCGAGCTCAACAAACCTCCGAGTGTGACAAGATCGTCACCCCCGACCCAACATCTGGTACCTAGCCCATTTTTTCAATCAGCAGCATCCACTTTCGCAAATGGGCCTCCCAGGTGAGCGGTACCACCGTCTCCCGCGCGGCCTCCCCCATCACCCTGCGCCCATCTTCACCCAGCTCCATGGCCCGCCCTACGGCAGCGCGGATCGCACCCGGATCCCCGGGCTGGCTCAGGAGCAGGCCATTGCGCCCGTCCTCCAGCAAATCAATGACCCCATCATGCACGGAAATCAGACCGGGGAGTCCACAGGCCATGCTTTGCAGCACCGTATTGGCGCAGGCATCATACTGCGTCGGGTGGATGAACCAGTCGGCCGACTGGTAGATCAGGGCCACATTCGACTGCGGAGCCATGGTTTTGACCCGACCCTCCAGACCATGCCTCGCGATCAAGGACCGGTAGTGGGCGTTCAGCGGCTTGCCCACGATCCACAGATCCGCCTCCACCCCGCGCCAGGCCTCCAGCAGAGGGTCCAGCCCTTTGCGCCGATGGCTCAGTGAAACAAACAGAAACGCCGGCCGCTTGGGATCGCTCCCCAGTTGTTTGCAGACGGCCGCCTTTGCCGCGGCCCGGTCTGCCGCCGGCTGAAAGCGGGTGGTATCCACTGCCGTGTGGATCACCTGAAACTGATCGGCAGGTGTGCCGTAGATCTCCTGCAACTGGACCGCCACCTGCGCGGAGTTTACCACAAACTGGCGGGTCCGTCCTGAAGTGTAGAGCTGCCGCTCCAGCTTGAGTTCGAGGAGATTCTTCAGCGACCAGCGCTTCCATGGCGGCAGCAGCCGCGAGTACACGGCATGGCATCCTCCACCCGCACGGTGCAGATCATGAGCAGTGGTGCGTCCAAATCCGATGGTGACGGAAACGGGAAGCTCTCCGGCAAGCCGGGCGGCCTCCCGCTCGAACTGCCACATGCGCAGCAATGGAGACCCCCTCAGGAGTGGCACCCGGTGAACCTGGGCATCCAGTTCTTTCTCCAGCGTGGGATGGATCTCACCCGTCACCACGTCCAGCTCATGCCCGGCCGCCTTCAGCCTCATGGCAAACTCCATGAGATAGCCTTCCAGACCACCACGCGGGATAAACTGATGATAAATAAGAGCGATGCGCATGTTGAGCTATTCGCGGGGTGGCGGTTGGGATCCCACCTCGTCCTCATACTTCCGGCTGTAGCGCACAAATGCAAAGAAAGACGTGGCCACCGCGATCCAGAACCCCGGAAAGCCATCCAGAAATCCCCTGCGCAAGATATACGCACGCACAAACCGCCACCAGGGACGGAAGACATTGGAGGCCAGAGACCACTGCTTGCCTCCTGCCTTCTGGCGTTCGAGGAACACGTCCGCGAAGCCGTTGATCTTGTCCACGTAGCGGCTCATGTTGGGGAAGGAGAAGTGATGCAGGTCCCCCTTCAGATGCTGCGTCGGGCCGCTCAGTTCGATGTAATCATGCTCGGGGCTGCCCGCCCACCGGGCCCCTTCCCGCTTGAACAAGCGCAGCTTGCGGTCCGGGTACCAGTCGCCGTGCGTGATCCAGCGCCCCAGGAACCAGACCTTGCGATTGCAGATGCCACCGTCAAAGCGCTCCGCCTCGCCCGACTGGAAGAACTCCAGAATGCTGGCCCGAAGTTCCAGTGAGAGCTCCTCATCGCAATCCAATGCCAGCACCCAAGGGCAGGTACATAACCCGAGCGCCACGTTCTTTTGATCCCGGTGACCCAGCCAGTCCTGATGCACCACGCGCGCCCCGTAGGACTCCGCAATCTCCCGAGTTCGGTCCTTGGAACCCGAGTCCACCAGCACAATCTCCTCCGCAAGGTCCGCCGCACTGGCGAGGCACCGGCCCAGGTTGGCTTCTTCGTTACAAGAAATGATGGAAAGAGACAGAGGGAGCGGCATCCAATTCAGCGGAAAAGTTCGATAGTCATGTGTCCAACAAATTTCCGGACCATGCAACCCGTGAGAAGCCATTTGCATTTGCATGCAAAGCTAAATATGTGCTAAGAGTTCCTCTTGCGACACGTCTTTGTTTCGTTATAGTTATTATAATGGACATCCTCCTGAACAATCCGGTATCACACGGCTACCTCTCCAATGAGGTGCCACACCATATCCGGGGACGGCTGTGGGTGATCGGATGTTCAGAGCCCGTGATCGTTGAACTCCGGGGTAATTTCCTCCGCGACATCGCCGGGTGCCGGATCAGTTTCTTCAATCCCTTCCCTGAGCCCAGTCTCGAGGACACCCTCGCGATGCACTCGCATCAGACGGGAACCGCCGGGGAGATGTCCGCCTCTCGACGAGTGAGCCAGCTCTGGCAGAGAAGCTGCCGGCCAAGCCATCCCTGTTTCGTTTTCGACAACTCCACGCTCAAAAACATGCTGCTGTTGGAGTGGTTCAACCCCCAAGGACAGCGGGTGCTCATCCGCGCCTGTCACTGGCAAGTTGGCGTTTCTGACAGACGCTGGGAGTTGACCGAAGCTCAGGAGATGGCACACATACGGGCCACCCGTATTCAGAGACGTCAGTTTTTGCTGACTCGGGAAGGCCGCTAACCTCCCGGCATCTGGAGGCCGCGCTGTGGCAATGAAGCCGCTCACGTCTGTGATCGCCCGGTGCTCTACTTCTGAAAAAGCTCATGCCGCCGCTCCTGAAGCCGCGGTGTGGTTGAAACGTCTCCTCGTGCATATGGCCACGCTGGCGGAGCAGGACGCTCATCGCGTAGAGGCCCATCCGGATACCGCCATCCATGCGCTGCGCAAACGCATGAAGAAGCTCCTGGCACTCCTGCGCCTCGCCCGCCCTGCCTTGTCGGTGGAGCAGTTCGCCCCCCTCAAAGGTGCAATTCGGAATCTCAAACGCATCGTGGCCACCCAGCGAGATCAGGTGGTCATGTCTCAACTCCTGGAGTCTCTCGACCACGATGGCATCTGCCCGAAGGATGCAGCCGGGCGGAAAATCCGTCGTAAGTCCGTGCGTGCGACTGTGCTCACCAAGGCCACCCAAGAGCAACTCACCCGGCAAGCCTCCAGCCTGACTGACCGACTGGGACGGCTGCGGCTTTTTTCCCTCTCCTGGGAAACCGTGGCCGAGGCATATGCCAAGACCTATCGCAAGGGGCACAAGGCATCTGAGAGAAGTGACAGCGAAACCGGCACCGAGGCCCTGCATACGTGGAGGAAGGTCGTGAAGGACCACTACTACCAGACGCTGGCACTGTACGTGTGGCTGGGGCATCCCCGCCGGTTGCGCCGCACCCGCCGACTCAGTTCGCTGCTTGGCAAGGTGCACGACCTCGATGTCTTCGTCCAGACACAGGAGATCGATGAGTCAACCCGCTCAGTGCTCGAAGGCAGACGCCATAAGCTGCTATCGAGAATCCAGAAGAAGGGGGCGCGAGTTTACGCCAAGTCCTGCCACGAGATGGAGCAAGAGGTGAAGTCCCAGCTTCCGGACCTGGAGATGTAACAGAAACAAAATGCGGCACCGGGTTCCCCCAGATGCCGCATGCGGAACGAATCACAAGGCCGCCACTCAGGCTTCGCCACCACAACCGGCCTTCATGGCCTCCTGCATCTCCTCGGGAGACACGTCTCGGACGTGGGTGGCAATCGACCAATGGTGGCCAAAGGGATCTTCCACTTTGCCATAGCGGTCGCCCCAGAAGGCGTCCTCGATCGGCATGATCACCTTGGCACCGGCGTCCACCGCCTGCTTGAAGAGGGCATCCGCATCCACCACCTGGAGGTGAATCGTCACCGAGGCTCCCTTGAGGGCCGCCGGCCCCATGCAACCCCAATCAGGATACTGGTCCACCAGCATCACCATGGAATCGCCGATGTTGATCGCGGCGTGCATGATCTTGCCTTCCGGCGAAGGCATGCGGCAGATCTCCGTGGCACCGAAGGCCTTCTTGTAGAATTCAATCGCGTCAGCCGCCCCATCACAGATGAGGTGCGGGGTCACGGTATGCATGCCAGCGGGTACGGGTTCTACTTTGTTCGTGCTCATAACAAGTTGAGTTGGTTTGGGTAGGGTAGGGTTGGACTTGCTCGGGAGGATCCCGGTTGGATGAGGTTGGGAAAAACCGGTGTTTCCGGCATTTCATCGTGACGACGAATGGGGGCGGTCGTTTCGGACAGTCCCCACCATTTTATTTGAACTGGTCGTTCCCACTCCAGCAGACACGCTCACGGGCAGCCAGAAATCCGATGCAAACAATTCGTGTCTGTCCCATCTGAGCCCGTTTATTCGTCATGCTGACGACCCTTGTAACCACCCACTCTCCATGAACGCCACCACCGGCCCCTCCACATCCCGGTACATGCTCCTTTTCCGCGATAGCAACGCCAGCTACCACCAGATGTCCCCTGATCAGCGCCAGGAGCTGCTCCAGCAATGGAACGAGTGGTACCAGCGCCTTTCCTCGCAGGGCAAACTCGAAGGCGGACATCCGCTGGAAGGCTCGGGCCGGGTTGTCTCCCGGTCGGGAAGCCGCACCGTAGATGGCCCCTTCGTGGAGTCCACGGAGGCGGTCGGCGGCTACTTTCTCCTGACAGTGAAGACTCTGGATGAGGCCGTGGAGATTGCCAGAGACTGCCCCAGTGTGCGCCTTGGCCTCACCGTTGAGGTCCGCCCTGTGGCCGACATGTGCCCGAGCCTCCGTCAGCCCCAGCAAGCACTCGCCACAGCGGGATGAGCCCGCACGGGGACCGGCACTTTCCTTGAACCCGATCCTGACTCCCCAGTCAGGCACCCCCGGTGTTTACGCCATAAGCTTGCAAACACCCCACTGGCGAAGTATTTCTCTCGCGGCGGCTCTGAAGCCCCGTTTGACCTGGATCAAATCAAAGCTGATTTCTTGTGACCCAAGCATCGGTTCAACGCCCATGACCCACTATCACGTTTGGTTCAGTTTCAAGCAGGACATCCCCGAACAACAGGGATTGGAGGCTGTGGCCGCGTTCCTGACACGACTGTGCACAGAGTCCCGGGCAGTGGACTTCCATCTCGCCAAAAACAACGGCCAACCACCCCGCTCCAAACTCCCACCCTACCATGCCGCAATTCGCTTCGCTGACGCCGCAGCCCTGGGATCGGCCATAAAACGACAGGCCCAAGAAGGCATCCACGACGGACTTCACGGCCAGATGCTGGAAGTCATCGACCAATTCCACGTCGAGGTGTTTAGCGGAATCACCATACCGGAGCCTGGAGAATTTCGAGGTTCGTGACTCAAGAGGACATCCCAAGCTTTGGGCAGAATGCGTCGTGCCATGCGGCCACGGTTTGTGTCCACGAATCACGGGTGCTGGTTGCCTACTTCGCTGGTCCCTATGAGGGGCACCGCCGTACTGCGATCTGGATATCCGTCTATGAAGCAGGCGTCTGGAAAGCACCCCGCAAACTGGCAGACGGAAAAGTCTGCACGGGCATGGAGCGGGCGTGTTGGAACCCCGTGCTCTTTCGCTGCAAAGACCTTTTGAAACTCTACTTCAAGGTAGGCACGTCGCCGCAAAGCTGGCGGGGTTATGAGATGGAAAGTCTCGATTGGGGGCACACGTGGTCTCATCCTGCACCGCTCCCCGCGGGTATCGTTGGCCCAACCAAGAATCCGCCCGTCATCTGTGGAGACCAGATCGTGAGTGGAAGCAGTGACGAACGATCGGATTGCACCGTCCACTTCGAACTCACAACGACCGGTCGCCACTGGAAGAGAGTCGCCCCCGCCTCTCATCTTGGCGTGGAAGGATGCATCCAGCCTGCCATCCTCGATCTGGGGAAAAAACACCTGCTGGCCTTGGCCCGCAGCTCCATGGGATTCATCGTTCAAACCCACTCAATAGATGGTGGATGCACTTGGGACTCAGTGGGGCCCACGAAGCTGCCAAATCCAGACTCCGCCATCTGCGCGATCAGCCTGGCGCATGACCGCCATGTCCTCGCGTACAACCGATCCACTACCTCCCGGACACCACTTGTGGTGGCCACAAGTAGCGATGGCCTGACTTGGCGGGATACGCTGACTGTCGCGAACGATAGTGGAGAGTTTTCCTACCCGGCGTTGGACTTTGACGGTCGGGACATCTGGCTGGCATACACGGTCAACCGCACCGCCATCCGCCTGGCAAAAATAGCAGCGGACGACTTGTTCACGCCCCGTCATCAAGAAGTACATCTTCCTTGAGCTCGGACTTTCCCAATGGCAACCACTCCCCTGACGCCCAGTCCAGCCCCTCCATCGCGCTGAACTGCTTCTTGTAGTCATAGTGACTGGGGCCTGTCATGGCATAACCAGGGTAATGGTAGCGGAACCCTTGCTGCCGGGCCCATTCCAGCTCCAGCAGCATGGTGAAGATGCCAAGACTGCGGCGTGACTCCTCCGGCTCGAAGATGCCGTACACACTGGAGACGGCACGATGTCCCACATCCACAAAACTGACGGCGACGAGCCTGTCCCCCAGGCGGCACTGGAGTTCGAGACATTGACACGGACCTTTCTCAGTCAACTCCCCCAAAAAGCAGGATAGAGATTCCGGAACGTTCTCTTTAAAACGACCCTTGTGCCGCTCGAACATCGCCACAGTTTCCTCAGAAACGCTCACCGGCGTCCAGAGCACCGTCAGATCGGCATTCTTTCTCAACACCCGGCGCTGACTCTTGCTCAGTGAACAGGCCTGCAAGTCAATCCGCAGCGGCACAATCCCCTGCCACTGACCAGCATGCTCCGCCACACTGTACCGAAAAAACTGTTTTCCGAAATGCCTCCAGCCCGTGGACCACAACAGGTCCATGCCCTCCGGCGGCACAGCCTCCGCGTCCACAGAATCCCAGATCAGCGGCGGGAGGGGCATGGGGAAGGGGTAAAAGTTAGGAGTTAAGAGTTAGGGGTTAGACGTTGGCAGGTTGACGTTGAAATTCATCGTCTCATAACCCATAACTCATAACGTCTCCCCCCCTTCACTCTCACTCCTCCAACTGGAGCTTGGCCAGCGTGCGATACAGGCTGTTCTCGCGCGCATAGAGTTCATCATGCGTCCCGCGCTCGATGACAGTGCCTCCGCTCATGACGAGGATCTGGTCGGCCCGGCGCACGGTGCTCAGACGGTGGGCAATGATGATGCTGGTGCGATTGGCCATCAGCTTGTCCAGCGCCTCTTGCACAAGACGCTCGCTCTCGGCATCCAGGCTGCTGGTGGCCTCATCTAGCACCAGTACCGCCGGGTTGGCGAGGATGGCACGGGCGATGGCCACGCGCTGACGCTGCCCTCCACTCAGTTGCGTACCACGCTCTCCCACTAGGGTCTGATAACCCTCGGGCAACTTCTCAATAAAGAGGTGTGCATTGGCCTGGCGGGCCGCTTCCACCACTTCGGCATCCGTCGCATCAGGCCGCCCATAGCGAATGTTCTCCTGAATGGATCCACCAAAGAGAAGCACCTCCTGGGGAACCAGCGAGAAGTTCTTGCGCAGGGCGGCCAGGGGGTAGTCCCGGGCGGGGCGGCCGTCCAGCAGGACAGCTCCCCTCTCAGGCTCATAGAACCTGTACAACAGATTGACCACCGTGCTCTTCCCTGCACCACTGGGACCGACGAGAGCGATCTTTTGCCCGGCTCTGGCTTCCAGGTTGAAGTCCGCCAGCACCGTGGTGTCCGTGCGGGAGGGATAGTGGAACCACACGCCCTGCATGGTGATGTCACCGTGCAAGCGAACGGGTTCCTCTGGCCGCAATTCTTCCTCCGGTTCCTCCAGAATTTCCCGTACCCGTTCCAGAGCGCCCACGGCCTTCTGTAGCTGGGAGACCAGTTCCGGCAGTGTCGCGATGGAGCCGCTCATGACCGCGGTGAAGAGAGTGAGTTGGATGAATCGCTCGCGATCGATCTCTCCGTTGATCACCATGCGCACCCCGAACCAGATGCACAGCGTCAGGACACTGGTGAAAACGAAGATGATGAACGCGACGAACGCGGCCCGCAGCCAGGCCCCCCGCATGGCCGCCTTCAGGAAGCTTTCCAGGAACCCGTGGTAACGCCTGATTTCCTGGGTCTCATTGGCAAAGGCCTTCACACTGGTGATGCTCGTGAGGCTCTCATCCACCACCACCTGGCTGGCGGCCAGCTCATCCTGGGCCATCCGGGAAACCTTACGGATTCTCGCGCCAAAAACGGCCACCAGCAGCACGGCGGCCGGGATGCAAGCCAGCATGAAGAGGGAGAGCTTCACCGACTTCGTGAAGACAAGAACCACCCCCGCCACCAGCATGATGCTATGGCGGATGATCTGCGGGATCGTGGAAACCAGCGTCTCGCGAATCACCTCGACGTCGTTGGCAAGCCGGGACCCCAACTCCCCCACCCGCCGGGCCTGAAGCGCCGCCATGGGCAGCTTCAGAATCCGGCTGAACGTGTCCAGCCTGACCTGCACCAGCGCCCGCTCCGCCGCCTTGCTGAAGAAGAAGATGCGCCAGAAGGCCAGCAGCGCCTGCACCCCCAACACCGTGCCGATGAGCAGGGCGTAGTGATTGATGGTGTGCAGGGCCTGACTGACATCCTCCCCATGCGCCGGCACGGCTCTCGCCACGATCTTGCCCATGAACTCCGGCAACACCAGCGTCAGCAGCGCGGTGATGATCAGCACGAACATCGCCGGGATGAATACCGCCGCATGCGGCTTCAGGTACTTGAGAAAAAAGCCCGCCTCAGCTTTGAAGCCTGATTTGAGATTGCTTTTGCGTTCGGAGGTGGATGATCGCGACACAGTTGAGTAGAAGGAAGGAAGGAAGGAAACGATTGATGGAACGCGGGCTGGCCGGACAGGCCGTGAGAAGGGACTTTAGTAGAAGCGTACCGTCCAGCGGGACGTCGGCTTGTCTGTCAGTTCCAAGACGGCCAGCGATTCGGCGTCATCACGGTAGCGGCCGTTGCTGGTCAGCACAAAGGGCAGATAGCTCCCACCGGTGCCGCCCTCGTTGGCCTGCCAGAGGGAGAACTGCGTGTTGATGCCCACCTGGCTGTTGCCATTGCCCATGGCCCACTCGTGAAGGTAGAGGTAGGAACGCGGAATCGTCATCGCAAATCTCCTTGAACCATCGGGACGGCTCGTCAACCGGGCCTTCACCGCCTTTTCATCGAAGAACATGCCGTAGCCCGTGCCGAACACCCACGGTGGCAGAGGCCCGACTTTGGCATCGCCGTCAGCGGCTGCGGCGGCAACCCGGACAACGTCCGTGGTGCCCTGCGTGAGCCGTTTGCCATAGCTTCGGGCGTCCAGATTCAAGTCCACCTGCAGGGCTCCGCCACCGCCGGGGTTGTCCTGCAAATTGAGTCCGAAGACATCCCACGTCAGGTAGAGCGCATTCGAATCCGCATCCGCGCGGAAGGCCACACTGGGCGCGGCCGGCCCGGGGGTCGGGGGCGTCACCACCTGGTCCCGCACATACGCCGAGGGACTCAGCAGCACCATCGTTTCCTTGAGCCCCAGATTGCGAACGAGCTCGATTTCCCGGTCAAACTTCAGCACTTGCCCGCCCACGCTCACGGTCATTGCCAGGGTGCCTTTCTGACGCGCAGGGGCATTAAACCCCGTCGGCAGCCTCACAGGGATGGCCAGGGTAGACTCGCCCTTGGGCGCGGCCTTGAAGGCACCGCCCCAAGCCTGACCAAACCACTTGGCCTCCCACTTCCCCTCCAACGGCTGGGCACTAGTATTAACGAGGCGGCCGCTGAGTTCTGCGATGTTCTCTTGATTGTAGAGCACCCCGGTGTTCCACAACAGGGCCACAGGAGTCATCGTGGCCCGCACCACCTCGATGCGGGCACTATCCCCACTGGTGATGACCACCGGCAGCCGGAGATAGTAGTCCTGGCTGGGCAGCAGATCCATCCTCCCCCCACCTGAGGCGGGATCAGGGGCCGCAGCCCGCTCGTAGGTAATGTTCACCATCGCCTTCTTGCCCGCTTTCAGCGTCACGCGCGAGGGTGCATTGAGCGGACGCAGGCTGGTGGTCACCAGAGGCAGCACCGTGTAGGTCCGCTCCTCCTGACTCGGATTTTCCAGGCGGTAGGCCAGCTCACATTTGCCGCCGCTCACCAGATTTGCTGTCGCGCCCCCTACCTCCCAAGGCACCGTCCGGGGACCATTCAGAAGCTCGGCAAACACCCGCTTGCCCAAGGCCCGCTGAGTGACGCTGTTCGGGTGCAGCCAGTCAGGAGGATTGGCCTGTTGAAACCGCTGCTTCATCGCTTCCACCACCTGCTGGAAGAGACGCATCGCGATCTTGTCAGGATCCGGATCGTAGTCTTTCGCCACAGGATTCTCGACCTTGGGAGCCGGGAGAGGCGGAGGGGCCGGGGTTCCGTCCACCGTTGGCACCGGCGGGGCCACCACAGGCGGCGCTGCCACCGGGGGGGCGGCAGCGGCAGGGTCCGTCTTGGGCTTTTTCGGCGGAGCCAGGGGGGACTTCCGGTCATCCAGCCTGAGCAGCCAGGAGAGATCACCCAGATCCGCAAAGAACACACCGTTGGCGTCAGCCACCTCCTTCATCACATCCGCATAGGGCCGTGTGTGAGCCAGCCCCTGCTCGGGAACGTCACTCATGATGATGCTGGGGCCGCACAGGATCAGGTCCGCCTTCGCCGCCGCGACAAGGTTCACCACCTGCTGCACGTAGCTGCGGTACACCTCCAGAGGGAGCCCTGAGTTCGCATCATTGATGCCGTAGCTCACAATCACGATGTCCGGCTTGTTCTCAAATGCGACGGTGGTGAGGGGCTGGGTGGCATGCAGCATGAGACGGCCGCCGCGGGAGAAGTTCTGGAGCGTGAACTCCGGACCGTGCAGAGAGTGCAGTTTCTCAGGCTGCCCCTTGGGGGGGCGGATCAGGCGAACCCCACCCGTGTAGGCAAACTGGTCCGCCAGCTCCTGCAGGAACACGCCACTCCAGGCTTTCAGGGCGTTGCCGCTGTCCGCATCGTTGCTCTGCATGTTCATCACACTGTCGCCAATACAGACGGCGTGGATGGGCTGGCGGCGCAGCATCTTGGCATAGGCGCGGGGTACGAACTTCCGCAGCCGCACCTCCTGCTCCATGGTAAGGTCATAACTGGCGGCCTGGAGACCCTGGGTGGCCAGCAGGGCAAAACAAACAACCAGACGGATGAGGGAAGTTGCCATTGGGGGGGTGGTCATCGGGAACAGGCTATTTCCACCATGGGCGCGGCATTTCCAGCACGAAATCACACCCCCACCCGACTGCCGATTTGCAGCGTACTTGGCAATAAAGGCCTTTCACGCTACGCTCCCGCACAGATGAAAAATGTCCTCCTGGGTGTTACCGGCTCCATCGCCGCCTACAAGGCCGCAGATCTCGCCAGCCAGCTTGTGAAGCGGGGCTGCACCGTCACCTGCATCATGTCCGCCGGCGCTCAGGAATTCATCACCCCCCTCACCCTCCAGGTATTGTCACGAAATCCAGTGGTGACGGGGCTGTTTGATGAAAAAGAGAGCTGGCGCCCGGGGCACATCCACCTGGCAGATCATGCCGATCTCCTCCTGATCGCCCCCGCCACCGCCAACACCCTGGCCTCTCTGGCGCACGGCTTCGCGAACGACGCCCTCTCCGCGATCGCCCTCGCTACGCTGGCCCCTGTGCTCATTGCCCCCGCGATGAACGGCCACATGTGGTCCCACCCCGCCACCCAGCAGAATGTGAGCGCCCTGAAGGGACGCGGAGTCAAGTTTATCGGCCCAGATGAAGGCATGCTGGCTTGTGGCTACGAGGGCTCCGGCCGCCTGTGGCCGGTGGAGGGCATCGTGGACCGCGCCATGCACATGCTGGAAGCCAGATCTGCCGCCCTTCCGGTGGAAGAGTGAGACTTGGCTGAATACTTCAGGCCTCCCGAGTCGGAACCGCCAGCACGGGAATCCGCGTGTGGGCCAGGACAGCCTGGGCCACGGAGCCGAGCACGGCCGAAACCACACCGGAATGCCCCCGGGTGCCCATGCAGATGAGATCCACCCGGCGGCGCTCGGCCTCTTCGCAAATTGCCCCCGCCACATCGCGCCGGTGCACGGCTTTCACGTCCACCTTCACCCGGCGCGAGGCCAGTTCCTTTGGCACCAGCGCCTGGAGTCGAGCCTCCTCGACCTGAGAATGCAAACCGCCATTCTCAAGGATGGCGGCATCCCCCTTGCCCAGTGAAGCCACATGAAAGAGGTGAATACTGCCACCATTTTCCAAGATGCCGTAGGCGACCCGCAACGCCCCGTTGCCATTGTTGGAAAAGTCCGTTGCGACCAACACACTTCTCACGGGTGAGACCGAAAACTCAGGCGTGTAGGAAGCCAGAGGCACGCACAACACATTCCGGGCCGCCTGCGCCAGGACACCACGGGAGAATGAAGGCCCCCGGAGCCGTTGCAATCCATGCCATTGATGCGCCCCCACAACCAGCAGGCCACTGGACATTTCCTCCGCGAGTCGGACGAATTCGTAGTCGAGCCGTCCGCCCGTCCCTCTCACATGAGCCCGCACGGGAATACCGTCCAACAGGCCACTCACCCGTTCCCAGAGATCACGCTGATGGCTCTCCTTCGTTTCCCGCCATTCCGCATCTCCCTCTGGAGTCGCCTCCTCTGAGCCCTGCCAGGGCCAGTCGTGGGGCCATTCAATGAACGCCGCATCCACTTCGCAGGGGGCGACTTTGGCGAGGGATTTGATGGCAAGCAGCGCGGCATCAGCAGTGATGGAGAAATCCACCCCGCAGAGGACTTTGAGAGCATCTCCCTCCTGCAACCACTTGAGCAACGGGGCGGGTTGCCGCACTACCAGCGTCGGCACCGGCACAGTCTCGGCCACGCGTTCCGCCACGTTTCCGGTCAGCCAGCGGCCCGCAAACCCTCTCCCGGCAGACCCCAGCACCACCAGCCGGGTGTTTTCCCGATGGGTGCCGTGCACCACATCATCCACCGCCCGGCCAAAGTGCAGGTCCGTCTCCACCTCCACGCCGTAGGCCGCCCGCAGCCTGGACGCCTCTTCCTCCAGGGCAGCCTTGGCTCGCTCCTCAATCTGACTGATGACCGGCATCTCCACACTCACCACCGCGTCCGGGGCGCTGTGTTGAAGCTTGAGCGGCATATTCATCCTGGCCGCGAGCAAGGCAGCCACTTCCGCCGCCCGCTGGGCGGACTCCGAAAAATCCGTGGGACACAAGACATGCATGGCAATCACCTCCCGGGAGTAACACCACTCCCATCGTTGGTTCATCTATAGCATCGTATTCCCCAGCCTCTTCGGCTCGACCAATCCTGCGGATCACAGGGCGGGTATTGCGGTCGACCTCCGGCAGCCACTGCTGCAGGAGGTCGGGCAGATGAGGTTATTTAACCAAACCAGAACTCCGGAAAAGATGCCGGTTCACGACGGGGTGCCCCCATCGCGAGGCCCCTCCTCCAGGCCAAAATGCTTGTAAAACAGGGTCTCGCACTGTTTCAGCCCCTCCTCCGTCAACACCACGGATTTCGCCTTGTTCTGGGCATCATAGATCAGCCCCTTTTCAGAGAGTCTGTCCAACGATGCCCAATCAAACCCCTTCCAGGCACGAGCGTGGCCGTGCAAGGTAAGGTACATCAAGGCCAGCACAACCTCATCAATCTTGCTTTCGTCGTAGTCCAATTCCTTTGCCATGGCTCCGATCCTCCAGACGAATCAAATGACACTAGGAAGCCTGCCTGAACGCCTCAATATTTTTCAAGAGAGCTTCTGCTGCCGCCTTCGCAAACGCAGGATCATTGATCGTGGCGTCCACCTCAAGCACGGGCAAACCGGGGCTGACATGCTGCCTCACGGCCTCGAACAAGGCTTGGTCAGCGGCCGGCCGGTAAAAAGATCCGCCTTCCGCGCTGATCACACTCACCCCGCGCAAGGGAAGCAACAGCGTCGCAGGAGCCGTGTAGGCATTCATTTTTTCGGCCAGGATCCGCCCCAGCTCTGCATTCTCCTCCGCATTTGTACGCATCAGAGTGACCTGGGGATTGTGCTGGTAGAAAAGACGACCAGCGAATTTCGCCGGGACGGTTGCGGGCTCCCCGAAGTTCACCATGTCCAGACAGCCCGGAGCGACCACGGCCGGAACACCAGCTTTGCCGGCGGCCTCCAAGCGAGTGGGCCCAGAGCCTAGGATCCCTCCCACCAGTTCGTCCGCCCACTCGGTGGTGGTGACGTCAAGGACACCAGTCACCAGACCGCTCTCAATAAGCGACTCCATGATACGCCCGCCTATGCCGGTGGAGTGAAACACCAACACCTCGTAGCCCGCATCCTCAAGGATCTGCTTGGCAGAACTCACGCACTGGGTGGTATTGCCGAACATGGAAGCCACGATCAAGGGCTTCTCATCCACCACAGGCGGCACCACTTCCACCATGCCACAGATGGCTCCTGCAGCCCTTGCCAACAGCACTCGGGAAAGACGGTTCAGGCCCGAAACATCCACAATGCTGGGGAACATCACGATGTCCTTCGTCCCAACATAAGGGGCCACGTTCCCGGCGGCGAGAGTGCTGACCATCACCTTGGGAAAGCCCACTGGAAGAGCCCGCATCGCGGCGGTGCCGATAGCTGTGCCGCCGCCGCCGCCAAGGGAAATAACCCCATCGATCTTCCCGGCGCTCACCAAGCCCACGAGCAACTGGGCAGCCGCTCCCGCCATCGCCGTCACGCTCTCTCCCCGATCCTGCCTCGCACGCAGCCCATCAAGGTCCACTCCCGCAGCGGCCGCCACTTCTTCCCGGGTAATGTCTGGGGTCACCTTGGGCGGCTCCAGAGAACCGACATCAATCAAGAGAACCCGATGGCCTTTGTTGCGAATGATTCCGGCCACATAGGCATGCTCATCGCCTTTTGAATCAAGTGTGCCGAGGACTGCGATCGTTTTCGGTGAGGGCTGCGAAGACATCCTTCATCCATAGGCAAATCCGCGGAGAATTCGTACTCAAAAAAACAAAAAAATGGATGCCGGAATTCCGGCATCCATTTGAGAAGAGAGATTTCCCGACAGCCGCCTCAGACGCGATTGCGGCGGCGCACCAGGAAGTAGATGCCCAGACCGAGCAGGGTAAGACTGCCGGGCTCCGGCACTGGGGTGACTGCGAAGTTGCTAAAGGTCAGCACGTTTTGGTTGTCCGTGATACCGCCAAGAAGACTGACGTTGGCAATCGTGGCCGCATCAAAACTGAACTCCAGCTGATTCAGGTTGGACGGTGCAATGAAGGTGAATTCAATGTTGGTCAATCCACCACCGAGCTGCAGCAGGTTGAGGACATTGAGCGTCTCCACGGTATTGATATCCTGGATGGCCACTCCATTGCTGCTCAGCCCGAAGTTCGCCGCACTCAGTGCGTTCAAGTTGATCCCGCCACCAGAGGCAACTGTGAAACTGACGGTGTAGGCGCTTCCTGAGCCAAGGCTCAGCCCTCCAACGGTCGCTTGACTGTCCCAGGAGTTGATGGCACTCGCCCCTACCACGGAAGATATCGTCGGCCCCAATAACCCAACTAGGCCAGTCGTCGTAAGTTCGCGTCCAAACACCAGCGTGTTCCCTGTCGTTTGCGTATAAGCCGCCAAGTTCACCCCAGCCACCACGCTGATGTCCAGCTCTACCAGTCCGCCAGCCTGGTGAGTCCACGTCACATTCCCGTCCGTTTGAGAGCCTGGGTTGTAGAGACTGGTGTCAACCGTCAACGTCAGCAGTCCGGGCGCACTGCCTGGCCGCTCCGCTCTGAAGTCGGGATCAAAAAAGTCCGCCGAATTGATGATGGCCTGGCCGGAAGCGACACCTGTCAGTCCCAGCAACATAGCCAGCACCGGAACGGCACCGCGTTGGAAGAAAGTTTTTGGAGTCATGACGCTGAATGGATGAAGGGTTGAAGGCCACCAAGGGGACGCCTTACATTAATGGCTCTACTTTGCACGACGGCATAATAGTAGATAATTTAATATAAAAACAAGAACGTTTTCTTATGGGTAGATAATTTTTACATTACCTGTTCTTATATTGCCCACACGCTCAACAGCTTTCAAGAACAAATTTTTTACTACTGCATCGAGCAACTTTTTACGATAGCCCCACCGGTTGCCCACCACACTCTCCCCCTTCCAGGCCATTCAGCCGATATAGGGTATCGTAAGGGGCCCTTGGGGCAAAACTGCCACCCGCCCCTGCCCTCCCAGGGCGTCCAACTCCTGCTGCACGGCAGCGCCTATGTCGGAACACGACGCCAGAAGTGTCGCCTCCACCAGATCCGGGGTCAGGCTGCTGTAGAGCAACACTCTGGCCCGCCTGGAGATGAGAGCCTTGGCACCTCCCCGAGTTTCTCCAAACTCCACCATCTCCTCCTGGGCATGACAATCGTGATTGATCACCCGATAGCCTCTGACCACCTCTGGCGTCAGCATCCCCTCCAGCTCTTGTTGCGTATTCCCCCGGTGAGTTCCGGTGGAATTGAGGAGCGTGATGGCCTCCCTCTCCACACCAGCGGCACCCAACCAGTCCAGGAGCCAGGGTATGATGCGGTGGTTGGGCGTCGCCCGCGTGATATCCGTAAAAACAATGCAAACCGAAGCCCCCGGAGTGAGCCCCTCCCGCAGAGGAGCACACCCAATAGGAGACGCCAACGCCTGCTCCATCCCACCTCTCTCGTCACGGAGACCCGGCCGATGCGAGGGCTCGATAACCGTGACCCCATGGTCAGGAAGGTCAAACCCAAGCTTTCCTTCCCCTTAGGCGAGCGAAATCCGCATGCCCTTTTTTCGCCACATCCTCAGCCCCTGCAAGCCCAAAGGACCAAGCTCCCAGTCGTTTGACCAGAAAACAAAAAACGCCTGGCCACGCAACGTGGACCAGGCGAAGTCTTTTCACGCGCGACGATCAATCAGCAGTCGCACGGCGCTTACGGCGCAGCACCAGCACCATGCCGGCTGCCGCGATAAACACCAAACCGGAAGGCTCAGGCACTGCGACTGGAGTGCCGAAATCACTCGTGTCCCCCTTGAGAAGGCTCAAGTCCCCGTCAATGGCGGTGAAGATGCCGTTGGGCAAGGAGCCACCGGTTGTTTTCGACTCGAAGTCGAGCGTGATCTTGTTGGTGTTGTTATAGGTCAGGATGGCTGCGGCCGAGGGGTCGGTCTCCGCGATGTTGTAGCCAGGACCGCTGAAGAGAACTCCGTTGGTGAAGTAGGAAGCCGACACACTGTTCGGGCTGTCTGCCAGACGGTAAGAGGTCAAACCGTCAGATAGATAGGCGCGGAAGGCCTCCGTTTGCCTGGCCTCGCCGTCCACATCATAGATGAGCAGGTCAAACTGACTCACCGTAAAGGTGGTGCTAAAATTCGTGCCACCTTTGAAAAACTCCAGCGTGTAGTGCAACCCACCTGAACCGTAGGAAGTGGCCGTGTAGTAGAGGCCCAGGTCGCCGTTGGGCTGAGCGGAGTTTTGGCTGTAGTCAGGCAGGTGACCGGTGAAAGCGTAGGTGCCCCAAGCAGAGGCCGTCACGCGGAGATCGACTGACACATTTCCCACGCTCGCCACATTGGTGAACTTCATCACCGAGGACTGGTAGTACGGGCCGAGATCTTGCAGCGTCCCGGTTTGATTCCCGGAGAAGTTGTCGAACTCAATATCTACCGACTCCGCTGCAGGAAGGGAGGCACCCAACAGAAGGGTAGCCAAGGTGGTCAGGAAGGAGAATCTCATAGCTGATAGTGCCGCGCGGTTGATTTCTCAATTTTCACAGACTCCATCAGAAAAGCAACTCCTTATTATCGCATTTACAGCAATTTTCTCTCTTTTGCGCCTCCTATTGTGGATATCGCCCTCTATGGTGCCTATCAATTGTGAGAAACCACCCTGCAACCTTCTCCATCATGCAGTCCTTCTCCTTTTTGCGACCCCCAAGAGCGCCTCGCCAGCACATCACACACCGCCGCTTGAAACCTCAGGTGATACTCTTTTGCCGACTTGTAGTCGGATAGTTACCCGCAACAAAATCACCAAGGCTGGCCCGCGTATGTGGCTTCATGCCCACCATCGTCCCCAGAGCATTCCTGCAGCTTGCCCTGCTCCTGTTAGCCCTCTTCGTTTGCAAACCGCTTGCCCGTGCCGAAGCCATTAAGATCGCGACTTTCGATGTGGATGCGACACCGCCAGTAGGTTCCGCCATGGCCTACGACAAGGTGAAGCGGTTGGATGAATTGACCCTGCGAGCCCGCGGCATTGTCATTCTGGGCCAGGAAGAGCCGATTGTGCTGTGCGCGGTGGACTGGATTGGTATTGGAAATGAGGGGCATGACGCCTTCTGCCAAGCCTTGGCAGCGGCAGCCAACACCTCAGTGCACCGCGTCGCCGTGCACGCGCTTCATCAACATGATGCACCTGGGTGCGATTTCACTGGAGAGAGAATCATGAAGAAGCTGGGAGTGGCAGATCTGGGCCGCTGCGAAGGCACCTTCCACCGCGAAGTGGTGGCACGCCTGACTACCGCAGTGAAGACCGCCCTACCCTTGGCGCAACCAGCCACCCACGCCGGCTGGGGCGAGGCCAAAGCCGTTGAAGTCGCCTCGAACCGCCGCATTGTCGGACCCGAGGGTCGACTCCGGCCCATGAGAGGCAGCGCCACCAAGGACGCCAGCCTGCGCGCCGAACCCGAAGGCCTGATCGATCCCGTCGTTTCTCAATTGAGTTTCTGGAATGGTGACAAGCCCCTCGCCGTCTTGAGCTACTACGCGTGCCACCCGCAGAGCTACTACCGCACCGGAGTGCCCAGCTGCGACTTCCCCGGCATCGCCCGGTTCATGCGCGGGCAGTCCGTGCCAGAAGCCCTGCATGTCCACTTCAACGGCGCTGGCGGCAATGTGGCCGCTGGCAAGTACAACGACGGGTCCAAAGAGAACCGCCTCACCCTGGCCACGCGTCTGGCCGAGGCCATGACGAAAGCCTATGCTGCCACCGAAAAGTTTCCGCTGACCACGGGTGACGTCCGCTGGTCCTATGAACCAGTGCGCCTGCCCGCCGGCAAGCACCTCATCAAAGAAGACCTGGAAAAAACTCTCCTCAGCACCTCCGTCCGGATGGGATACATCGGACAGATCGACCAGCTCTCTTTCCTGGATCGGGATCAGGCCAAGCACCAAATTGAAATCGGCTGTCTGTCAGTCGGCCCTGCCCGCGTTCTCCACATGCCAGGCGAGCTCTTCGTGGAGTATCAACTCAACGCCAAAGCTCTGCGTCCGGACCTGAAGGTGGCCATGGCCGCCTACGGTGACTACGGCCCAGGCTACATCGGCACCCGCGCTGCCTATGCCCAAGGCGGCTATGAGATGGAACCCCGCTCCACCAACGTCGGCCCCGAGAGCGAAGAGATTCTCATGGGCGCGGTAAAGAAGCTGCTGGCCCGCTGATCACTCCCACCCCGGGCTGGAAATACTCAGACAGACCAACCTCCTCCATGTGAACTCATGAAACCTTGTTTTTCATCGAACCACTGGAGAACTGTCCCGCCTCACTCAGGCGTCACACGGCGTGAACTTCTCCGCATGGGCGTTCTGGGCGCTCTCAGCGTCGGAGTCCACTCGCTGACGGACCGCGCTGCGGCTCAGGCGGGAGCGTCGTGGAAA
This sequence comes from Verrucomicrobium sp. BvORR106, assembly GCF_000739655.1. GTDB lineage: Bacteria > Verrucomicrobiota > Verrucomicrobiia > Verrucomicrobiales > Verrucomicrobiaceae > Verrucomicrobium. The sequence goes on along the minus strand of NZ_BATR01000104.1, from coordinate 122,725 downwards.
GCAGGTGTAGCCCGTGCCGTTATCACGCCAGAACAAGCGGTCTGGCTGGCCGGCTATGGCAGCAAACGGGTTCCCGATGGCAAGCTGCATGACCTATGGGCCAAGGTCCTGGCACTGGAAGACGCCACCGGGAATCGTGCGGTGCTGATCACCACCGACTTCCAAGGCGTGCCGAGGGAGATGAGCGACCGCGTCTTTGCCCAACTCCGCCAGCAACTGGGTCTGGAGCGGCATCAGGTCATGCTCGCATTCTCCCACAATCACTGCGGCCCCAGATTAGGCGATGATTTGGGAGACTACTATCCCGTGGAAGAGGAGCAGGTGACCCGGGTGGAACAATACACCACCCAGATGGAGACCAAGCTGGTGGCGCTGGTGGACGAAGCCTTGAAGCAACTATCCCCGGCCACGCTCAAGCAGGGCGTCGGCATGACCGGATTCGCCGTCAACCGCCGCAACAACCGCGAAGCCGAGGTGAGCGAACTGCTCGCCCAAGGAACACCACTAAAAGGCCCCGTGGACCATTCCGTGCCGGTCCTGACGGTGACAAGACCGGATGGAAAACTGGAAGCCGTGCTTTTTGGCTATGCCTGCCACCCCACCACGCTCAGCTTCACCACCTGGTGCGGCGACTACCCCGGCTTCGCCCAGCTCGCGCTGGAGCAACAGCACCCCGGCACGACCGCCATGTTTGTGAACACCTGCGGCGGAGATCAGAACCCGCTGCCCCGTCGCAGTGTGCTGCTGTGCGAGCGCTACGGACGCATGCTCGCCCAGGCGGTGGAGGACACCTTGACCAAGGATTTGCAGCCCATCTCCCCCAAGCTGCGCACCGCTTTTTCCCACGTCGGTCTGGCCTACGACAAGGTCATGACCCGTGCAGAGATTGAGCCGGACTTGCAAAACGCGAATCCCATCCGTGCTCGTTGGGCAGCCCGCCTGCTGCGCCGCCTAGATGCTGGCGAGACCTTTGGCACCAGTTATCCCTACCCACTCCACGCATGGCAGCTTGGCGGGGAAATGCTTATGTTGGGCATCGGTGCCGAAGCCGTGGTGGACTACGCCCTCCGGTTCAAGAAGGAATTTGGCCCCGGCACCTGGGTCTGCGGCTATGTGGATGACATGGTCGCCTACATTCCCTCCCGCCGAGTGTGGGAGGAAGGCGGGTACGAAGGCGGCTCCTTCCTCTATGAGTACCGCCACCCCGCCCTGCGCTGGGCCGGAGATGTGGAAGACCGCATCGCCACCGGCATCCACGCCCTCGTCAAAAAAGTCAGGTCTTGAACCCGCAACATCCCACCATCACTCCTCTGGAGGCGCTCCATGAACTGCCACCCCTTCCCCCGCTTCCACCGGCATCTCACGGCGCTCGCCATTGCCTCCCTCCTCGTCATTGATGCGTTGCAGGCGGATCAAGGAAAAAACACCTCCACTCCCGCCGCACCTCAGGCGGCACCAGCAGAGAAAGGCCCCGACTGGGTGCTGACCACACCTCAGGCAGCATGGCAGCCTCGGGATTCTTCAGGTGAGGTGGTGTACCGCGACCGCCTTTGGATTTTCGGCGGCTGGTTCAACTCTCAAGAGGCGCCTCCCCGCGATGTGTGGAGCTCCCCCAACGGCAAAGATTGGACACTCGTCAGCCGCGAAGCTCCCTGGAAACACAGCGATCTGCCGATGAGCCTCGTCTTCAATGACCGGATGTGGATGATGGGCGGCTGGCACAACGGGCGACTACCGGGTTATTCCGCGGGTCGGGAGGTGTGGTGGTCCCAAGACGGATCCACCTGGCAGCAGGCCACCGCCACAGCCGCCTGGACGCCACGCACCGCTGCTGCAGCCGTGGTCTTCAACGACAGGATGTGGCTTCTGGGCGGCACGGAGAACTACTACTTTGGCGACGCGAAGAGCCTGAAAAACGATGTTTGGTCCTCCCCTGACGGCAAGGTCTGGACTCTGGCCACCGCCAACGCCGCATGGTCACCCCGTGCCTATCATCAGGCGGTGGTGCTCAACGGGAGGATCTACCTCTTCGGCGGCGGGAACTATGTGCCCGAGTACCACGCCTTGAACGATGTCTGGTCCTCCGACGATGGTATCCACTGGGTTCAGGAAACTTCCGCCGCCCCCTGGAGTCCGCGGCTCTGGTTCTCATCGGTCGTCTATCGGGATTGCATGTGGATCCTGGGCGGATGGTCCAACCACCCCTCACAAAACCTTGGTGACGTCTGGTACTCCCGTAACGGCAGGGAATGGGCGCAGCTGAAGTCCGCTGTTTCATGGAAAGAACGCCATGAGCACTCTGCCTACGTCTTTCGTGACCAGATCTTTGTGGCCGGCGGCCATGCCCGGCCATTGAGCAACGAGGTGTGGTCCCTGCAACTCCCGGCCGGCTGGGCCCCCTCCGTTCCTCAAGCCACGACAAAGTAGAGTAGAATCGGCAACACAGGCAGGGGCTTCTCCTCATCTGTGGGCCCACGATTTGCTCCGCATTCGGGAGGCAAAAGTCTGTCGCGAGGAAAGCTGCGACCTTTTGGAAGCGTATCCTCCTTTCCCCATGTCTTTTCGCTTTTTCCGGCTTCTTCTGGCAGGCTCCACCTGCGGCCTGGCTCAGATGTGCCCGGCTCAAGAACCTTCCCCCACGGTTGCCTCGGTGTCGGATGCTCTGGACAAGGCCCTCCTCCCTATTCTTGAACAGCGATGCATGGACTGCCATGACGACGAGATGAAGAAAGGCGACGTCAGCCTGGAATCCTTGCGGCAGCCGGGCCTGAACCGGCACAACGTCCGGCTCTGGGACAAGGTTCGGGAGCAGGTCCGCTCCGGAACCATGCCTCCTAAGAACAAGACTCCGCTCGAGGCGGGTCAGAAACAGGCCGTGCTCGACTGGATCAAGGCCAATGAACTGGCGATCAAGGCCAGCCCCGCCTCCGACCCAGGCCATCGCAAGGTCCGCCGTCTCAATCGCGAGGAGTACTCCAACACCCTTCGCGATCTGCTGGGCATCTCCAGCCGACCAGGGGACAAATTTCCTGCCGACGGCGCGGGTGGCGAGGGCTTCGCCAACAATGCCGATACGTTGACCTTTTCCACGCTCCTGATGGAAAAATTCATGGGCGGGGCCAATGACGCCATCGCCGAAGTCTGGAGCAAACCAGAACTGCGCGGCCGCCTGATGGCCCCCGTCACCAGCGACAAACTGCCTGCCGAGGTGGGTGCGGAGCTCGCTCTTCGCCCCTTCCTGCTCAAGGCCTATCGACGGCCCCCAACCGAAGCCGAGCTCAAAGAAGTCATCAAGATCTTCACTGCCGCTCTCCAGCGTGGCGAGAACTGGGACAACGCCATGAAGGTCGCCTTCAAAGCGATCCTTCTATCCCCCAAGTTCCTGCTGATTGAAGAGGAGGATCGGCCGGGGGTGAAGGAGCCTTGGAAGGTCAATCACTACGAGGTCGCGAGCCGGCTCTCCTTCTTCCTCTGGGTGTCCACGCCCGACGACGCCCTGCTCAAGCTGGCTGCGGAACAGAAGCTACAAGACCCGGCGGTGCTGGCTGCGGAAACCAAACGCATGCTGGCCGATCCCAAGGCGCTGGCCTTTACCAAGAACTTTGCCGGGCAGTGGCTCCACTTCGAGCAACTCTTCAATGCCGTGGATCCGGATCGCCGGAAGTTCAAAGACTTCAACGACACCCTCCGGCAGGCGATGTACGACGAGGTCTTCACCTTTTGTGACGCGGTCCTGCGCCACAACGGACGAGTGCTCGATCTACTGGACAGTGACTACACCTTCGTCAATGAGCCCCTCGCCAAGCTCTACGACATCCCCGGCATTCAAGGCAAAGAGATGCGCCAGGTGAAGTTCACCGACAACAAGCGCGGCGGCCTCACAGGGATGGGTGCCATTCTCGCCGTCACCGCGCTCCCTCAGAGGACCAGCCCGGTTCTTCGCGGCAAATGGGTATTGGAACAGTTACTCAGCGCCCCTCCCCCGCCCCCTCCGCCCAATGTGGGAGAACTCCCTGAAGACGATCGATCCATCAAAGGAGAACTCACCTTCCGGCAGCGCCTGGAGCAACATCGCGCCAAGCCCGTCTGCGCCGGTTGCCATGCCCGCATGGACCCACTTGGTTTTGGCCTCGAAAACTTCGACGCCATCGGCAAGTGGCGGAATGACGAGAACGGCAAGCCGCTCGATGCCAGCGGTCTAATGCCCGATGGCACAGCTTTTGCCGGACCCGCCGAGATGCGAAAAGTGCTGATGCTGGAGAAGGACATGTTCGTCCGCACCCTCTGTTCACGCCTCCTCGGTTATGCCCTGAACCGCGGCCTGGAAGTGAACGACCAGCCCACCCTGCTCCGGCTGGAGGAAACGCTGAAGCAGGCGGACTATCGCAGCGAGTCACTGATCATCGCCGTCGTCCAGAGCTTCCCCTTCCTGCATCGCAGATAATGGGGAGCCACGCTACACCTGATCCCTCTTCCCCGGGAACATCAGAAGGAGCCAGCCCAGCATGATCAAGACGCCGCCGAAAGGTGTCACCGCCCCCAGCTTTGTGAAGCCAGTCAGGCAAAGGGTGTAGAGGCTCCCGCTAAAGAGAAACACCCCAACGACAAAACTCCAGAACGCCCCCTTGCCCCGGTTCCGATCAGAGTACGTGTAAGCAAGGATCAAGAGAACGACGGCATGAACGAGATGGTAGAGACTGGCCGTCTTCCAGATTTCCATACGGTAGGCGGCGTCAGTCGCGCTGAGCGACGCGTCCCACGCCTTCTTCAGCGCATGCGCCCCCATCGCCCCGAGGCCTACGGCCAGGAATCCCATGATGCCAGCAATGCGGAGCTTGAGGAGATCTACCTTCATAAAAAGCACTCTCTCCAGCGTTTGAAGCGATGCCAATGAAATAATGTCGCGGCAACGGTGTCAGAGAGTGTCTCAAGCCGTATGACCACCTCATCCACGACCATGCCGAACGAAACCGATTTCGAAGTCCTGCCACCAGAGATGCCCGGCGCTTCCTACACGTCGACAGACCTGACCCCAGACCAGGAGCTCATCCTGAAGCAAGTGGAGAAACTGGCCCGCATTCTGGACTCGGCGATCAACATCCCCGGCTTGAATTGGCGGGTGGGAGCAGATGGAGTTATCGGCATGCTGCTGCCTGTCGTGGGCGATGTCGCCACCTCTCTGGCCTCCGGCTACATCGTGGTTCAAGCCGGAAGACTGGGATTACCTCGCGCCAAGCTGGCCAAGATGGTCATGAACATCCTCGTGGATACAGGGGTCGGATCCGTCCCCTTCGCCGGTGACATTTTTGACCTCGTCGTGAAGGCCAACCTCAAAAATGTGGACATGATCCGGGAGCATTTCCAGCTCCCTCCCATGGAGCGGGGGTGGAATACACCGCCCGCTAACCGGTAGTCAACGGAAGCTCTCGGAGTCTAGGAATGCTGCAACCGCTTAAGCACCACTTGAGCGGCCGTCGCACCCATGCGCATGGCTGAATGCATGTTCGGATACTTGAAGCCGCCCTGTCGTCCGGTGGACTGCAGGTTGCTGACGCTCTTCACCCATTGGATGACCTGCTCGTAGTGCGGCTCAAAGCCCAGGCTGAAGATGGGGTACCCCGTCTCGCCGTGGAGGATGTTCACCTCCACCACATCTTCCCGGGCGCAGATGTTCTCCAGTTCCAGATCCGTGAAGAGGCGCTCTTTGGCCTCGTCGGTGCCCAACCATTTGGCATCACCAATTTCGCAGGTGGTCTCCACGATGAGCACCGTGTGCCCTTCGGGTTTCACCACAAGCCCTGCGTTCTTGGGCTCGCCAACGCGATGGAAGAAACGATCGCGATAGTAGATATAGAGGCCGTCGATGCACTTTTGCTTCTTGACCAGCAGACCGTAAATGGAGATGGGCTTGAAGCGCAGTTGATGGGAGGCCTCCACCACGCTCGCGTCTGGCACCGGGTCCGCCTTCTGCACCAGCCAGGGCAGAGGGATCGTGGAAATGCACTCATCGCACTCCACCACGTGGGTCTCCCCACCTTGTTGATAGGTCACCGCCGTCACCCGGCCATCGGTCATCTGCACCTGCTGGACATCCGCATTGAGAATCACCTTCCCGCCCGCTTCCATCACCGCTTTGGCCAGCGCACGAGGCATCGCTTCTGCGCCCGTCCGGGAGTAGTGCAGCGTCTCCTCATGCAGGGCACTGTCCACCGCCTTGAGGCTCTTGTCCTTCACCCCCACTTTGCCGAGCGTCTTCTTGATCACATCCACCGCGCTGAGGCGCGGCATCTTGGTGGTGATGAATGTCGCACTGAGCTCGCGGGGGTGAATGCCCCAGTAGCGGTGCGTAAAGTCTTTGAAGAAGAACTTGTAGAGAGGAGTTCCGTAGAGCTGGATCAGCGCCTCTTCGGCATTCTTCGGATGCCAGGGCACCAGAGCCTGGCGAATCTGGGCGTAGAACAGACCCAAGGTATAGAAGGCAAGGGTGAAGATGGGGATCCCCTTGATCATGTCCTGGAACTGCAGTGGGTAGCGGTAGAAGCTGCCCGCCCAGCGGATCTTGGCATCCAGCTGCACCGGGATGCTATCATCCCCCATGAGTGACATGATGTCTTCATAGACCTCTTTGTCGAACTCATGAAGCATGTGGCACCCCAGATCATACCAGTTGCCACTCCGCTCATGCGAGGTGGCCAAGCCTCCCGGCAGAGATCCTTTTTCCAGGACAGTGACGGGAATGCCCACCCGGGTGAGCACGCGGGCGGCATAGAGCCCACACACTCCTCCTCCGAGGATTGCGACATGTTTCTTGGTAGCTGCCATCCGTGTGCCTTTCGTGCCTTGCCGCCGCAACTTCCCGACTACTTCTTGATGCCGGGGAGGGCCATCTGCTGATTCCACAGCTCAACCATGCGACTGCCTGGCATGTTGAAGTCATCCCAGAACAGGGGCTCGTCTTTCTTCACAGCACGCTTGAGTACTGGACGCTCGTTGGATTCCTCCACGTCCAGCACGCCCTGCGGCATGCGGCCCGCGGCGTAGGCAGGTGCAGCCTCTTCAATGAGGCCGTACACTTCGTCACTGCCAATCGCGTGTTCCACGCGAGTGCCTACCGAGAGGTCTTTCTTGGCATACGCAAAGCAATCCGACACGCGCCCCATACGCTGGGTGCAGACCGGCTTGTTGTACAGCGCTGCCAGCGCGGAGGCGCGGGGCGTCTCCAGGTGGCAGAGGTGATACGGACGCAGGAACACGTAGTACGGGTGCTTGTTCGTCACCTTGTAGTAGTTCATGTAGCCCTGCTGGAACTCGCTCTCGCACTTGGCCACCACATAGACGCCGCCGCCATGCTCCTTGGCACCCAGCACGTAGTCCACGCGGCCTTGGCCGTTGTACTTGTCGAAGTCGAAGAGATCGACCACGTCCTGCATCTTGTTGGCCTTCGGGCCTTCCATGCCAGGAACGAACGGCGTAAGGCCGTATTCGTTCGCGATGACGGCCATCTCGATGTTCAACTTGGAACCATCGGTGTAGGCGAGGCACTGAATGGTGCTCAGGCCAAGCTTCTTGGCGATTTCCACGGTGCCTTCGATGTCACGATGGCGATCCAGGAATCCCTTCATGTTGCCGGCCTGGACGATGTCAAAGCCCCACATCTCGATCTCTTCCATCATGCGGGCCAGCACACCATGCTGGTCGCCAGCATCACTGGTCACCACCACGCCATGCTTCTGGGCCTCTGCCTGCAGCAGGTGCCCCAGAATGAGGTCCACCTCAGCATTCATCATGACCACATGCGCTTTGCGCTGGATCGCCGCGATGCTGTAGTCATACGCAGCGATGATGGAGTTCGTGGCCTCCACAAACACGTCCACGTGCAGCTTTTCGTCACGAAGGGCGGCCATGCCGTCCGTGGTGACCAGAGTGGGTTTGCCGTACTTGTCGGCCCCCTTCTGCGCAGCCTCAAGATTCTGGTCGGCAACGAATGCAAGCCGCATGCCCGGGGTCCGGCCAATCTGGTAGGCAATGCCAGTACCCATGGCGCCAGACCCGATCAATCCGATCTGGATGGGCCGGCCTTCTTTCTCTCTCTGCTTCAGTTCTTGCAACATGATGTAGGGCGGGCATTCAACACGGCATCACCGGGCTGTCAAACGGTATGGGACTGCATGAAAATGGTCAAAATACGGGATTCAGCGGATCGGTGAACCCGGCTCGAAAGCCCTTCGCAGGCGGATCCCGGCCCAGTGAACCTCCCCTTCCTGCCAATCCAAGTGACACATTTGTTCAAGTTCTCCCCGGAATGAAAAATCGGTCATGTCCCTCCCACCCACCATCCGAAATGCGATGGGCATGGCGCTGGAACAAAAATCGTGGCCTTGAAGCAAGGTCTGATCCAGCATGCACCATGCGTCACCTGACCTCTCTCCTGCTGCTGCCCCTGCTTCTGGCCAGCCCCTGGCTCCCGGCAGCCCCTCCGTCTGGCGACCCCGCCATCGTGACGCAGACCCCGGGCCTCGTGGCATTCTGGACCTTTGGAGAGTCCGCCGGTCAGCCCCGCCTTTCCACTGGGACGCCCAATCCCCACCCTCTGAAGGAGGTGGGCGACCCGGTCACCCGCTCCGACGGCGGGCCCTATTCTGGCTACAGTGCCGAGCTTAGCGGGAAGAACTTCCTCCAAATCCCCTATGCAGAGACCGCCGATCTGAACATTTCCGGTCCAGACGCCCAGGTCACCCTCTTCGCCGTCGTTCGCATCGAGAACCTCCACGTCAGCCGCACCATCGCCGGCATGTGGAGCGAGGGTAAGGGCAAGGACGACGACTCCGGCACCCGCCAGTACGCCTTGCTCATGAACATGCCCGCGTACGGTGGCCCCAACAAACTCGTCCCCCACATCTCCGCGGAGGGCGGCGTCACCCGCCGGGCTGATGGCTCGAAGTTCCCCTGGTGCGCCGACTACGCCGTGAGCGCTGGTGACGTGCCGACCGAAAAATGGTGCACCCTGGCCTTCACCTATGATTCCAAATACCTCCGGGCCTACATCAATGGTCGGCTCGACGCCAACGAGCTGGATCCGGTGAAGCACAAGCGTACCGATCCCTACTTCCTCAAGGAGGGGCTCGAGGGAGGCAGTCGCGGCCTCAATCCCTATTACCATGGACGGGGCATTTTCCGCTACGACCGTGAAAAGCATACCGAGTCCAAGCCCATGGGCGGATCGGACTTCATTGTCGGTGCTCGCTATGCGGTGGGTAGCCTCTTTGCCGAGGGCAAAGCAACCATAGGCAAGTTCGGCGGACTGGCCGTTTTCAATCGGGCCCTCAGCGATGACGAAATCCGACGCCTGCATGAATCGGCACGGATCGAGGCACTCAAATAACTCCAGGCCAAGCTTCATTGTTCGCTATGGATTCGCCACCTGGCTACCCACCGGACATTCAACCAGTGTGGACGCCTTGGGTGACTTTTCACGTTATTAACGTACAAAAAGAGAACTCCCTCTATCTGATCGATACCGGGATGTCCGGTGCCATTCCGGCTCTGAAGCGGACCCTGAAGAATCGCGGATGGGATCACCTGCCGATTCGCGGCATCGTCCTCACGCACGGACACTACGACCACACCCGGAACGTAGCGGAGCTAGTACGCGAGACCGGTGCGTGGGTGGCCGCGCCGCGATTGGACAAACTGCACTGCGAAGGAAGGTTTCCCTACCGCGGCTGGTCGCGAGCCTGCGGGTGGCTCGAAGCCTGCGGGCGCCGCTGTCTTGGATTTCAGGCCTTTACCGTCACCCACTGGATCGACGATGGCGACTCCATCCCGATCGGCCCCGGTTGGACGGCCATCCACCTCCCGGGACATACCGATGGCCACATGGGTTATCTTCATGCTGCCCAGAAGCTCCTGTTCACCGGCGACCTCTTCGCCAGCTTCGGTGCACTTTCCCATCAGCCGCCGCGGTTCCTGAACAGCTCCCCTCATCAGATCGCTCGCAGTCTGGAACTCGCCGCGAGCTTGAACCTTGAAGGAATACTTCCGAATCACGGCTGGCTAGCCACACCTGCCCGCCACCTGGAACAGCTTCATAGATTGGCTGGTCGCCACCGAGATCGCGAGCCCTCCTGACACTCTCACATCCCTCAGTCACACGGGTTGAGCTCGCCTGAATCTCTCAGGGTTATTCACATATTCACATCAAACTGACGATAGAGTTGTTCCCATTTTACTCACAACTCTGGATTAGGAGCTCAAAAATCCACACCTCGATTCACATCCCTTTACTCACATTTCAGCTCACATTCACTAATTTCCGATGCGGAATTCTTTTCGTAATATCTGTCTTATCAGTTTAAGACTGATCAGGTTTTGCCAGCATTTTACGGATGCAATAAAACAATATCTTTTGTGAACAACGTGTGAAGATACTTGGGAGCAACTTGAATGTTCACCACTTCCTTCACCAAGGAGATATTCACAATCAGCAATCGCAACCTTTGCACTCTCATTTCAAACTATAAATATCGTGTTATTGCATCTTAAAACTCTGAACCTCAATTCTATAAATAAATATAACACGCTAGCATAGTTACCCCATCGGCAATGTCCGATATTTTCTATTCCCACACCAAAACACGCACACTAAGTGATAACGTTTACACGTTACTATTTAGTTCAATTAATTTGATTATCAATGTAAGTTAAACAACGAGCAAGTTAAATTCTCTGTAACTTAGGTCGGGCAGATTGGGGAAACCCGGAATTATTTTTTCCTCAGACCATCAAGAAAATTACCTTTGATTTTGGCAGGTCCATCGTGTGTTTGAGTCAGGGTCCTCTCCCCTCTCTTCACGTGAAGCGGCCTTCAGAACTCACCAGGAGCCCCCGCCTCTATCTGTTTCGAATCAGGGTTTGAGACGCCGGCCGAGATCTGCCTCAGCTCGTTCAACCTCGTATCTCAGTTCGTCAGGCGAGACCCAGACGGCCCCGAAGGACTCGACCGTATCCCGCTCCATTTGATCTGCCGTCGCCACCCGGATGGCAAACGTGTCGGCGTATTTGGCCACCAGCCGCTCGATCACCGAGTCAGCTGTCCGGCCGGAATCCGCGTAGAAAATCTGAATCCCAGCCGTCTCCCGCTCATCAGTCACCTTGGTTCCCACCCCATCAAAGACCACCACCACTCGCGTGCCGGTCACGTCTTGGTAGAGACGGAGCCTCTTCAACAGCGCCTCCCGGGCGAGGTACCTACGCGGTCCGGTGCCATGCAGCTGGCGCAATTCTTCCCAAGCGTGGATGACGCTGTGTCCGTCCACGATGACAAACTGCATTGTGATGTCCGCCATGGGTTTCTTTCAGCAGCTTTCCAGACGCTCCGGTGCCGGGCAAGCAGAAGCCGGTGGGAATCAGCATATCCAAGTGATGTCTTCGCCAAAAAAAAGTTGGATGTCATCCCCTCCCCGTGCGTTTCCGAAGTGTCGCAAGACCGCAACCTCATCCCGATGAACATCCTCCCAACATCCCGTTCCTTCGTCACGCCCCCCATGCTTCGCCGTTCCCTGCTCCGCCTTCTCCCCGTCGCCTTGGTCGGCATGGCACTCAGCCACGCGGCAGCCGCTCCCGTGAAAGTCGCCTGTGTGGGAGATAGCATCACCGCCGGATCCGGCGTCAAAGACAAAACCAAGACCTACCCGAAGCAGCTGGGCGGCCTCTTGGGTGACAAGTATGAAGTCCAGAACTTTGGTGTCGGCGGCTCCACCATGCTGAACGCCGGTGACAAACCCTATCAAAAGGAGAAGCGCTATCAGGATGCCTTGGCCTTCGCCCCGGACATTGTGGTCATCAAACTGGGAACGAACGACACCAAGCCCCACAATTGGCAGAAGAAGGAAGGGTTCGCAGCCGACGCCAAAGCATTGATCGCCTCCTTTCAGAAGGCCAATCCCAAGGCGCAGGTGTACCTCTGCACTCCTGTCCCCGTCTTCGCCCAAGGGAACTTTGGGATCCGCGGAGAGGTGGTGCTCAACGAGATCATCCCCCTGGACAAGCAGATCGCTGCGGAGCTGAAGATCCCGCTGATCGACCTGCACACCCCTTTCGACGGCAAGGGCGACCTCGTGCCAGACCGGGTCCACCCCAATGACGCCGGGGCCACCATAATTGCCAAGACCGTCTTCGAGTCACTCAAGAACAGCAAAAAGGCATCTTGAAGCTCTCGCGGCCCGCCGCGCCCAGTGTTCCGGGTAGTTCTGAATTGCGGAATTACCGGTGCACTAGGCTACTGGATCTCACCCGCCAATGGCGATCATCCGGCGTCCCGGCTGGTAGCTCCCCCGGAAGTCATGCTCCTTGGGTTTCCGCGCCACGACATGCAGGAAGAAGTCAGCCAGTTCATCATCTGAGCATCCACTTCGCAGCACCTCCCGCAGGTCAAACTCAAGGTAGCTGCCCAGGCAGGGTCTCAGCTTGCCATCGCAGGTGAGCCTCAGCTTGTTGCAGGTCTCACAAAAATGGAAGTTGGTCATGGCCCCGATGAAGCCGATCAACTGATCCGTACCAGGAATCTGATAGTAGCTCGCCGGCCCATTAGTCTTGAAGTCCGGGCGTGCGATCAGGGGCCCGGTCTCGCGTTCGATGAGCTTCTTGGCCTGACCGCAGGCCAGGAAACTCTCTTCCCGCAGCACTTCAGCCGTGCTCACCGGCATCAGCTCGATGAACCGGATCAGCGCCCCTTTCTCGCGGGCAAACATGATGAGATTCATGAGTTCCCGCTCCGTCTGGTGATGGATGAGGACGCAATTGAACTTGATCGACTCAAACCCGGCATCCCTCGCCGCATCCACTCCTGCTATGAGCTTCGGCAGCAGATCCCGGCGCGTGGTCGAGAAGTACGAAGCCCGATCCAGCGAATCCAGAGAGATGTTGGCTGTCCGTACCCCCCCCTGCACCAGGGCTTCTGCGGTGGTTCGACCATCCGCCAGAGGCTTGGTGAGAAGCGTCCCATTGGTGGAGATCCCTACGTCCTGGATGCCCGGCAGCGCGGCCACTTGGGCGCAGAAGTCCACGGCCCCGGGTCGGGTCAACGGCTCCCCACCCGTGATGCGGACCTTTCGAATGCCCAACCGGGTTCCCACCCGGACGACCCGCAACATCTCCTCATAGGTGAGCACCTCCGCCCGATCGAACCACTGCTGCTCTTCATCTGGCATGCAGTACCGGCACCGCTCATTGCAGCGGTCCGTGATCGAGACTCTCAAATAGGAAATGTGATGACCAAAGGGATCTTCCACAGAGGGGAAAGGTAGGACAACGCTGGACAAAGGCAACCACCACCACGCTGAACAGCACTGGTGATGACGCGTCTAATTGTGCTACGCTTGTCCCATGAAAAAGTTCCCGCTCATTTTTGCCCTGGCCGCGCTCGGCCTGCTGGCCAGCTGCACGGCCCCCGTGCAGAAGCGCATCGAGCGCAACCCTCAGATTTACAGTGCATTGAGTGAGCGACACAAGGCGATGGTCGCCCAACGCAAGATCGAGGAAGGCATGTCGAAAGGAGCCGTCTTCATCGCCTGGGGCCGTGCGGATCGCGTCGGACGTGGGACCAAGAATGGCAAGCAGTACGAGCGCTGGAGCTACACGGGCACCGACACTGTCCCCGCCTATGGCGGCGGCTTTGGCTACGGCTACGCTCCTGGGTTCTGGGGCCACCGCTACATCTATGACCCCCTCTTCTATTATGATCCCTTTATCGAGGTGCCTTACGAAGCCGGGCGGGTTGAGTTCCTGAATGGCAAGGTCTCCTCTTGGTCCGTCACCAAGTAAGGCTGACTCCACTCTTTAGAATCCTCGGGCAAGACAGGCGTCGAATTCGCGGCGGAGGGCGGTCTCGTCCATCTTCCGACCAATCACCACGATTTCCTGACGCCGGTCCCCCCAGGGTTCCTGCCAGTTCTCCTGGAGTTCCTTCCGCTCCGTAGGGTCCGTCGGCCAGGCCGCCTGATCCACGGCGGCCCACCAGTACCCGATCTCTTCTGTCTGCCGCATCACCCCTGCCTGCTGGACGAAGCTGGCCTTGTCCATTTCGTTGGACAGCCAAACCAGTCCTTTGGCCCTCAGCACCCCCGGCCACTCCTGCTGGCTCCACTTGTGAAATGAGCGCGAATCAAACGGGCGACGGGCGCGGTAAACAAAGCTGGTAATGCCGTATTCCTCCGTCTCCGGGGTGTGCCCCGTCAGACTGTCCATCCACCCCCCTGTGGACTCGGCCTGACTCTCAGAAAAAAGGCCCGTTCCCATGACCGCCCCCAAGGCCACCTCGGACTTGGTCGTTTCATAGACCTGAGCCTTGGGATTCAGTGCCTTCACAATTGCTCGCACCGCCACCCGGGAATCCAGATCCATGGCATCCGCCTTGTTGATCAGGATCACATTGGCAAATTCAATCTGATCCACGAGGAGATCCACCACCGATCTCTCGTCCTCCTCTCCAATCTCCTGGCCTCGACCTTTCAGGTCCTGAGTAGAGCGGAAGTCATTCATGAAGTTCCGCCCATCCACGACGGTCACCATCGTGTCGAGCTGAGCGACATCCGAAAGCTTGCGCCCTGACTCGTCCGCAAATGAGAAGGTCTCCGCCACGGGCATCGGTTCTGAGACGCCGGAACTCTCAATCACCAGGTGGTCAAACCGGCCCTCACCCGCCAAGCGCCCGACTTCGATGAGAAGGTCCTCCCGCAGGGTGCAGCAGATGCAGCCATTCGACAGCTCCACGAGCTTCTCTTCGGCCCGTGCGAAGGCGACATCCGACTGTTTCACGAGCAGGCCATCCATGTTCACCTCGGACATGTCGTTTACGATCACTGCCACCTTCATTCCCTCCCGATTCCGGAGAATGTGATTCAGCAGGGTTGTCTTTCCCGCTCCCAAGAATCCGGAGAGGACAGTGACGGGCAGTTTTGATTTGGACAGGGCTTCATTGCTAATGCATTTAGATTGCATTAGCAATGAAGACACCGCAGAGCCTCCCTCGCAAACACTTTCGCAACTAAATTGCGTTTTATGCCACCTGCCTTGCCCAGTGTCATCTGATCACAAGTCCCCAAAGAAAAGGCCGCTTGGGATCACCAAGCGGCCCATCAAATGTGCGAGAAGCTGATCTCCCTTCTACTTCTTGATCCACTGCACCGCGTCCACGATCACGTGGCCATCGGTACCTTCGTTGGAGACTTCCACGACCGCATCCTGACCGGCTTCGAACTTGAAGCTGCCCAGTGAATAGAGCACGCCGTCGATCGGGGCCTTCTCCTTCTGATTCACCTTCACGGTCTTCACGCCATCCGCGCTGCGGATGGTGACCGGCACATTGCTGGCCCGGTTGGCCAAGGCCTGATAAGCCAGGCGCACTTCATACTGGCCAGCCTCCTTCAGCTGGGTGCGGAACACGGCCTTCTGGTGGCCTTTTTCGGCATTGCCATCATGGGCATAGCCAGCACCGATGAACGGCGTAGCACTGGCCCCGTGCGACTCAAAGCCGGTCAGCACCGCGTCGACATCATCCACCACCACTCCGCCGAGCTTGGCCTTGTCGAGAGACTCCACCATCGGCTTGGCCGGTGATTCGAAGTCCAGCACCTGCTTGTCAGCATCCAGCTTGGCCTTGAGGGTGGCATAGTCCAGCTTCTGCAGATCCACCTTGGCGTCGATGGCCAGGGAGGCAGCCGTGGCAGCACTCTGCCCCAGCACCATGAACACGGGCTCCATGCGGATGGAACCAAAGGCGATGTGCGAGGAGCTCAGGCACACCGGCACCAGCACGTTCGTGCACTCAGTTGCCTTGGGTACGATCGAGCGGTAGCTGATGGGATACGGGCGGCTGCCCACCTGGACATCGCCTTCGTTGCGCACAAAACCTTCTTTCGTGATGTAGCGCTGTACATGGTGGGAGTCCATGTTGTAGGCCCCCATGCCCACCGAGTCGGGCACGATCTCAAGACGGCGGCAGTTCTTCTCCGTCATCACATAGTCGGACACCAGGCGGCGGGCCTCACGCACATAGAGCTGGCGCGGGAAGTGACCGCTGTCGGCGAACTCGTCCTTGGCCAGGCCCAGCTTGGTGAAGTGCTCACGGATTTTTTCCGGCACACGGGGGTGGTTCGCATAGGTCCACATGAGGCCCAGCTGGTAGTCGCGATGCTGCTGGATGATGCGATCCCGGGTGGCATAGTCGCCGTCCGGATAGTCGTAGTTCAGGCCGATGTTATCGGTGCTGATGGCGAAGTTGTTGTTCGTGTCCGTCTTGCGGTTGGGCATCCAGACCGGATTCCAGGACAAACGACCATCCCCCGCCTCCACGTTGCGCAGAGCCAGCTCGTAGTTCTTCTCGTCGTAGTTGGCTGGCTTGGGCCAGGGCAGACGGTTCTCAGGCACATCCGTGGTGCACATGCGGAAGTTGTAGGCCTGAACCCGGTGGTCACCGGCGAACTCCTCCCCGGGAGCTTCCTTCTGGACGCCGGGCAGCACTCCGCTCTTCGGATCTCCGGGCACCACGTACGGGTCCACGTTCTTGATGAACTGGTGGCTGCGGGCATGGCCGGTCTGCACGCCATTGAGTTTTTCATCGTACTTGGCGTTGGCCTCGCGCCCCACATGGTAGGACACACCCGCCTTGGCAAAGAGGTCGCCCTCATAGGTGGCGTCGATGAACATCTTGCCTGCAAAGGTGCGGCCCGACTCCATCACGATCTCGGTGATGCGGGTGCCGTCTTTCTTGACTCCGTTCTTGAGGTCCAGGCGCTCACCGTACACCACCGGCACCTTGGCCTCAGCGATCATCTCGTCATAGATCTTCGTGGCCACATGCGGCTCGAAGGTCCACATCGTTTCCTCGTTGGGAGTATTGCCGCCGTGACGCTTGGCCACATAGTCTTCCCGCTTCTGCTGTACCCAGGACTGGTCACGCTGGTAGTGCTGCCACACGCGGTGGTAGAACTCCCGGGACATGCCGCCGATGGCCTTCTTGTTCCCGATGTCGGTTGCTCCCAGCCCGCCAGTGGTCAGGCCACCGAGGAACTTGGTCGGCTCAATGATCACCACCGTCTTGCCCATGCGCACGGCCTGAATCCCAGCCGTGATGCCACCGGAGGTGCCGCCGTAGACGACGATGTCGTAGGTCTCCGTCTTTTTGTTTTCAGCGGACGCCTTGGCTTTGGCCCCGGCCTTGGGAGTTTCCTTTTCCGCCTGCGCCGCCAGAGGCACGCCACAGAGCGCTGTCAGGGTGAGTGTGAGGAGGGAACGTTGGAACGTCATGACAGGGTAAGGCCACGACTCTCCCTTTTGGACAAGAAATCGCTCGATGGACACGGCACCCCGCCTAGGGGGTCGCGTTCCCCGATTGCCCTAGAGCGGCTGGTGCCGCCGGTGCTACCGCGGGTTTTTTCCCCTCCCGCTTGGCATCCTCCACCTTGCCCACTGCCCAGAAGATCCATCCGGCCAGAGCCACCAGCGCAGCCAGTAGCAACCACATGATCCAGGTGAAAATCGTCTTGGGAGCGGACATGTAACTCAGAAAATAGAACTATCAGGGATGGAGCGGCGACTAAACGCGGTGACTGCGGGCACGATGCTCACTGGGGCGCCACCCCGTCCATTTCTTGAAGGTGGTGGAAAACACAAACGCATTGTGATAGCCCACCGCAAGGGCGATGGACTCGATCTTATCCTCAGTGCTCGCCAGCAGTTCCGCCGCATGGCGCATCCGCAGATACGTGAGCTGCCGCATGGGTGAGCGGCCGAGCTGCTGCGTGGTGAGACGCCGCAGGTGCTCTTCACTCATGTGCACCTCCTGGGCCAGTTGGCTCAGGGTCCACGGCTCTCCCAGCCGATGAGCGATCTTCTCCCAGAGACGGGAAAGCCGGTCATCCATCTGCCAGGGTTGAGCGAAGCGGAGCACATAAGTTTGCACCAGTTCCACCCAGTGGTGCATCGCCACCGGGGCGGGAGTTGGGGGAGCAGAAGACGGCACCTTTTTCTCACCGGAGGTCTCTGACTGGGAGCGGACGCACTCCGCATGCAGCCCCAGCATGGCCAGACGCAAGGGCTCAGGGTCAAACTTGGCCAGCACTGGGGAACTGGCCGAAACAAGGGGCCGCTGCTCCGGCACTGCTTGGTAGCGAACCCAGACGAAGTTCCAGGGCTTGCTGGGGATGGCATGGAAGGCATTAAGCAGATGGGGAGGCAGCAGACAGGCCATGCCCGCCCGGCATTTCTGCCAACGTCCGTCCACGAGGATCCGCCCCTCCCCACCGTAGCAGGCCATGAAGTAGGTGCCGCTCTGCTTCATCCGCACGATGTTGTATGGAGACTGGGCCTCGCAGATGCCGAGGTGAGCGATCCGATGCTGGGCCAAGGCGCTACAGGCAGGCGCTTTTGCCAGCCATTCCCGCCGGTCTCGCACGTCCACCCGCACCACCTTTTGCGTGGTCGCCTCCCCCAGGATGTGGGTTTCGGATAGGTCTTGGTGCGTCTTGCTCATGCGACGGTAAGTGAAAAAAGCGGGCGGGAGGCGTTGGTTTCTGAGATGCTAAATCCGCGTCGATCCACGCCTGCGATTCAGTCCAAAAGACATGAAGCGCGTGAATGGGTTCCGCCGCAACGCCAATCCGCAAACCAAAACCAAAAATCAGCAATTCCAAACTCATGCCCAATCCCTGGACCGGAATCGGTAATCCCTACACCCGCCAAGAAGTCGTCGATCGCTTCAATGCCACTCTGAAGCGCGGCGAGCCTCTCATCGTCGCCGGTGCCGGCACCGGGATCAGCGCCAAGTTCATCGAACGCGGCGGGGCGGACATGATCATCATCTACAACAGCGGCCGCTTCCGCATGATGGGGCATGGCTCCACCTGCGGCCTCATGGCCTATGGTGATGCCAACGAGATCGCCATGGAGATCGGCGAGTACGAAGTGCTCCCCGTGGTGAATGAGATCCCCGTGGTCTGCGGGGTGCATGCCAGCGATCCCCGCCGCCGTATGTGGCACTGGCTGGGCAAGGTCAAGGACATGGGCTTCTCCGGCGTGAACAACTTCCCCACCCACACCATTGTGGACGGTCACTTCCGCCAGGTGCTGGAAGAGACCGGCATGAGTGTGAAGAAGGAGTTCGAGATGATCGGTCTCGCCAGTCGCATGGATCTCTTCAGCATCGTCTATGTGGCCACCCCTGAGGAAGCTATCGAGATGGCCAAACAAGGCGCCGACTGCATCATCGCCCACGTCGGCACCACTGTCGGTGGCAGCATCGGCGTCACCAGCGCCGTCGTGTCCTGGGATCACACCGTCGCCCGCACTCAGGAAATCATCGACGCCGCCAGCCAAGTCCGGAAGGACATCTTTTTCCTCACCCACGGTGGCCCCATCAACACGCCCAAGGACGTGGAGTTCATCCTCGGTAAAACCACCGCCCACGGCTTCGTCGGTGCCAGCAGCCTGGAGCGCATGGGCGTGGAAGAAAGCCTGACGAACCTCACCAAAGAGTTCAAGAAGGTGCCGTTCAAGCAGTAGAATTCCGAACCACTGATTGACACTAATTTAACACTAATGAAATCCAAAAAATAACACGGGTTCATAGACTCTTCATTCGCACTCCATGGATGCCAGCAGTTTTCCGGATATCGAGATCGCTACGCCCTTCAAAAACGAGGGCTATGCTCTTGTAGGCGCTGCGTTCGAGGTTCATCGCACGATTGGCGGTGGATTGCTGGAAGAAGTCTACCAAGAGTGCCTGGAGATGGAGCTCGCAGCACGGGGTATTCCGTTTGTGGCAAAGCAAGCGCTCTCCATCTACTACAAAGGTCAGCAGCTCCGCAAATGCTACATCCCAGACCTCTGTGTGTACGGCGGAGTGGTCGTGGAATTGAAAGCCGTTGGCGAATTTCTCCCTGAACACGTGGCTCAGCTCATGAACTACATGCGACTTGCACGTAAACCGGTGGGTTACCTCCTCAACTTTGCTCCGCTCGACAAGCTTAGATGGCAGCGGTTCATCCTCTAGCCAGCTCCTCTCTCCCATCATAGTTCTGGGTTGTTTTGAATCTCATTTATCAGTGTTCCATTAGTGTCAATTAGTGGTTCCTCCCCTCGCATTTCCTCTTCCATGAAATCATTTATCCTCCTCACCCTCTGCGCCGTGCTGCCCTGCAGCATGCTCGCCGCGGCGGAAGGCCCATTGCGGGTCTTCATCCGGGCGGGACAGAAGTCCCACGGCCCGGGGGCCCATGACTATCCCCAGTTCTTGAAAGACTGGGTACCGTTACTCAAGGAGCGCGGCATTCAGGCCGATGGCGCATTGGCTTTCCCGACGAAAGAACAGCTCGACAAGACCGATGTGCTGATCCTCCACTCCCAGGAGGCGGGCAACATCAAGATCGGTGAAGAGCGCAAGAACCTCCTGGAATTTCTCAAACGCGGCGGCGGTCTGGTGACCCTGCACGCCGGGGCGGTCTCGCAGGATACCGACTGGTTCAAGAGCATCATCGGTGGCTCCTGGCGCCAGGGCACCACGAAGTGGCTGGAGGGGCCCATGCACCTCTACTTCACGGATCGTGAAAACCCGATCACGAAGGACTGCTCCAACTTCGCGATGGACGATGAGATCTACTATGACATGGAAATCCTGCCGGAGGCCCGCATCCTTGCCGGTGCTTACACGCCCAAGCCGGCCGGGGCCCGCAATGCCCAGGCCGCGAAGCGGGCTGAGGAGATAACGGGTGGCGGAAAAAAGGTCTCCATCTACGACATCCAGCCGCAGATGTGGACCTATGAAACCACGGCACCGGAAGGCAGCACCGCCTACCGCTCCTTCGTGAGTATTCCCGGCCACCTCTACATCAACTTCAACCGTCCCAACTACCGCGCCATCCTGCTGCGCGGCATCGCCTGGGCCGGGAAGAGGCAGAATGCAGATGAGTTCTGCAAGCCCGAGGAACTGGGCGACGGCCTTCGCTACGTGGAAGGCGGCCCCACCCGCCCGGACAAGGCTGCAGCCCTCATCGAGGTGCACCCGGAGTTCGAAATCTCCCTGGTCGCCGCCGAGCCGCTCATCAACAAGGCGATGAACATCGACTGGGATGAGAAGGGCCGCCTCTGGGTCTGCGAGACCCCCGAGTATCCCAATGGTCGCCGCGTGCCCAACACCGACGCCTGGAAAGAATCCGGCTCGATCTCCAAGGAAGGCTATGACCAGCGCGAGCCCCGCGACGTGATCTCCATCCTCTCCGACACCAATGGCGACGGTGTGATGGACAAGAAGAAGATCTTTGCCGACAAGCTCGAGCTCGCCACCAGCTTCTGCTTCTACAAGAAAGGCGTCATCGTCTCTGCCGCACCGGACATCTGGTACTTTGAAGACACCGACGGCGACGATGTCGCCGACAAGCGCACCAAGCTCTATAGCGGTCTCGGCAACGGCGACACCCATGCCGTGATGAACAACCTCCGCTGGGGTCTTGATGGCTGGGTTTATGCGACTCATGGCTATTCCGCCGGCGATGTCACCTCTCTGGGTGCCAAGTCCCCCAAGCCCCCCGTACGCATCGCCTCCGGTGTCGTGCGCTTCAAGCCAGACGGCTCTGAGATCGAGATGTACTCCTCCCGCGGTGGCAACACCTGGGGGCTGGACATCACCTGGGATGGTCAGGTCTTCTGGACCCAGCCCACCAGCGGCACCGTCTTCTTCCACACAGTCCTGCCCGAGTACGTACTCGCCAAGGGCAAGGTTCCTGGAACCAACTCCTGGAAGGGCATGATCACCGGGCAGAAGACCTTCCCGCTCATGAGCTGGCCGGAGCAGGCCTATGTGCAGATTGACCAGGTGGGCTCCTTCACCGCTGCCGCTGGCTGCGCCGTCTATGAAGGCGGGGCTTGGCCGGAGAAGTGGAACTACAGCTACTTCACGACCGAGGCCACGCTCAACATCGTGCACCAGCAGTTCGTGAAGCCCGATGGCGTGAGCTACACCGTGGAGAAGGAAAAGGGTCGCGAAGAAACCGAGTTCATCCGCAGCAAGGACCTCTGGTTCCGCCCCATTGAGAACCGAGTGGGCCCCGATGGCGCCCTCTATCTGGTGGACTTCTACAACCAGGCCGTCATTCACAATGACACCCGCGGCCCGCTCCATGGCCCTGCCAACGCCGCCGTGCGCCCTGACCGCGACCACTACTTCGGCCGCATCTGGAAGGTGCAGCACAAGCAGGCCAAGAAGCTGGACGTTCCCGTGCTCGATGCCAAGGATCTGAAAAGCCTGACGAAAGTCATCGAGACCAGCCCCAATGCGAAGGTGAAGCAGAATGCCTGGCGCTTGATCAGGGAAGGGGAAAACAATGATGTGAAAGCGAAGAGTGGCAGCATCCAGAAAGGCAAGATCGAGAGTGACAGCATCGACTGGATCCTGGCTTCCACGCCTAACTTGCACCGCATGGGCAGCAAAGTACTCAGAGAGTATGAAGATATTCAGGTGTTGGATGACACGGTCACCCCGGCGGATCCTGAAGTTGTCGGAAATCGCGGTATTGAGAAATATCTCTCCGCCCAGGACGACTGGACTCGCTCTGCGATGATTGCGGCCCTTACCGCGCATCCAGTCGCCGCTGTTGCGGATGCGCTCAAGCATCCCCGTGCTGCTGACTTGTCCGGTCTTGTCGGCCCACTCGTCATCACGGCAGTTACAGGAGACGAAGTCAACGTGGTCTTGAATGGTAAGAACGTCGCCATCACTCCCTCTCAAAACGCCGCCCAACTCTTGAGTGCTTGTGCCGACGCTCCCGCGACCTCCGACGCCATCAAGATCGTCGTGCTTCGCTCCATCGGCTCCGCCAGCGACCTCAAGGTCAACCTTACTCCTGAACTGGCTGCCACACTGAAGAAGCTGATCAGCCAGCCAGCCCTCGCCTCCTCCACGCTTCCCCTCGTGGTGAAGTGGGATCAAGCCGGCACCCTGGTCAATGACGTGAAGTCCCTGGTCAGCCAGTTCTCCACCCAACTCGCCGACAAGGCCCAGTCCGTGGAGTCCCGCATCAATGCCGCCAAAGCGTTGATCGGTGTCGGTGGCGAAGGCCGGAAAGCCGTCGTCCCCGTGCTCACGGCCAGCGACAGTCCTGCCCCCCTGCTCTCAGCCATCATTGAGGCATTGGGCAACAGTGGTGATGTGTCCGCCCTGGTGTCCACCTTCAGTTCTCTGCAAGGTGCCGTCCGCACACAGGCCTTCGACCAGATCCTGCAACGTCCGGAAGCCACCCTCGCCTTCCTCGGTTCAGTGAAGGACGGCAAGATTACCGTGACCGACCTCGGTCCCGGCAATGTCGCCCGTCTGCGCACCCACCCGAACAAGGCCGTAGCCAAGCAGGCGGCTGCGCTCATGGACACCCTGAGCCCGCAGACCAAGCAAAAGAACGAAGCCATCGCCGCCCTCACCCCCGAGGTGTTGAAGCCTGGCAACGTGGCCAACGGCAAACTGATGTTCACCGCTGCCTGTGCCATCTGTCACAAGCTGGGCGATGTGGGCACACGTGATGTGGGTCCTCCCCTCACCGGAATGGGTGCCCATGGTCCTGCCGAACTGCTTGTGCATATCGTGGATCCCAACCGTGAGGTGGACCCGAGCTTCTGGCAGTGGAACATCACCACCACCAAGGGCGAAACCCTGGTGGGCGTGATCACCAGTGAAAACGCCGCCAGCGTGACGCTGCGCAGCCAGACAGGTGACGTGGAGATCCCCAAGGCGAACATCGCCAACCGGGAAAACACCCGCCGCTCCCTCATGCCAGAAGGCTTTGAGGCGCTCGGACCGGAAGTCATGCGCGACATCCTCGCCTTCATCTGCGGCGGCAGTGATGCCAAGTTCCGCATTGTGGATCTGGCCAAGGCTTATACCACGGACACCCGTCGCGGCCTCTTCAACAGCGAGGAAGCCACGAAGGACACGGTGTTCCTTTCCAAGTTCGGCAACGTGACCGTGGACGGCATCCCCTTCTACATCATGGATCCTGCCAAGTCCTCCACCGGGATGAACGTGGTCACGCTGAAAGGTGGCGGTGACAAGACCTTTGCCCACACCCTCCCCCAGAAGGTGGAAGCACCGGTGGGCGTGGCGGCGAAGAAGCTCCACCTCTTGAGTGGCATCGCAGGCTGGGGCTTCCCTGCCACCAAAGACGAGCGACCCGCATTGAAGCTGACCGTGACCTTTGCGGACGGCCAGACGGAGGTTCATGAAATGAAGAACGGGGTGGAATTCGCCGACTACAATCGTGAAATCGACGTGCCTAAGTCCGCTTTCGCGGAAGGTGTGGTGTCCCGCGGCCAGCTTCGCCTGATCAGCCTGGACATCGCCAAGGCCTCGGTAATCACGAAGGTCGAGCTGGAAAGCTACAACAACGGGGTCACTCCTGTGATCGTGGCCATCACCGCCGATGTGGAAGGCAAGGCTGGAGCCAAGCTTAATGCCGCCCCGAGCCAGCCTGCCGCGGCCGCGGCACCCGCTCCTGCTCCTGCTCCAGCCAAGAAGCCTGAGGACGAAATGCCTGCCCCCCTCCCCATCCAGTGGGAGGACGGCAAGATCAAAGTCCTCATCGTCGCCGGCGGATCCTCCCACGACTTCAAGAAGTGGTTCGAGGAGTATGACAGCCAGTTCCTCAAGGCCGCAGGCTTCTCCGTGAACTACACGGAGAACAGCCCCCAGGCCACGGCGGAGATCAAGAACGCGGACGTTGTCATCAGCAGCACCAACCGCACGTTCTTTGACACCCCCGCCTGGCGCAAGGCCCTCTTCGACCACGTGGAGGCGGGCAAGGGCGTGATCATGCTCCACCCCGGCACCTGGTATGGCTTCCCTCGCTGGCCAGAAGTGAACGCGAAGATCGTGGGTGGTGGCTCCCGTGGCCACGACAAGATCCACCCGTTCGATGTGAACACGCTGAAGAAGGATCACCCCGTCATGGCGGGCGTGCCTGCCAGCTTCAAGGTGGAGGACGAGCTGTACTACATGAATGCGGAAGCCGTGCCGGAAGGCACTGCACCGATCGAAGTCCTGGCGGAAACTTCCCCCAGCGACAAGTACAAGAAGCCTCACCCCGCGGTGTGGGTCACTCAGAACGACAAGGCCCGCATTGTCGGCATCACCTTGGGACATGATGGCCGCACCCACGAAGTGGATGGCTATCAGAAGATCCTGATCAATGCCGTGAAGTGGACCAAGAAATAACTTCCTAAGCCGCTTTAACCTCCGAGACCCAAAGGCCGTCAGCTCTGCTGGCGGCCTTTTTGCGTTTGAGGGGGCAATCAGGAACGGTCAATCCACTTGTAAACGGCCTTCCCGTTGTCTGCGAAGTACTTCCTCGCGGCCGTCTTGCCCTTGCCCTCGAAGTACTGCCGGACTAAACCCACCACCACGTCAAAGGGTGCCCCGCGATCGCTGACGGGCCAGTTGCTGCCGAAGACCACCCGATCCTCGCCAAAGGCATGCCAGACCATGTCCAGCACTGGGGCATAGTATCCGGCCTCTTTGGGTGCATTTCCCTTTCCTCCGCCCGCACCTTCCACCAGGCCACTTACCTTGCACCAGACTTTGGGGTGTCGGGCGACAGCCTTGATCCCCTCCTTCCACGCACTGCTGGGTTTGGCCGCATCACCGGCCCCACCCACATGATCCACCACGATCCGCAGCTCGGGGACCTTCACGGCAAGTTTGTCCACCGCCATCAGCAGGTCAGGGCCACCGTTGACATCCAGTGAGAGATCCCGTTCCACGAGACGCTTGATGCCCGCGAGAAACTCCGGCTCCTCCACCCCTTTGATCAACCTCGACCCGCCCACGCGAATGCCCCGGAACACTGGATTGGCCGTAAACCGCTTCAACTGGTCCCCAAACTCCGGCGTTCCCGGGTCCAGGTTGCCCACAAACCCTACGATGCATTTCTCCCGCTCCGCGAGTTCGAGGATCCACTGATTGTCCTCCACCCACTTGCTGGCCTCAACGACCACCGTCTTTTGAATGCCCAGAGGATTGGCCAGAGCCTTCCAGTCGGAAGGCATCACTTTGCGATAGAGCGGCGTTCCCGGCTGGGGCCAGGGCACCCCTTCCGGCCGGGTGGGGTCATAGAAATGCGTGTGGGTGTCCACGATTTCCAGGCCCGCAGGCACCTCTTCGCATTTCGCTGAGGATGCCAGTGCAGTTGATGCGGCTCCGATGAGCATCCCCATCGCCTCCCTGCGCCCCATTGTGAGATGATTCATAATGCTTCGAGTTACTGAGCCAGAACTGTTTGGGTGCTGTTCTGCCCATTGCTAGTTTGCCTTTCACTTCAACATATCCAACTCAGCCAACCGTATGATTTGATCCAACAGGTCCAGATCCCGGCGAGTCGCGAAAAAGACGATGAAACCACGTTTTTCGTCGACAAACTTCACCTTCAACTCCACTCCCAAGTCGTTCATTCTCTCGAAGAATACGGCTTGATTCTTCTCGTCAAACTTTAGTACTCGCCACGCCTTCGACTCCAGCGCGTAGATCCTCTCAAAGTAATAGCTACCGCTCGCATCTGCAGGCCTGAACTCGATGACACCTTCGTTCACATCGAACATGTATCCATTCAATGTGGCAATCGCTGCAAGAAGCTCACCGAGCGAAGGGGCGTCGTAAGAAATTTTTTCTGCCGGGCGTTTCCCAAAATCCAGTTGATTCATTCTGACCATAGGGCTTCCAGGAATTACTTTCACCGGCAGACCAGTCACCCACGGAAACTGCTCCTTCACTTTGGCTTCAACTTTGGAGATGCACTCGTGAAGTTGACCCGATACGAATTCGATTTCCGTATGGCGCAGTCGTAGTTGCAACAAGGATTCGGCGGAATAGTCCACCGCGAGAACACCACTGTCTACCAGACAGATCGCCGACAACACAGCGGCAACGTATACTTTCATTCCGTGTTTCATGTTCGTCGCAGCATAATCAAAACAAAAAGGGGGACGAGGTTTTTCGCCGCAGGTCAAACACCCAGGTCGAAACCTCATCCCCCAAAGATCCAGCGAACCGGTTAAAGCTCGCGGATCTTCACATTCTTCCAGCGCACGCTGAACGGCCCGGTGCCCTTCTTGATGCCATGGACCTGGAAGCCAATGTGGCCTTCGGGGTCATTGGCCTGCTTGAAGTCGGCCGCCTTCACGCCGTTCACAAAGCTCTGATAGTGGTCACCCTTCACCACGATGCGGTACTGGTTCCACTCGCCCTTCCTGAAAGCTGCCTTGGCCGCCTCGGTGCGCACGGCTTCCTTGGTCTGGGTCAGTTCGCTCCACCAGGTGCCGCGGCGGGCTTCGTCATAAAAGTCACCGGCGGTGCCGTTGACGGCGATCTCACACTGCGGGCCGTAGAGGCGGCCTGCCGGGAGCGGCTTCTTGGCCCCTTCAGGAGCTGGATCACCATCCTTGGCCAGATGGCTGCGCACCTGCACGCCGGAATTGAGGGCGTCGTCCACCTTCACTTCGAACTCCAGCTCGAAGTCCTTGAAGCTCGGGCTCATCAGGAAGGAGTTGGGGCTGCCCTCTGTCGTCGTCCCCACCAGCACGCCGTCTTCGATCTTGTAGCTTGCGGTCCCGCTCACGATGGTGAAGCCATCCAGCTTGCCGTCTGCGAACCATTGTTTCCATGGTTTGCCTTCATCGGCAGCCGGTTTTTTGTCTTCAGCTTGGGCCGTCATGAGGGCGGCCAGAAAGAGGGCGGGAAGCAGTTTCTTCATGTGTGTATTGGGATCCTAGTGAACCATCGCCTCTCCGTACCCGGAAAGACGGGGCCAAGTGAAACGCTCCGCCCCCGCCGTGATCTTTCGTCAAATGCAGCGTTGAAGCGGTCAGTCCATGCGGCTGCACCTTAGCGAACGCTCGCGGAGAGATTCGCGGCTGTGTTCCGTGAGAATGTAGTCAGGGCACCTATTTGACCACCACAGGTCTTGCCACTTGGAGATCCCATGAAGTAAAATCCGTCAACCTCACCATGTCAGATCGCGAATCCCGCCCCCCCACCAGTTCTGGCATGGGCTGCACCGTCTGGTTCGGAGCTGTCGTGGCCTATCCCTTGATAGCGATGGTGCTCGTCGACAAGTTCATGCCGTCTGGCCCCATCGTCCTCTTGGCCATTCCGATCGGCTTGATCCTGATCCTTGTCGCCAGCACCGTGTTCGCGCGCGCCGTTCAGGTCGATCCAGACAAATCCCCTGTGGGACTTGCGCTTGGCCTGTTCTTGGGCGGGATTTTCCTAAGTGCCGCAGTCTTCTTCTTCGGCTGCTCAATGGCTTTCAAGGGAATCTAACCAGCAGGGGCGGCGAGTGCCCCGCCCCTGTTCGGCTTGCCCTGTTCTCACCGCTTCTTTCGACGACGGAGAACCATCGTGCTCATTCCCGCCACCAGAAGAAGCATCCGTGAGGGTTCTGGCGTCACCACCAGAGTGCCGTGATTCAGGAACAAGGATGTGTCCCAGGTCAGGCCAGCACTCAAAGTGGGCAGATCCAGCATCAGCCCCAGCCCCGTGCCATCATCGTAGCGATTCGGAACCGTGAAGCCGTTGTTGATGATGCTTGACCAGTCGATGAGGTTGAACACATCGCCGAACGCCCCGGTGTAGCCAGAAGTGGTCTGCACGGTGATGCCGCCATTGGCATTCAGCGTGATCGCCCCCTGCACGTCGATGAAATCGTGGTTGCCGCCGCTGTCCTCCAAGTAGCTGGCATAAGCGGTGGGGATGGAGTCCACCCACTCCCCGACTGTGGCAAAGGAGCTGAACGAGGAGGCGATGTTGCGAGTGGTGCCTCCCACCTGCAGAATTGCCCGATCCACACGGCTCGCATCGCCTGCGAGATTCAGACCTCCCAGAACCGTGAGAGTGCCTGTAGCGTCTCCAACGGTGCTCGCTGAGGCGGCACTGTTTACCACGCTGGACGCCCCAGGCCGCAGCACGCCCACCCGGGAGGTTCCCCCCACGCCCGTTCCGACAGTGAATGTACCTCCTGTGGCATCGATCACGCCCGTGCCTGAAATGACCGCATCCGTGGTGTAGCTCGGGGCCGTGCGATTCTTCACGTCGAATGCTGCGCCCGAATCCAGATTGACCCAGGCCACATCATCCATCGTCGCAGTGGAGCGCAGTGAAACGCGACCCGCGGCAATGCGCAGGTTGCCCGAGTTCAGGTTGATCCCGTTCAAAATGAGCTCCCCCAGACCGGCCTTGGTGAACGAGCCGGTCCCGGCAAACTCTGCCGCAGACTCAAACGTGGACTGCTGGTTCTCGCCTACTGAGAATGTACGCAGTCCCACATCCGTCGCAGAGCCGCCGCCATTGAGCGTGATGGTGACATTTTGATTGAGTTGATCCCGCCCTTGTAGGTTCTCAATGGTGCCCGCCTCCCAGTAATAGGTCCCAACCCCTGTGCCCTGGCTCATTTCCCCGAACCGGAAGGTCGATGCCCCCCGTTGCGTGATCGTTCCCTTGGTGTTGGCCGGGGTGGTGGCCCCGGTGCCCGCCTGCGAGTAGTCGTGATCCGCCATGCGAATGCTGGTGGCTTCGATGGTGCCAATGCCGAAGGTCAGGCTGCCTTGCCCGTAGCCGTTCGCACCGTTGGCACTGCCAATTCGCCCGAGCACGAGCAGATTCAGCTTCATGTTGACCGATGAGGCCCCAGTCAGATCCAGGGATGAGATGTTGGGTGTTCCCGTCCCCACCATGTCGTTGTCGCCAATGAAAAGATTGGCACCGGTTTCCCCACCCGCCTGTCCTCTCACCGTCAGGCTTCCTCCGCCACCAATCGATACCGTGGCCTTGGACCGCTCACCTCCGATCACCCAGGAATCCACGTTGATGGCGGTGGAGCCTGTTCCCAAGTTCACCGTCGAGGCGGTATTTGTATTGACCACCGCAGTAGGAGCGAAGCCGATGATGAAAGTACCCGCGGTGATGGTGTTGGATGTGTTGGACAGCACAAGCCCCCCTGTAGCCGTATAGGAGTTGGTAGTAGGCACCGTTCCTTGGTAGGCCCCAATCAGAATCCGGCTCACATTGATGTTCACCGAGCTGGCGGCCGAAAAATTCGCATCCCCTCGGGTGCTGCTCGTTGTATCGACGCCTCCCAATGCAGAGGCGTCACGGTAGCCGATGAGAAGGAAATCGTCACTGCTTCCATCACCGATGTTCACTGCTCCACCGTTCACGGTCAACTGCCCCGTCATGCCTTGGGCCGTGCCGTACACCCCGCCCACAATCAGCGACTGCACATTCAGGCCACTCTCAACGATGGAGGAGACCGTCCCGCTGCTCGCCACCAGGTAGAGAGCCTCCGTCGTGTTCGCAGCAATGGTCTGAAAGTTCATCGCCCCCTGGGCCACCACCGTCGCGCCCTTATAGGTGGGGGCCGCAGAAAGCGAGAGGGTGCCAGCACCAATCTTGGTCAGTCCTCCGTAGCCGTTGTTTCCAATTGCCCCACTCAAACTTACATTGTTAGCCCCTACGTCGAACACATTGCCCACATTCAGGATGTTGCCCCCACCGGCTGGGGTGAGGAAAACGGAAGTCCCCAGCAACTCCACCGAACGACCGCTGCTGATATCAGCATTGTTTCCCGCCCCCCAGCGCAGCGTTCCTCCCGCCATGACAACGCCGCCGCTGCCAAGGCTGCCCGCCGCCCCAAACTCCAGCACTCCCTGGTTGATGGTGGTGGGGCCCGAGTAAGTGTTGTTTGTGTGGCTCAGCACCAGGGTGCCATTCCCTGCTTTAGTAATCCCAGTTGCGGCTGTTCCCTGGTTCGCAATCTGGGAAGCAATCGTGAGCGTCGCCCCAGCCGGGTTTGTCGCATGCGTGCTGGTGGTGAAGACGACCAGTTCATCCGCCACAGCGTCTGCAGTGCCCGCCAGAATTTGATCGAATCCGCTGATCGTGACGTCATTGTCGGTGGCACCTGCCGTGAACAACAGTGCGCCGCTCGTCAGGGTCAGGACATTGGTGCCTCCACCTGCCCCCGTCACACTGAAGCCAGCGGCGCTACCATCCAATCTCAAGGCATTGACTGTCGCCGTACCCGCTGCAGCCACGGCGCTGTTGAGCGATACGTTGTCGCCCGCCACTGCCCCCGCATAGGTGATCACGTATTCGGTGCCAACATCCAGTGCTCTTAGGCCATTCGTATCCCGCGTGACGAAGGTGTTTCCAGCGCCAGTGGCCGAGCTGTCCGAGATGATGAACGGCAGAATCTTGCGTTTCGTACCACTGTTGCTCACATCCCCAATCAAGAAGCTGTCCAGCTTGGTGTAGCTACCAAAGGTCACCCGTGTGGCGGTTGTGGTGGCACTCGCGGTCCCTCCCAAGTTGGCCCCACGTACCAAGAGGGTGGCCCCGTTGTTCCGCACAAAGTTGCTCGTCGTCGTACTGCCAAACGCGAAGGTCGTCAGCACTGCATTGTTCGTTGCGCTCGCCGTCAGAGAATGGCTCAAAGTAAAGGTGTTCGCCCCACC
The DNA here is from genome assembly GCF_000739655.1 of Verrucomicrobium sp. BvORR106. Taxonomy (GTDB): domain Bacteria; phylum Verrucomicrobiota; class Verrucomicrobiia; order Verrucomicrobiales; family Verrucomicrobiaceae; genus Verrucomicrobium. The sequence goes on along the minus strand of NZ_BATR01000104.1, from coordinate 91,189 downwards.
TTGGAGTTCCAGGATGTTCACCGTCTCCGTCCGCGTGGCATTCTGGTTGCCCGTGATGCGGTAGCCGTCGCCGGCCGTCCCTTCCAGTACCAGCGTCGCATTGTTGTTCAGCTTGTTGACTTGAGTGGCTTGGTTCTGCTCCACCCGAAGCTGCCCACCCCGGAGCCGGATGGTGTTGATGTTGATGAATCCTTCACTGCCGCTGGTAAGATCCAACAATCCTCCCAATACCCGCAGCTCTCCCGTCATCGTGTGGTTGCCATTTGTGGAGAGCGTCAAAGTACCGCTGCCCCGTTTGACCAGTGTGCCACTGCCGCTGATGCGGGAGTGGAACGTGCTGGTCGCCGATTGATTCACAATCAAGGTGCCCCCGGTGCCGAGAGACAGCTCACCACGCCCCAGTTCGGCATAGGTGTCATCCGTGGCCGCCCCGCCCTGGAGTGACCCCACGATTTCCGTAGAGCCGTTCAGGTTCATAGAGGCTCCCAGGGACGTCATTTGCCCGCTGGCCGCCATCACCAGTGCGGCGTAGTCGTTGAAAGCATTGCCCCCACTCACCCGCACGTTGCCCTGAATGTTGGTGATGCCGTTGTAGTAGTTGTTTCCGGCAATCTCAATCAGGCCAGTTCCGGCCAGCGTCAGGTTGAGCGTGGCCGACTGCGTGGTGTTGCTGGCGCCGATATGCGAGGTCACCGAAAGGGTGCCCGTAGAATAGTTGGTGAGCACCAGCTCAGCGTTGGCTCCTTGGGTGGCATTGCGTACCAGCAGCTGACCTCCCGAGATCGTCGTGGCATTGGCCCCCACATCGTCGCTCACGAGCACCCCGGCAGATCCCAACATGAGCGCTGCCGCCGCATTGTTGATGACGAGGTTGTTGGCGACGGGAGCGTCGAAGACCAATGAGGCCACCTCTGCTGTCCGCAATGTGCCCGTCAGAGCCGCGTCCACCACCACATGATCCAGGGCGACCCAAGCCGACTGATTGCTCTGCACTGTGCCCGCGTGGGCCACGATTTCATTGCTGCCGTTCTTCGTCGCCCAGCGATCTCCTCCCACCGTTGCCCACGCACCGAGAATGCCACGGGCGTCATTCCCCAATCCACCGACGGACACCACTTTGTTCAGACTGGCACTTCCCAGCTCAAAGTTCACCACTCCAGAGCCGCTGGACGAGCTGGGGGCGGCCCGAGTGATGCCTGCCGCCATTGTCAGCGTGACACCATTTACGCCATTCTCCACCAGCTTGATTCCGTTGGTTCCTGAACCGAGCGTCAGGGAACCGATAGTCTCCGCCGAGGAGGCGGATCCATTCGCGAGCAGTTCCAGATTCCCGCCGCTCATCGACACGACCGCAGCATCTGCCAACCGGCTGTTGCTGTTGTTCACGCTGTAGTCCAGCACCAGTTTGCCACGTGCGATCGAGGTGGTGCCGGTGTAGCTGTTCACCCCTTGCATCACCATGGTGCCGATCGACCGCTTGTTGAGGCTGCGTGCCGTACCGTCACCGTTGGCAATCCCCACCTTGACCAGCAGATCGATGTCCGACGCCGTTTCATTGACGATGAAATCGCGAGTTGCGTTGAGGAAGAGGTTGGCGGCAAAGGCTCCCCCCGTGGATTGAATCACCGCTCCATCGCTGGTGGGATGCACATAGAGCGTGGAAATGCGGTAGTTCACATCCGCCACCGTGTTGTCGAGTTCGAAGGTGCCAAATCCATTTGAGCCCGCCCCACCTGAGGCGTTGCCAAAGATCAGTTGATGATTGGCGGTGTTTGAGGCTTTGACCACCACCTTGCCATCGAGGATGCGCAGGTTGCCAGTAAAGGTATTCGCTGCTGCGAAGGTCAGGGTGCCAGCTCCATCCTTGTGATAGTTCGCCCCCGACACCACCCCATTCACCGTCGCCGCCGCTCCCGATTGCACAGTAAAGGTCTGGGTGTTCGTCGTGCTCACCGCCCCCAAATTGACTGCCCCGCTGGTGTTGGAGATCGTGAGAGTCCGGTTGGTCGTGGCCGTGATCGGACCCGTCACATTGATCCCCGTGTCACCCGCCAGGGTCAGGTTGGCGCTCAATGTCACGTTGCCCGCCACCGTCAGCATCTTGTTGCTCCCCGCATTGTTCGTCCAGGACTGAGTGCTCCCCACCGTCACTCCCGAATTGATGGTATGGCTCCCGCTGCCAGCTTGCACGGAGATCCCTGCCGTGCCCAACGTCACGACGAAGTCGTTCAACGTACCGAGAGTGATGTTGCCCGACGCGTTGCTATTAAAGAGCATCCCCTGGAGCGCCAGCGACTGCCCGAGCGTGCTGATGGCGTTCGTCACCGTCCCCTGGGCGTTGAAGGTGGCGATGTCTGATGCCCCAGGGAGGGCCGACGCCGCCGTGGTCTGCGTCACATTCGTGTACCAGTTTCCCAGCGTCTGGAAGTTTCCGTCACTCGTGCCACCCCAGTAGATGTTCGCCGCAGGAAGTTCCGCGCTCGTGGCCAACAGGATGATTGCCGCACAGAACCCCTTCCACCAACCGGCGTATCTGCCCGGGCCCTGGAGTGAATTTGCCTGCGAACCGATGGGTCGGTTGCACCGGGCATGGGAGTCAGAAGTGGTTGTTACCATGTATGTACGAACTAAAATCTTGGACCTTAACGTGCGAGCTGATGGGGCTGTTGAACAAAAGGCAGAATATTTTGCCCGTTGGACAAAATATTTTTGGCCGCCTTGACAAGGCCAATCATTTCGATGATTGTCGAAATATCGAATCAATCCTGTGACGACTCTTTTTCAGGCACTGAATGATGACACCCGGCGGGCCATTTTGGATCTGCTGCGGGGTGGAGACCTGTCTGCCGGAGCCATCGCAGAGCATTTTAAGCTGGGGCGCCCCACCGTCTCCCACCACTTGGATCTGCTGAAACGGGCAGGCCTCGTGACCTCGGAAAAGCAGGGGCAGTTTGTCATCTATTCCCTCGCCACCAGCGTGGTGGAAGACGCCATCCGCTGGCTGCTCAGCCTCACGGCAGCCAAGCCTGCCGAGCTCCCCGAATCCCATGAAAAAGCAACTGATCAAACATTGGCCCGAGATCGTGGTGCTCGCCGCCCCTCTGGTGTATCTCGCCGTCGTCTGGCCACAGATCCCTGACCGGGTGCCCGTTCACTTCAACATCCATTTCCGGCCAGATGGTTTCATGAACCGCTTTCCGGGCGTGCTCCTGCTGCCGATCACCTCTATTCTGGTCACCGTGGCCACTCTCATTTGGTTCCGGTTTGATCCCAAAATGGCGAAGTACGAACCGGATACCCGCGACCAGGTGCGCAACGTTTTGCGTAAATCGATGCTGGCCGTGTGCATCCTTCTCGGCTCATGCACCGTGGGCATCGTTTATGCCTCATGGGGCAACCTGGAGGTCATCAAGGGCACCATCTTCTACGGCGTGCCTCTGCTCTTCCTGTTTCTGGGAAACTACTTCGGCAAACTGCGCCCCAACTACACCATCGGCATCCGCTGCCCCTGGACCTTGGAGTCTCCTGAGGTTTGGAACCGTACCCATCGCTTCGCCGGACGCATCCTCATGGGCATCAGCCTGCTCTTGATCGTCCTCAAACTCTCCGGCCTTGGCGCCGTCCCCTACTTCTGGACGCTGCTGGCTCTCTTGCTCGGCTGGTCCGCCCTGGCCCTTGGCTACGCCTTCCATACCTCACGAAAACTACAGTCGAAGGCGTTGTGAAAAAGGGGGCTGAAAACTTCAAAGTTCAAAACTCAAACTTCAAGTCTCAGCCCCACAACCCTTCACTCTTAACTCCTAACCCACCGCCCTCAATGCGCCTCCAGCCAGGTCTTGCCAGTCCCGGCCTCCACCAGAACGGGGACCTTGAGCGGCAGAGCCTCCCGCATCCCCTGCTCGATGACGGGCTTCACCTTCTCCACTTCATCCGCTGGCACTTCAAAGAGAAGTTCGTCGTGCACCTGGAGAAGCATGCGGGTCTTGAACCCGCCCTCTTTGAGTGAGCGGGCCACGTTCACCATGGCCAGTTTGATCATGTCCGCGGCGGTGCCCTGGATCGGCGCATTCATCGCCACGCGCTCCGTGGCGCTGCGCACCGACATGTTGGAGGAGTTGATGTCCCGCAGATAGCGGCGGCGGCCTACGACGGTCTCCACATAGCCAAGCGTCCGCGCCTGGGTGACGATGTCCTCCATATAGCGCTTCACGCCGGGATACTGCTTGAAGTAGTTCTCAATGATCTGCGCGGCTTCCGTACGTGAAGTATTGCCCAGCCGCTGGCTCAGCCCGAAGGCGCTGATGCCATAGATGATGCCGAAGTTCACCATCTTGGCCGTGCGCCGCATTTCTGGCAACACCTCGTCCAATGCCACCCCATACACCTTGGCCGCGGTGGCCTGGTGAATGTCATGTCCTTCCTGGAAGGCCTCGATCATGGCCGGATCAGCACTCAGTTCCGCCATCACCCGCAGCTCGATCTGGGAGTAGTCAGCACTCATGAGCACCCAGCCTTCCTTCTCGGGAACGAAAGCCTTGCGGATCTCCCGGCCTTGGTCCGTCCGGATGGGGATGTTCTGCAGGTTGGGATCCGTCGAGGCCATGCGCCCTGTCGCCGCCATCAGTTGATGGAAGGTGGTATGCACGCGGTGCGTGAGAGGATTCACTGCCGCGGGAAGCGCATCCACGTAGGTGCTCTTGAGTTTGGTGCACTCGCGATAGGCGAGGATGTCATCGATGATGGGATGCTTCCCCTGAAGCGTCAGCAGCGTCTGCTCATTGGTCTGGTACTGACCGGTGGCCGTCTTCTTCGGCTTCTCCATCAGCTTCAGATGGTCGAACAGCACCTCCCCAAGCTGTTTGGGCGAGTTGAGGTTGAACGGCCAGTCCACGTATCCCTGAATGCGCTCCTTCAGCACATTGGCCTGATTGAGCAGTTCCAGCCCAAACTCCTCCAGAGTGGGCACATCCACCTTCACCCCCTCGTGCTCCATGTGCGCCAGCACCGGCAGCAGCGGGGCCTCAATCTCGAAAAACACCTTATTCAAGCCAAGCCGCTCCAGTTCAGGGCGCAACTTCTGAGAGAGTTGCAGCGTCACGTCAGCGTCTTCCGCAGCATACTCGGCAAGAGGCTCCAGCGGCACCTCCGCCATGCTCTTCTGGGGCGTCGCCCCTTTCTTCTCACCGATAAGCGACGTGATGGACACCGGGCTGTAGCCCAGATAGCGTTCGCTCAGGTAGTCCATGCCATGGCGCTGATCCGGCTCCACCAGGGCATGCGCCAGCATGGTGTCAAAGAATGGCCCCTGCACCTCAACTCCGTGGGCCAGGAACACGCGGAGGTCGAACTTCAGGTTGTGACCGATCTTCTCCGCCGTCGAAGCAGCAAAGAACGACTTCACCTCCTTCAGCACCGCCAGATGCTCATCCCGGTCCTCTGGAATATGGAAATAACATCCTTCATGAGGGGCGATGCTGAAGGCAATGCCGAGCATGCGGGCGGAGAGCGGGTCCAGCCCGTCCGTCTCGGTGTCAAAGCAGAAGGCCTCCACCTCGCTGAGCTTTTGGAACCATGCTGAACGCTCCTCTGCGGTTTTCACCAGATCATAGCGATGCGGCACGTCCTGAATGGTCTTCAGCCCAGGAAGATGCACAGGCTCTGCAGCCATGTCCTCAGCGGAACCTTCGTCTCCAGCCGTGGCCACCGGGATGGTTTCCGTCCCCGCCCCGAACAGATCCCCCTGCAGGTCCGTCCCTTTGGACTTCTTGCTGGTGGGAGTCGTAGCTGCCGGGGTCGCGGCCCCGAGCTGTCGCCCTCTGCCAGCTTTGAAGTCATCTCCGTACAGCCGACGCCCCAGCGCATTGAACTCATACTCCACCAGGATGGACTTGAGCGCGTCGTCATCAAATCCCTGCACTGCCAGATCATCGAGCTGCACCGAGATCGGAGCATCGATCATGATCGTGGCCAGTTGCTTGGACAGGGCCGCCATCTCCGCTCCGGCTTTTACCTTGTCCTTGAGCTTGCCCTCAACCTCGTCCGACCGGGCCAGCAGAGCCTCCACACTGCCGAACTGCTGAATGAGCTTGGCAGCCGTCTTTTCCCCCACCCCAGCAATACCCGGGATGTTGTCGCTGGCATCCCCCATCAACCCCAGCAGATCGATGACTTGCTCCGGCTTGCTCACACCCCAGCGTTCACAGACTTCCTTCACCCCCAGGATCTCGGTGTCAGAGCCCTGCCGCCCCGGCTTGTAGATCAACGTGTTCTCCGTCACCAGCTGGCCAAAGTCTTTGTCCGGAGTGACCATGTAGGTCTCAAATCCTCCCCGCGCCTCTGCATGGTGGGCCAGGGTGCCGATGATGTCGTCCGCCTCCCAGCCATCCACTTCCAGCACCGGAATGCGCATCGCCTTCAGCAGACGTTTGGCCGCCGGGATCGCCAGACTCAGATCCTCCGGCATCTCGTCTCGCTGCGCCTTGTATGCGGGAAACATCGTGTGGCGGGGCGTGGGTGCGCTGGTGTCGAATGCCGCCCCCAAGTGGGTCGGCTTCTGATTCTGCAGAATGTCCAGCAGCGCATTCGCATAGCCAAACAGAGCGGAGGAGTTCACCCCATCGCTGGTGAAAATCGGCTTCCTGATCAGGGCAAAATGGGCGCGATACAGCAGGGCCATGCTGTCCAAGAGGAAAAGGCGCTGGGGCTGAGACTGGGGCATCCGCGCAGCATAGGCAGGATGCGCGTTCTGAGAAGCAGGAAGTCACACCCATTGGCTGCCAGTTGCCTGCTTCAACAAATCGCATTGCACGACCACCGAATCCGCCAACAGTGCACCATGCAAGAAGAGACCCCCGCAGGCATGGGAGCACGGCGCTATTTGAAATCCCGTGAAAAACCATGGGCGCAACGTCTGGCCGTGAAAGTGGACGCGTGGGGCCTCACGCCGAATGCCATCTCTGTGCTCAGTGTGGCCTTTGCTCTCGTCAGCGTCGTCTGCCTCATGACCGCCAGCGAGGCCTGCTGCCCTACAGCCGCCACACTGCTCTGGATCGGTGCCGCCGTGGGCATTCAGATGCGTCTGCTCTGCAATCTCCTGGACGGCATGGTGGCGATCGAAGGGGGCAAAAAGAGCGTGGTGGGAGGCCTCTACAACGAGGTGCCTGACCGCATTGCCGATCCTCTGATCCTCATGGCCGCCGGCTACAGCAGCGACTGGATCATCAAGCTCTGGGGCATGCCCTTGGGCTGGGTCGCCGCCGTCTTGGCGGTGATGACCGCCTACATTCGCGTGCTGGGTGGCACCCTCACGGGCAACCAATCCTTCGCTGGCCCCATGGCCAAGCAGCACCGCATGGCGGTGATCACCTTCGCTTGTCTGGGCAGCATCGTGGAGCTCTGGGTGCGTCCCGATGGCAAGGCGGACATCGTCATGACCGTCGCCCTGGCCCTCATCGTGGTGGGCTGTGTTTTCACCTGCTGGAGGAGGCTGTGTATTATTTCGCGGGATCTTTACAAGAATACTCCAACGAACCCGTGATGCCCATGTTGAGACCCGCCTCAATCTTCCTGACCAAGCTGATCACCGGCGCGAACGCCGTGTGGGCAGGCTGCGACCCCAAGTGCGAAAAACTGCGCATCTACTTTGCCAATCACGGGAGTCACCTGGACTTTGCCACCCTCTGGGCCGCCCTGCCCTCCGCGGCCCGGGAACGCACCCGCCCCGTTGCCGCCCGCGACTATTGGGGGCGAACCGCCCTCACCCGCGGGGTTGCCTGCGGCATTTTTAACTCTCTCCTCATCGCCCGGGAGGCCATTTCCCGGACGGAAAACCCGATCTCCCAGATGGCGGATGCCTTGCGCGCAGGGCAGTCACTCATCATTTTCCCGGAAGGGACCCGCTGCATGGATGGGAACATCACCGACTTCAAACCCGGCCTCTACCACCTGGCAAACAAGGTGCCGGAAGCGGAGTTGATCCCCGTGTACCTGCAGAATCTCAATCGCATCCTCCCCAAGGGCCACCTCCTCCCCATCCCTCTGATCAGCACCGTGGTATTTGGAGCCCCGCTCCGCCTGGAGGAGGGTGAAAAGAAACCCGACTTCCTCCGTCGCACTCGCGAGGCCGTGCTGAATCTCATGCCTCACGCGCATGGGGGCAGCCTCAAGCCCGGCTGACGTCTCACCTAACGAAATCCCGCCCCATCCGTTTCGAACCCAGCGCCTTCCCTACCCCTCCCCGTGCCCATCCTCAGTTCCATCAACTTCAGCTCCGACGTCACCCGGAATCTCTTCATCGCGGTGTTTGGGGTGCTCTTTCTGGCCAGCGCCATCAGTTACATTCTGGGGCGCAAGGTTCAGAGTGAGGGGGGCAAAGCGACCGTCGCCAACCTGAAAGCCCGCGTGAACAGCTGGTGGGTCATGGTGATCGTCCTGTTCTCCGCTCTGTCCTTCAATCGGGCTGGCTCCACCATCATTTTTGGCCTGATCTCGTTCTTGGCGCTGCGCGAGTTCATCACCGCCACCCCCACGCGCAGGGGGGACCACTGGGCCCTGTTTGCCGCATTCTTCGTCATCCTCCCCTATCAGTACTGGCTGGTCGCCACCCATTGGTACGGGATGTTTGCCATCATGATTCCTGTTTATGCATTCATCCTGATCCCGATCCTCACGGTGCTGACACCGGATGTGACGGAGTTCCTGGAGCGAAATGCGCGTACGCAATGGGGCCTGATGGTCTGTGTGTACTTCATCAGCCACATCCCCATGCTGGAGAATCTGGACAACCTGCCCGCCATCAAGATGGGGAGCGCCGGCCTGATCATCTTCCTCGTCGCCGTAATCCAGGGGAGTGACGTCCTTCAGTACGTATGGGGCAAACTGATTGGCAAGACCCCGGTGTCCGCTCTCAGCCCCAAAAAGACCCTTGAAGGGCTCGTGGGCGGCATCCTCTCCGCCAGTTTGCTGGGGGCCCTCATGCATCGCCTGACCCCGTTTTCCCCGCTTCAGGCCTTCGGGGTGTCCCTTTTGCTCTGCCTCGTGGCTTTCTTTGGTGGCCTGGTGATGTCCGCCATCAAGCGCGAACGTGGTATCAAAGACTGGGGCACCCTCATCGAGGGACATGGCGGCATGATGGACCGGATCGACTCCCTCTGCTTTTCCGCCCCGCTGTACTACCATATCCTCCGCTATTTTTTCAACGGCTGAATATTGAAAACCTCCCAGCTGGCCGTACCTTTTCCCTCCCCCAACACCCGCTCAGTGCGCTGATATATCCCACCCATGAAAGCCCTTGGCATTCTAATCCTACTCCTCGGCGTCGGCTTTGTCGGCTTCCAGTATGCCTATCCGCCCGTGGCGGACTACTTTGGTCTGGAGAAGCCCAAACCGCAGACCGTGGAGGTCAAGCAACCGGAACTGGTGGCGGTGGAACCACCCAAGCCAACGAAGGTTGAACCCAAGCCTGAGCCGCCCAAACCGGAGCCGCCCAAGCCCGAACCCATGCCCACACCGCCCCCGATGACGGCTGGCTTGGGTGCTGAAGTGAAGAAGCCCGATGCTGACGGCTTCCTCCCTCCTGACTTCCCGCCGATCGAACAAGTGGTGAAAAACTGGGCTGAGATTCCCAAGTCCGCCTTCCCACGTCCGATCAAGCTCATGAAGAACGTGGAGTTCATGGCGGAGATCAATGGCAACAAGTTCGGCTCGAAAATGACCGCTGGCGGCATCGCCACCGCCATTGGCCAACTCGGTGAAAACCTCACCGTCTCCCCCACGCCGACCTCCCCTGCCCGCGCCACGGTGTCTCTGGATGACACGGACCTCAAGGCCGTGCTGACTGATGTGTATGAGCGCTGGAAGGTGGATCGCACCGCCATGCTGAAGCGCCAGTTCCTCTTCGCCCAGAACTCCGCCAACAACGCCAAGGCGACCGCAGCCTCCACGCCGGCCGTCGCCAGCCGTGGTGACAAGCCCGCGAAGAATGCCGAAGGCACTTACGACATCCTGCTCGCCAGCATGAAAGCCGGTCAGGTGACGGAAATCACCCCTACCAACATCAAGAAGTGGGGTGATGCCGCTCTCGAGAAGATCGACGAGAAGGAGTACTGGACCATCATCGTGGACTACACCACCAAGACGATGTTCGGTGACTTCGACACCCAAGCCCAAGCCCGCGTCTTCGGCGGCAAGGTTGAGAAGTGGATCTATACGGGTTCCGGCGAAGTGGTTCCCTAAGCCACCTCAACAGCGATGCTCTTTTGGGCGTCTCGCGTGAAAGCGCGAGACGCCTTTTTTGTGCATGTACCAAAACGACTACGCCCGTGGGAAAACACGAACCCAAACCAAAGGCCGAACCTACCCCTGTATCCCCGCAATGATCTTCTCTGCCACGCGCATGCCATCCACCGCCGCAGAGATGATCCCGCCGGCGTATCCCGCGCCCTCTCCTGCTGGATAGAAATGCTTCACCCCCACGCACTCGCATGTCTGGGCATCTCGTGGAATCCGGACAGGTGAAGAGCTGCGGGTTTCCACGCCGGTCATCACCGCGTCATCCAGCATGAATCCCTTGAGCCCGCTCTCGATCATGGGCACGGCCTCCTTGATCGTGTTGCACACGAACTCAGGCAGCACCTCTCGCAGATCCGTCCAGAACACTCCCGGTTCATAGGAAGGCTTCACCTTCCCCTGACTGGTGCTGGCCCGGCCCTGCATAAAGTCCCCTAGCAACTGCGCAGGCGCATGGTAGTTCCGCCCGCCGACCTCGAAGGCACGGCGCTCCAGGCTTCGTTGGAAGTCGATTCCGCCCAGCACATTCTCCGCAGCAAAGTCCTCCGGCCGGACATCGACCATGAACCCCGAGTTGGCATTGGCTTCCGCCCGGGCGTAGCTGCTCATCCCGTTGGTCACCACCATGTCCGGCTCAGAGGTGGCAGCCACCACCAGCCCACCAGGACACATGCAGAAACTGTAGGCTGCCCGCCCGGTGGGAGCGTGCGCCACGAACTTGTAGGCCGCCGCCCCCAACTTGGGGTCCCCTGCGGCTTTTCCAAATTGGGAATGGTCCAGCAGTGCCTGGGGATGCTCGATGCGCACCCCCACCGAGAACGGCTTCGCCTCAAAAGGAATACCCTGCTTGTACAGCGCCTCGAAGGTGTCCCGTGAACTGTGCCCCACGGCAAAGACAAACCGCTCCGCCTCGATGATCTCGCCGGTCTCAGTTTTCACCGCGCGCATCACTCCGTTCTCCAGGACCACGTCAGCCACCCGGGTTTCGAATCGGACCTCGCCACCCAGACTGATGATCTCCTCACGAATCGTCCGCACCACTTTGATCAGACGGTCCGTGCCCACGTGAGGTCGGCTCTTTACCAGGATGTCCTCCGGAGCCCCCGCCTTGGCGAGCTCCTTCAAGATCCAGGGGATGCGGTTCTCCCGGTCCCGAATCTGAGTGTAGAGCTTGCCATCGGAGAAGGTGCCCGCGCCCCCTTCCCCAAACTGAACATTGGAGTTGGGATCGAAGGCCCAGCCACGACGCCAGAAGCCAGTCACATCTCGAGCGCGCGGTCCCGCCGCCTTGCCCCGCTCCAGCAGGATGGGTTTATACCCCTGCCGGGCGAGCAGCAGCCCGCAGAAAAGTCCGCACGGCCCCGTGCCTACCACCACGATTCTGGGCTTGGGTGCCGTGTCACTGCCTCCCTCGGCTGTCAGCTTCTCCAGCTCCAGGTACCGTTCGTCCGGTGCTTTCTCAATCCGGCCGGGCTTGCCCACCCGCCGTAGGACGCGCTCTTCATCCGGCACTTCCACGAGCAGCGTGTAGCAGAAGAGAACTTCATTCTTCTTCCGGGCGTCCACCGCCCGTTGCTTGATCTTGATTCTGCCCAGCCGCTCCGGGCGAGTATCCAAAGCCTTGCAGACAGACTTTTTCAGAGCGTCGTCGGTGTGATCGATGGGCAGGCGGAACTGGCTGATCTGAAGCATGAGATGCTGCCTGCTCTAGCCTGATCCGGGCCAAAACTCCAGCTTCCTCTGAGGAGATTTGCCAAGAATGGCCATTAACTCGCGCCATGGATCAGCGTCTTGAGGGCCTCAGCCGTGGCCTCATCGGCTGGCAGGAACGACTCGATGGCCAGCTCAGACACGGTCACATCCAGAGCGGAGCCAAAGACCGTCGTGGTGCTGACGAAGGACAAATCCCCCACCGGAGTGCGGAGGCGAAACGGCACCAGGACCGGCAACCCGGGTCCTGACTCGCCAGCGATTGCGGTCCCTTTCGCAGCACGTGCCCGCGAGTTGGGCGACACATAGGACTCCAGCTCTGCCAACAACACCTGGAGCTGACGGTCGCCAGTGATCGCGATATCTCGACGTAACCTGCCCAACACATAGGCATGCCATTCTGAGAGGTTCAGGATCTGCGGTGCCAGTCCTCGCGGATGCAGACTCACCCGCAGCACGTTCACGTCCCCGCGCAAAAGTTCCTCTGGCACCCCGGCCAGCAGCGCCTTGGCGGGCCGGTTCGCTTCCACGAGATTCCATCTGCGATCCACGGCCAGGGCGGGACAGGGCTCCAGGCTGGAGAGCATGAGCCCCACCGCTCGCCTCACCTCGCTGAGCGAGGGATCCTTCAGGGAACGCGCGCCATACTCGGGCGCAAAACCTGCGGCAATGAGCAGGTCATTTTGCTCGCGGAATGGGATGTCCAGGAATTCCGCGAGCCGCAGGATCATCTCCCGACTGGGACGGGAACGACCGTTCTCGATGAAACTCAGGTGCCGCGTGGAGATCTCCACTTCCAGCGCCAGTTCCATCTGCCGGTAGCGGCGATGCTCACGCCAGCCACGCAGCATGGCCCCGAAGGAGCCACCAGACGCCACAAAAGGTGACGCAGAAGAAAGTGCGGAAACGCTCATCTTATTACCTCGCAGGTAATCGTGAAGGAGAGCGCCCGCAATAGAATCCCCTTGTCGCCAACAGAGGCGACTCCCTGAAACCGAGATCCACTCAAACCAACAAATCAATGAACACGTTCGCCCAAACCACTGCTGCTCAAAAAGCCCCTGCCATCTTCCTCCTCGATGCAATTGCCACCGGAGGCATGGCTCTGGGCTTGCTCTTCTTTTCAGAGATGCTCTCGCCGTTGCTTGGGCTCCCGGCCGGGCTACTCCGCTGGGTCAGCTACATCCTCATCCCCTTCGCCGCCGTGGTTGCCTGGATGTCACTCCGTCCGAGCTTCACCCACGGCCTGGCCTGGGCGATTGTCGGCATCAATGTCTTGTGGACGCTGGACAGCGTGGCCCTGCTCGCCACGCACTGGGTTCAACCCACCACTCTTGGCATCGCTTTCATCCTGGGACAGGCCGCCATCGTCGGAGCCTTCGCGGTGCTCCAATACCGCAGCCTTGTGAAATAGACGCCCTCTCAGCAAGAAAGCCTGATCAAAGAGGAGCCCGTCCCGTCGCGTATACAGAGTCCGACCGGCTCCTCCCATGACTAATCCCTTCTACTGGTATCGCTCTGCTCTGCTGCTCTCACTTGTCACCGGGTTCGTTAACCTTGCAGAATCCGCTCAGGCGGAACCGGTGGTCAAAGAGGGCATCGAGTTCGCCCAGGTGGGAGACGAGTCGCTCAAACTCGATCTGCACCTGCCCGAGGGAAAAGCAAAGTCTCCCCTCATCGTCTACGTGCACGGCGGTGGCTGGCGTTCCGGCTCCCGCTCAGACATGCCACTGGACAGCCTCGTGGCACAAGGCTTTCCAGTTGCCAGTGTAGACTACCGTCTTTCCACCATCGCCCCGTTCCCGGCGCAGGCTCATGACATCAAGGCGGCCATCCGCTTCCTGCGGGCCAAGGGCAAGGACCTCGGCCTGGACGACACCTCCAAGATCGTGATCGCCGGTGGGTCTGCTGGTGGACATCTCGCCGCGATTGTAGGCGTCACCAATGGCAACAAAGTCCTGGAGGGCACCGTGGGCTCAGCCCCATCTGCTTCCAGTGATGTCCAAGGCATCATCAGCCACTTCGGAGCTTCAAACTTGCAGACCATCCTTTCGCAGAGCACGCCACATGGCTTGAAAGTTCGGGTGCCTGCACTCGAGTTGTTACTAGGCGGGCAACCTGAACAGAAACCAGACCTCGCCCGGCTGGCCAGCCCGGTCGCCCAGCTCGATGCCCAGGATCCGCCGCTGTTGCTGATTCACGGAGATGCCGATCCACAGATGCCCTTCGCCCAGTCCGAGGAATTCCAACGCGCCTACCAGAAGGCCGGACTCAGCGTAGAGTTCGTCCCGGTGGTCGGCGGCAAGCACGGCGGCCGGGAGTTCTATGATGAGGCTCGGACGAAGGTGATGGTGGCGTTCCTCAATCGAGTCGCCAGCAGCTCTGCCAGGCCTACGAAACCCGCGCCCACTCATGCGGACGTCTCATACGGCCCTCATCCACACCAGTTGATGGATGTGTATCTTCCTTCCTCGAACCCATCTGGCGCGCCCTTTCCGGTTCTGGTGTGGTATGGCGGGCTCTGGAAACCTGCCAAGAACGCTCCCGATCTGAACCAGTTTCTCCCCCGCCATATCGCCGTGGTCGCGGTGGAGTCACGGACGCTCACTGACGGTGTTGAAGACAAAATCAGCCCGCCCGTTGCCTACCCCATGGAGGATGCCTGCCGGGCGGTGCAGTTTGTGCGGGCCCAGGCTTCAAAATGGAACCTCAACCCCGACCGCATTGCTGTGGGCGGCGGCTCCCAAGGCGCTCTGCCCGCCTTGTATGCTGGTTGCTCGGTAGACCGCCAGCGTGCCGACTCGGCCGATCCTGTGGAGCGCCAGTCCAGCCGGGTGACCTGCGTCGCCGCCTATCGCAGTCAACCGTCCATCGATCCCGTGCGCATGCAGGAATGGGTCCCGGGTGTGATCTGGGGAGCGCCCGCGCTGGGCTCTGGATTTGAGGAATCCCTCAAGCGACGGGAGGAACTCCTGCCAGTGATCCGCAAGTGGTCGCCGGACCACCTGCTCCACGCGGGCGCCGCCCCCATGTACTTCGAAAACAACTGGGACCTCACCCAACCGACTACCGTGACCGAGATGGACTACAAGGTCCACTC
Organism: Verrucomicrobium sp. BvORR106; assembly: GCF_000739655.1. Taxonomy (GTDB): domain Bacteria; phylum Verrucomicrobiota; class Verrucomicrobiia; order Verrucomicrobiales; family Verrucomicrobiaceae; genus Verrucomicrobium. The sequence goes on along the minus strand of NZ_BATR01000104.1, from coordinate 76,092 downwards.
TCCTGCTTGGGCCCTAGGCTTCCAGAAGCTTGCCACTCAGGCAGGGGCGACCTGCTACGTGAAGTATCCCGGTCGCGAGACCGAGGGCTACGCGGATATCTGGGACTTTCTGGTGAAATCGCTCGGGGCACCTAAGTAGCTTGCCGAAGGGACCGCCTTTTTCGCCAGGCAGCTTCACTGGCAATTCACGTCGGTTTCACCATCGGTTCACAATAGCTTCATCCAGGGCGGGCAGGGTTCGGGAACACAATCCGGACCTCCCCTGCCCTATGAAAAAGCGATTCATCCCGCTCGCGGCCACGCTTCTGGCCCTCTGCGCCTCCCCCATGGGGCTGGCCATCACCCAACCCCACCCCTATGGCGACGGTCCACCGGACAAGACGCTCGCTCCAACTTTCCAGGTGAGCGGCAAGACCGCCAGCCAGACTGAGGTGCTGCCGCTGAGGTCCACTCAAGTCCAGGCAAAGATCTCCGGTGTCATCGCCGATGTCACGGTGGAGCAAGAGTACCAGAATACCGGGTCCGCCCCCATTGAAGCCAAATACATCTTCCCCGCCTCCACCCGCGCAGCCGTCCATGGCGTAGAGATGCGACTGGGCCAGCGAGTCATCAAATCCGTCATTCAGGAGAAGACCCAGGCCAAGGCCACCTACGAGAAAGCCAAGAGCCAGAGCAAGTCCGCAACCCTGCTGGAAGAGCATCGGCCAAATGTGTTTGAGATGAGCGTGGCCAACATCTTGCCGGGAGAGGTGGTCAAGGTCTCCCTCCACTACAGTGAAAAGCTGCTTCCCTCGAATCGGGTTTACGAGTTCATCTTCCCCAGCGTGGTAGGTCCCCGATACCTGGGCGGTTCAGGAAATGGCACCGGCGAGGCCTGGGCGGAAAATCCCTACGTGGCCACAGGCACAGCCGGCGCGGCGACCTTTGCCATGAATCTGGAACTCCAGGCGGGCATGCCCCTCCAGTCCATCGCCTCCCCCAGCCATCAGGGGCTGATGCAGTTCAGCGGCAAGAGCAGCGCTTCCTTCACGCTCTCCCCTTCGGCAGATCACGCCACCCGTGACTTTGTCCTACGCTACCAACTCTCCGGACGCGAGGTCGCCACCGGGCTCCTGTTGCACCAGGCTCCCGCCGGGTCCGGCCCTGACGCGGAGAACTTCTTCCTGCTCAACGTGCAGCCTCCCGCCAAACTGGAGGCCGGGCAGACACCTCCGCGGGACTACCTCTTCGTCCTGGATGTAAGCGGTTCGATGAATGGCTTTCCCATCGAGACCTCCAAGCGCCTGATGAGCGACCTGCTCAAAGGACTGAATCCCAGCGACACGTTTAACATCCTCCATTTCGCCTCCGACAGCGCCGTGCTTTCCCCCAAGCCCCTGGCCGCGACCCCTGACAACATTCAGCTTGCGACCAAGGATCTTTCAGGCCATCGCGGCAATGGTGGCACCGAGCTGCTGCCCGCGCTCAAACGGGCTCTGGCCATGCCTCAGGAGGAAGGCGTGTCGCGCAGCATCGTCATCCTCACCGATGGGTATGTGACCATCGAAAAAGAAGCTTTCCAACTGGTGCGGAAGGAGCTTCATGACGCCAACGTGTTCACTTTCGGAATTGGCACATCGGTGAACCGCTGGCTCATTGAAGGTCTCGCACATGCCGGCCAGGGCGATCCCTTCGTCGTGCTTTCGGAAAAAGATGCGTCCGCTGCTGCGGAACGGTTCAGGGAATACATCTCCCGCCCCGTGCTCACGGATGTCCAGGTGACCTATGAAGGCTTCGATGCCTATGATGCAGAACCTGCCAGCATCCCGGATGTCTTTGCCGACCGTCCCATCGAGTTGATCGGCAAGTGGCGGGGTCAGCCCCAAGGCCGCATCATCGTTCGCGGAAAAACCGGGGGCTCACCGTATGAAGCCAGCTTTAACGTCGGCCAAGAGTCTGCCAAGGGATTGACCAATCCCGCCCTGCGCCCCCTGTGGGCCAAGGACCGGGTTCGCACCCTTAACTACGAGCTCCAGATCACGCCTGACGCGAAGACCATCAAGACAGTCACCGATCTGGGCGTCCGCTATGCCTTGCTGACACCCTACACCTCTTTCGTCGGTGTGGACGAGGCCCCGAAGGAAATCCTTGCGGAAGCGCAAGCCGCTGGCCAGCCCACCGGCGCGGCCCAGCCCGTGGTGGTAGTGAGCTCTTCCTCCAAGGGCAAGACTCCCGGGGCGGTGCCTGAACCCGGCGTGACAGGCCTGCTCCTCCTGGCCGCTGCAAGTCTGCTCATGAACCGCCAGCGCCCCCGGTGAATCCTGCGTCCCCCACGGATCTGGTCGTCCGGGATGCCCTGCCGCTCCCGGTGCGGCTCTGGCCCCTGGCGGGCTGGGGTCTCTTTCTTCTGGCGGCCCTTCCCTCCTGCCGATGGTATTTGCATCGGATCTCGGACCAGTCTGATGAACCTCTCGGACTCCTGGCCCTGCTTGTGTTCACCGGACTGGTTTGGACGCGACGCCGGGACATCCAGTGGGACTCCAGTCTTTTGATCCGCGGCAGCGGCTTGCTGCTGGCCTGGACTTGGGCCGGCAACTTTACCTACCCGATGGTGATGGCCGCGGGAGTGCTCGCGGTGCTTCTTTCATCCATGCAGCTCCGTGAGGGAAAGTCGGGCCTGGCGGCACTGCTGCTCCTCTCACTGCCGCTCATGGCCTCGCTCGATTTCTATGCGGGCAGTCCCATGCGTCTGGCGGCAGCAGAGATAGCCCGCGTGACACTTTCGACGCTCGGTCTTACCGTGACCCGGGCGGGCACCCTCCTGATGGATGGCGACCGCATCGTGGGCGTGGACCCGCCTTGCTCCGGAGTGAGGATGCTGTGGACCACCTGGTTTGTCGCAGCCACTCTGGCCAGCCTGCGACGCCTCCGTCTGCCCGGCACCCTCTTGTTGGTGGCTGTAGCCACCATCCTGGTCACCGCAGGAAACAGTCTGCGCGCCACGATCTTGTTCTTTCCCGAGTCGGGCCGGGCGCACTGGCCTCAGGTGGCCCACGAGGGCGTGGGACTTGCCTGCCAGGCGTTGGTGCTGGCCGGGGTGTACTTTATGGCCGGTCGCATCGGAGATGGATACAGAACGGGACGTCCTTCACACAGCCATGCTTGGATGGCTGCGCTCGCCCCCTGCTTCATCGCTCTGGCACTCCTGTGGCACTTCCTGCCGTCCCCTCCTTCCCATTCTCAGGCTTTCGTATGGCCCGCCACTTGGGATGGAGTGCCCCTGCGCCCCGTGGAGCTCTCAGAACGTGAGGTCCAGTTCGCCCGTTCCTTTCCCGGTCAGCTCGGCCGATTCCAATGTGGCGAGACAGAGATCATCCTGCGGCATGTCACCCAGCCCACCCGCCTTCTCCACAGCAGTGCGGACTGCCTGCGGGCTTCCGGGTACGAAGTGCACCCAAAGCCCGCCTGGCAGGATGTCGATGGCCGGGTCTGGGGGTGCTACGAGGCCCGTCACCGAGGGCAATCGTATCGAGTCCGGGAACGCATCACCAACTCGTCGCAGTCCCACAGCCACACAGACGTCTCCAGCTGGTATTGGTCTGCTGTCTGGAATCCTGAGTCCGGGCCGTGGCTGGCGGTGACCATGATTGAAACCATTCCGTCACGCTGATGCCGTGGCAGCAGAGCCTTCCAGCTTTTACACTGCTGCGAGACGCAATTGCTTTACCTGCGGCCAGACTGTGAGAAATTGCGCATTCCAGACATTCAGGTGTTCTCCCGGGTTCTCCGCTCCCTTTTCCAGAGGAGCCGCGTATTTCCGGTGACACCCATTGGTGTTTGTCTCCTTTTCGCCATGACCTCCAGCCGACTTTCCACCTGTGCGTTCCTATTTCTGGGAGCGGGCTTGGTGGGGCTGTCGCCAGCTGAGCCACGCCTCGCGCGTGACAGCGGTGAGGATCAGGCGGGAGTGGTCGCCATCAAGCTGCCTCTCCGCTCCGCGTCCGTCAGGCCTTCTACCGGTGAGCCTCACAGACAAAAGCGCACCCCGCTGGATCCTTCCAGCCCAGCGTCGCCCTTGCGCGTGACGCCACCTGCGCTCGTCGCGATATTGACCGCCAACCAGGAACGCCCCCGTGCCAATGCCCAAGTGGCACTGCCGTGGCAGAGTGCTGTTCCCGCGCTGGCGGATGCCGATCAAGTCACCCATCCGCCGCTGCATTTCGACCCCGCAGCGGCCTCTTCCGCCGTCCATATCGACCATCAGAGGCAGGCGGAAACGGAGCTGACTTCCCGACGAGCCAAGTACCCAGACCATCAGCAACACCGGTTCACCGACAAGTGGGAATTCATGAGGGGGTGCCTCCGGGCACCAGACGGGATCGAGGCCTGAGCCTCCTACACACCCTGGGAGCCCTGCCCCTCCCCTGAGGAAGACAATGTACTCTTCCCTGAACCTTCACCCTTCTACTGGGTGATGGCTGGCGCAGTTTTCCGGCAGATCCTGCCTTTGCGCAGCTTCTGCCTTGTTCCCATAGCTTCATCGAGAAATTGACTGCGTGCATCTCCGCGCCCCTCAGGATTGCCTGCGGGGGCCTGCTCAACACTTACCTTGCGCAAAGTCAATCCTCAGCCATCCTACCGTCCCTTTTTCCCTCCCCTTGCCATGTTTGATTGGATCGTTCGAAAAATTATAGGCTCAAAGAACCAGCGCGCCGTCAAGCGCCTCTGGCCTCTGGTGCATCAGATTAACCAGATTGAAGCCAAACTTCAGAATGAGCCTGAAGACGTGCTCCGCGAAAAAACCGCGGGCTGGCAGGAACGCTTCCGTGCCTTCCATGAACCCCAGTTCCTCGCTGGCGTCTGGCTGCGCGTGGCAGGTGAAGAGGAGGTAGATCACTGTCTGCGTCTGGTTGCCGACCGTTTCAATCGCCTGAAGCCCCACTTCCCCAGCCTGGACGTCAATCTTGTGAGCGAAGACGCGTGGGCCAAAGAGCCTCTCGATGCTCGTAAAGAGCGCATCGTCAGGGCTCGCGAAGCCTACACGGACATCGCCCCCAAGTTCGGCCAGATCGAAGCCAGCATCCTGGAGGAGATCCTCCCCGAGGTGTACGCAGTGGTGAAGAATGCCGCCCGCCGTCTGTGCGGTCGCGAGGTGCTTGTGTGTGACCAGCCCCTGCGTTGGGAAATGGTGCACTTCGACGTTCAGCTCATCGGCGGTATCGCCCTGCATCGCGGCATGATCGCGGAAATGGCCACGGGGGAAGGGAAAACGCTCGTGGGCACCCTGCCCGTCTTCCTCAACGCCCTGACCGGTCGCGGAGTTCACGTCATCACCGTGAACGACTACCTCGCCCGTCGTGACTCCGAGTGGATGGGCACCCTCTATAAATTCCTGGGACTCACGGTCGGTTGTATTCAGAACGACCAGGCCCCTGACGTACGCCGCGACCAATATGTGGCCGACATCACCTACGGAACAAACAGTGAGTTCGGCTTCGACTACCTGCGTGACAACGGCATGGCCCGCAGCAAGGACCACCAGGTCCAACGCGGCCACTACTTCGCCATCATTGACGAAGTGGACTCCGTCCTCATTGATGAAGCCCGTACGCCTCTGATCATCAGTGGTCCCGTGGCTACGAGCACACACCAGTTCGACCGCTACAAGCCGCTCGTGGAGCAGCTCGTGCGCCGCCAGAACACGCTGTGCAACCGCCTCATCCAGGAAGCCAACGAGAACTTCGAGAAGAACGAGAACGAGCTGGGCGGGCGCAAGCTCTTCCAGGTGCGCCTGGGCCAGCCCAAGAACCGCGGCCTCCTCCGCGCCCAGGAAGACGCCGACAAGCGTCGTGCCATGGAAAAGGCCGAGCTGAGCTTCTACCAGGACACGCAGAAGACGGCCCTCTTCGAACTCAAGGAAGAGCTCTACTACACCATCGATGAGAAGACGCATGATGCCGATCTCAGCGAAATGGGACGCACTTTCCTGAACCCGGACGAACCCGATGCCTTCGTGCTGCCTGACATCGCTTCTGCCTATGCAGACATCGATGCCGATGCCGCGCTGAATGACTCGCAGCGGCTGGCCAGGAAGGAAGAAATGCAGGCCAAGCTCGACACCCAGGGCCAACGCATTCACAACATCAACCAGCTCCTGCGTGCCTACTGCCTTTACGAAAAGGACAAGGAGTACGTCGTTGAGGAGAACAAGGTCATCATCGTGGATGAGCAGACGGGCCGTAAGATGCCCGGCCGCCGCTGGAGCGATGGTCTGCATCAGGCCGTGGAAGCCAAGGAAAGCGTCCACATCGACCACGAGACCCAGACGCTGGCGACCATCACGATTCAGAACTACTTCCGCCTCTACCAGAAGCTGGGCGGCATGACCGGTACCGCTGAGACGGACGCAGCAGAGTTCCACGACATCTACCGTCTGGACGTGCTGAGTATCCCGACCAACCGTGTCATCAAGCGCAAGGACCACAACGACAGCATCTTCAAGACGCGTCGTGAGAAGTACCAGGCGGTGCTCAAGCTCATCACTGAGACTCACGCCACGGGTCAGCCCCTGCTGATCGGTACGGCGAGCGTGGAATCCTCAGAGACCCTCTCCCGTCTGCTCAAGCTGCAGAAGATCCCCCACTCCGTACTGAACGCCAAGTATCACCGTCAAGAAGCGGAGATCGTGGCGCGCGCCGGTCAGAAGGGCTCCGTCACCGTGTCCACCAACATGGCCGGCCGTGGTACGGACATCAAGCTGGGCGAAGGCGTATCAGAACTCGGTGGCCTCTTCGTGCTCGGCACGGAGCGTCATGAGAGCCGTCGCGTGGACCGCCAGCTGCGTGGTCGTTGCGCCCGTCAGGGTGACCCGGGCAACAGCAAGTTCTTCATCAGCTTCGAAGACGACCTCATGCGCAACTTCGGCGCAGCTGAGCGCATGACAAAGATCATGGAACGCTTCGGCATGGAGGAAGGTCAGGAACTGGAACACCCCTGGCTCAACCGTTCCGTCGAGACTGCCCAGAAGCGTGTGGAACAGCGGAACTACCTGTCCCGTAAACACGTGCTGGAGTATGACGACGTCATGAACCAGCAGCGTGAGGTGGTGTACACCTACCGCAACGAGGTGCTGGAAAGCCCCGATCCACGCCTGCTGCTGAATGAGGTGCTCGACAAGGTCATCCCGACCCGTCTTGAGGAGTTCATCCCCAAAGATCAGAGCAGCGACACGCAGGCCAACTATCAGGCCCTGCTCAACTGGCTCAACACCTCCTTCCCCCTCGGGCTTACCGAGAAGGAAGCCGCTCTGGAGACGAAGAGCTTTGAGGAAACCGTCCAGTTCGTCATTGATCGCGTCCGCCGCGCTTACGACCTCAAGACCACCGGCGTGTTGCCGCAGCTCCTGCAAGAGAGCGAGCGCATCATCCTGCTGGAAGCGATCGATGAGCAGTGGCAGAACCACCTGTACGCCATTGACGGCCTTCGCGAAGGCGTCCGCCTGCGCTCCTACGGCCAGAAGGACCCCCTCGTGGAGTACAAGTCCGAGGCGTACATCATGTTCGAGGAGTTGATGACCAACATCTACAACAAGGCGGTCTCCAACCTCTTCAGCAGCCACCAGCGTCTTCAGGCATTCATGGAGCATCTGCGCAACAGCATGCTCAACAACGCCCGCCAGACCGGGCCGGAAAACGCCCCACGCCAGTCCGCCGCCCCCGACTCCCCCGAGCCCGAGGACGAAGGCCCCAGGATCACCATCCCGCTCAAGCGCGACATCCCCAAAGTAGGCCGCAATGACCTCTGCCCCTGTGGCAGCGGGAAGAAGTACAAGGCCTGCTGCGGTCGCGGCGCTTGATCTGCCCTGACTATTGATTCAATGAAAAGGCCGGCCTTCGCGAGAGGGTCGGCTTTTTTGTGTCGTGCAGGTGAATCTGACGTCACTCCCCACGCCTACTGGTTTGAGCTGAATCACGACCACCCTCAAGCTCAAGAGTGAGAGCCTGCAACGTGCAGACTACTGGAATTTGATCCCTGAAGGGGATTGGATATCCCACTCCGAAGGAGTTGCGGCGGGGCAGGCTGACTCGCGACGCATGTTCTCCTCCGCCGACACAAAATCCGTCACGCTCGAATTAGAGGCCCGCGTCCAAGACTCTCAGCTCCAAATCCCAGTTCAATGTTCGATCGAAACAACTTCAAGCGGTTAATCATCATCCTCACAGACGGGATACTCGGAGAGAAACAACCACATACCAAGATCAGCCATTGTGCGGAGCATCTCCGGAGAGAGAGCTGCTCCGCCGCCCATGGCCCCTTCCCGCGGAGTATACCCAATGTCAGCAACGTAGTCAGCTGGCTCAAGCTTTTCGCGATTCTTGCTCAGCCACACTTCAAGCTCAAACGTTTGGGCAGGAAGCTCCCAAACATCATCACAAAGCGATGCGATATCTTTATGTTTTTCACCCGGTGGGGTTCTACGATAGATTGTGGTCGGCATGAAATTGACCAAATTCAAGCGTCGCCATGAACGCCGCAACGCATTTGAGCCGGAAAATCACAACCTTACCGTCACAAGACAGGCCCGTTCGATCGCCTTTTCTCGCAACCTAGCGACTCTGAGTAAAGTGCCTCTGCTCGGTCATCGGCTGTTTCTCCGCCTTGTGAAGATCACATAGCCGAAGCACATGACAGCAGCCATGGCGTAGTAGATCAGATTGTATGGGTAGAAGTGATTGGCCCTCATTCCGGCATACCATGGCTCTGGGTGCATCTGCGAAACCTCCAACGCAAACTGGGACTTCAACGCATGATCCCTCTTCGCAATGCTGGAAAAAACCAGCTTCACTCCATCCGAGCTTCGCACAATGAAATAATCCTCCCCGGTTTTACCTGTGAAAACCGATCCCGCCATCAAAAACTCAGTGACATCCCGCAGCTGAAAACTGTTGCCGGAGGCTGCTGAATCGTTCCTATAGCTCAACGTGAGAGGGGCTGATTGCCACGGGGCAATCAGCTCCGTCTTGTCGTCCAAGTAGAATGCCGGATCCCTGTTAAAACATCCGTCGAACAAGAAAACTGGCAGCACATAGACCGCCAACAGTTTGAGGAAACGAAGCATGGAGCTGTCAATCAGGGCGGCTGTCGCCGATCGATACGCAATTCGCCGTCACGGCAACTGGCTCACGACACCTTTCGCGCGTCCGTCAGATACTTGTCGAACAACGCCTTCTGCTCGCCCAGCGCCTTCACCTTGTCCTCCACCTTCGTGTTGGCCTCCATGAGCACCCAGCCTTCGTAGTCGGCTTCCGTCAGCAGCTTGATCAGCTTGGCAAAGGGGTACTTCTCATCCCCCAAAGGCCGCACATGCGTGGTCCGACCCAGATACTCCTTCACCAGCGCAAAGTTCTTTTCCAGCCCGTCTCCTTCCAAGTCAGCCGGGTTCGAGTTCCAACAGACGCGCACGTTGTCTGCTGCGGCGACTTCCATCACCTTCTTGATGTCCGGCAGCGCAGTCACCTGACCATGCACTTCCAGCCGAATCTCCTGGCCAAAACCAAGCGCAAAGTCTCCGAGTTCCGCGAGCGACTTGCCAATCTGCTCCAGCGTCTTCTCCTTCGGCACGCCTTCCTTCTCGTGAAGCTGGTCCGGCTTCACCTTCACCCCACTGCCGCCAATGTCGTGGCTGAGTTTGATGTACTGCTTGGCCACATCCAGGTTCGTCAGAAGCTTGCCCTTGTCCGGTGAGTCAAAGGCCGCATTCGTGCCCATGCCCACGATTTCAATGCCACCGTCCGTGAACTGCTTTTTCACCTCACTCCGCTGCTCCGGGCTCAGAGTGGGAGAAACCTTGTGCGCATGATCCACACGGAGTTCCACGCCTGAAATGCCGAGCTGGGTGAGGTTCGCGATGATGGTGGGAATATCCCACTCGGCGCCCCACATGTAGGTCACCAGACCAAAGGAGATGTTCTCCCCCTGCGGCTTCAACTGCTGGGCAAACGCGGAAAGCCCCAAGGCCCCGGCGGCAGTGGCGACAGACTGATGGAGAAATTGGCGACGCGTGCGGATGCTCATGCCTCGAAGCTGACAGGCCGGGGGCAAACTGTCAACGTCGGGCAAAAGTCCCTGCATCTCTTGCCCACCAGCCAGGAGAGGTGGTTTGGGCATGCTCAACTGCCGACGCGAACCTTCGGGAGCCTCATTGCGACATGATCACCCAGATCGCCCCCAAGGTCGCCGCCTGACACAGCCTCACGTGGTCTTCTTTGGTCCGCCCCCCAGCCAGGTCGCTCCATCATACGGTCGCCCCTTCGCTCCGATCCCTCACGCCAACGGCGTGGTACAAAATAGCCCAGGGTCAGGCGAGGAACGAGCCGCCACCCTGGGTATGCGACAAAAGAAGTTCGAACTCCAAAGGAGTTCTACAAACCGTGCAAACACCCCGGTGTCCCATCTTCAGTCCCAAACATATCGCTCGTCCCATTGGAGACCGCTCTTCTCGAGCAATTTGCGATACTCGTCCTGAAACGAAGTTCGCTGATGATGTTCCGCTTGGTTCCGAATGTAGTCTTCCACCTTCGAAATCATAGAATAGCTCACTGAGAATGCCCCATACCCGTGTTGCCAATGAAAGTCCGATAGACGTGGCGCTTCTTGGCGGATCCATTTTGTGGATTCCTTTTTGATATCGCGGACCAGATCCGCAAGAGCCTTCGTTCGGCCCAACTGAAGCAGTAGGTGCACATGATCTTCGACTCCTCCAACGACAAGGGCTGGTGATTCCAAGTTTTTGCAGGCGCCGACCAAGTAGGCATGCATTTGATGCCGGAGATTCAAATCCTGCAGGAAAGCCTGCCGCTCCTTTGTGGAGAAGACCAAATGCACGTAATTCTGACTGAGAGACTGGGGCATCGGAGAAAATGTTTGCCACCATGCTTCAAGTGAATCAACGAAGGAATTGCCCGGTTTGTAGAACTCCCTTGGAGTTCCGGCTCCTCCTGCAAATACCCAGGGTGGCGGCTCGTTCCTCGCCTTACCCTGGGCTATTTTGTATCACACCTTTGGTGTGCAGTCACATAACTGACAGTGTCCTCAGCGTTACATCCCCACGATGTGATTCGACAACAAAGGTATCACACATCGTAGCCCCGGGTCAGGCGAGCCCCAACCCGCAACGCCGGGTACATCGAACCAGAACCCCGAACTCCAAGAGAGTTCCATAAACGGTCCGCCACCGCCTACAACTTCCGCCACAGCGCAAAACACTCAATGAACCCTGTCGCAAAATCCTGCGGCCGGGCCTCGATCCACGCCTGAATCTCGTCCACACGGAAGAACAATCCGGTCTTAATCTCGTCCGGGGCATATTTCATCGGACCATTGTGCTCGGCCACGTGCAACTCCACAAATTCCTGGCCCGTGGCTTCGCAGGCCGGGATCGTGGCCACGCACCTCGTCGGCGCGGTGATCCCGATCTCTTCCTTCAGCTCCCGGGCGGCGGAAGTGGCATAGTCCTCTCCAGCATCCAGATGCCCGGCGGCACTGCTGTCCCACGTCAGAGGATGCACGTCCTTCAAATGGGAGCGTTGCTGCAGCCAGAGTTCACCGTGTTTGTTGAAGACAAAGATATGCACAGCCCGATGCTTCAGCCCCTTGGCATGCACCTCGCCACGCGGTGCCTGGCCGATCACCACGTTGTTGTCATCCACCACATCAAAGATCTCGCTGGCCTTCTGTCCGCGATCTTCCTCATGCCGCCCCTCATAGTGCCGGGTGAGTGCCACCCACTCCCAGAGCGTCAGTTCCTCAGCGCGGATGGTCAGCGGCTTGCCCAAAGTGCCCATGAGGCTGTCCCAGCCACCCGGGCATTCGGGCAGCAAGTTCTTCAGCTGTTTGCGCCGCTGGGAAAAGCCCATGCGAACCAGGCGATCAAATACCGCGCGGTCATGCACCGGCAGATCTCCCGGAGGCCGCGGAGTAAGCCGGACAATGGCTGAATCCACCTTCGGCCGGGGCTTGAAGACCTCGGGCGGAATGATGCGGCGGATCTCCACCTCCCAGTCATGCTGCACCACCAGGCTGAGGCCACCATAGGCATCATCCTCCTGATCAGCCGCGAGACGCTGGCACACCTCCTTCTGAAGCATGAACACCGCCTCCGTCACCGGAGTGGGTGGAGTCAGCACATGGCGCAGGATTTCACCCCCCATGGAATAGGGCAGGTTTCCGATCACTTTCACACCACCAAACTTGAACAGAGGACGCAGATCGAACCGGGTGGCATCCCCGTGCCAGACCTCCACATCCTCCCGGCCTTCGAATTTCCCCTTCAGATCTGCCGCCAGGGTATTGTCCTTCTCCAGCAGCAAGGTTTTTGCCGCCCGGCCCACCAGATGCGTCGTCATCGCTCCTTGCCCCGGGCCGATCTCCACCACGAGGGGCGCGCCATCGGGCTTGATCTCGTCCGCAATCCATTTCGCGATTCCCGCGTCGTGGAGGAAGTTCTGGCCGAGGCTTTTCTTGGGTGCAAAGGAGGATGCCATGTCGCCGAGGACATAGCGCAGGAAGGGGGCAGGTGCAATGGGCGGGACCGCCAGGAAGCCTCCCGCAAATCATTGCGTCCCAGATCTTCCATGCCATTTTTGACGGATAGCAGGCCGGGCACCCGAGAAACCACACCAGATGATGAAGTCCTTCCTTCGCATCGCGACTTCCCTACTCGCACTGTCGGCCGCATCGATGGCTGCCGACAAGCAACCAGGAAGTCACCACACGGAGAAAGTCTCTCCCAAACGCACGTTTCGCATTGAACAACGGTCTCGCCCCGAAGAGGGGGACAGCGACTCCACCCTGCTCTGGCAGAGTTGGATCGTACCTGCAAATGGCGAGTCTCCCTACCGCCTGGCCCTCTGTCATGACGGAGAGCTCACCTGGCCAGGTCTCTTCGAGATTTCGCCCAACGAGCGCTTCATTTTCCACGTCCAGAAAACAGGAAGCGGCGACAACTACGGTGCCCTCTTTGCTCGTGATGCCGATGGGCTATTCCGTCCTATAGCGATCGCCTCAACTCCCCTTCCCTTTTCGAACGCGGCTTGGGAGTTCTTCCAACAAAACACCCAGCTCAAAATCGCCCTCTATCATGACGGCGTCGAATTTCTTTCTTGGGGCGACGACGGCAAGTGCTTAGAGTTCAGCCTCCACGGAACCGACACGGGCGAGAGTTACTGGATTTCGGACTGGCGTCTCCACTTCAACACCGAGACTGGGCGATTCTTCTGCACACCTTCGCAGAAGAAGCACAATCTAAAATCGATTCACTACCGGCGCAGATAGCATGGCAGACCGCCGGGCCATGTCATCTGCCCTCATTGGTCACGGAAGAGCTCTTGCATCGCACTCCAACAAAAGTAATTTCAGAGGATCGTCAACTGCCCTCTCTAAGCGTTGACGTGATGCCCGTGAAATCTTTTCGATTGTACTTAGGAGAGCCACCGCCCACGCCAAAATTCGTGGTGTCGGACTACACGCCTGAAGAGCTCGCTGTCTTTCGTGATCGTTTTCAGCAGTCCATGGATCACTATCGCCGTCGCCAGCGAAGGGCAACTCCGGGCGTGGTCCTTTTCGTCGCGTGCATCTGTCTTGGCTTCTTTGTTCCCAAGCATCTCTTCATGTATGTGTGGGCAACGGCCATGTGCTCGTGGCTTTACGCCATGCTTGTCTCTCCACACATGCCAGATTGTCCGGCATGCCTTGTAAAACTTGGCGTCCACCTGGGCGAGTTTTGCCCTGAATGCGGCAAGCGTTCGCTCCAACCCGGAGGCTGGTTCAAATCGCCACGCTGTCAGGCCTGCAGGAAGAAAATGATAACTCGGAAGCGGCGCCACTATAGCATCCGCAACTGCTCCTGCTGTGGAGTGAGGTTGGACGACGCGGGTATCTAGTGCAGCTCTGCGCATGCCCCTGTCCCCCGATACACCCGCTCACTGAACCACCGACTTAGCCGCCCACCTTCCAAAGCTTGCGATCACTGCGTACAAAAATCTTCCCGCCACTCAGTGACGGCGTGCACAGGATCAGCTCCTTTTCCGCCAGTTCATCTTTGAGATCTAGGGAACCCACCACCGCTCCTTCCGGCGCAGTGACGTCCACAATCTGCAACAGACCTTTCTCGCCCACGGCGGCCAACAGGTTTCCTGCGCCCACCGGTGATCCGCTAAAGGGGCCTTTGAGACGGAGTTTCCACCCGCGCTCGCCGGTCTTGGCATCAGCCACGGCCAGCACCCCCGCGCTGTTGATGATATAGACTTTGTCCCCCATCACGACCGGGCTGCCAGTGGCGGCGTTCATCTGCTCAGACCGCCAGATCTGGGCAGGATCTCCTCCCGTTTTGGCTGGCTGAATGGCAGTGATGCCTTTGGAGGCGGCATAGAGCACACCGTTGGCGGCCACGCTGGAGGACATGGTTGACGCCCCGTCCTTGTACTCCCACAGCCGGCTCCCGGTGGCGGGATCCACACCCATGAGCCCATCCTTGCATTGCAGCACAGCCACAGGAGGACTGGCGGCATCGGGCTGCCACACAATCGGGCTGCTCCAGTTGGCCGCCTTGGGGCGCTCCATCTTCCACAAGTTGCGCCCCGTGGTCACATCGATGCCCAGCGTGTAGCTCTCGCTGTCGTTCTCGATCACTGTCACCACCGTCTCACCCACGATGATGGGAGAGGAGGACATGCCCAGGCTGTTGCTCGCATTCGCATAGTCCACTGTAAGCCCTCGAACCCAAAGCAGGTTTCCCTCCAGGTCAAATGCCGCCAGATCGTTGGACGACCAGAGCGCCACCACGCGCTTGCCATCGCTGCAGGGCGTCGGCGCGGCCACGCAGGTCTTGCCATGGCTCATGGTCCGGCCGGTGGCACGCAGATGACGCTCCCAGACCTTGCTGCCATCCTTGGCGCTGAAGGCAATGACGTGCAACCGCTCCTGTTTGGGCCCGCTGGAAGCCGTGACATAGACCTTGTCCCCCACAATGATGGGACTGGAGAGCCCGCGGCCCGGAAGCTCGGCAGACCACTCCACCTTGGGTGCGACTGGCATCTGCGCTTCGGCAAGATACGCCGCGCTGTTGGGGCCGCGGAACTGGGGCCAGTCAGACGCCCAGGCACAGGCAGGGGCAGCCATGGCCAGCAGGCCCGTCAAAAATGCAGCCTTTGAGATCGAGGAAACTTTCTGGTTCATCGGGATACAGGAAAAGGGGTTTCAGGGATTGCTGGCAAGGATGGCGGTTCCGGTGGCATCGCACACGCGGAGCTGAAACTCCCACTCCACGGTCCATTGCTCCTTCTGCTCATTCTGGCAGCACTTCACCAAGATGGTGTTGGCTCCCTTCTTAAGCCGGCACTTCAGAGTGTACTGATCCATCTGCGCTCCGCGATGGTACTCGTCCCGTCCAAACAGCAGCTCTCCATTGAGCCACACCTTCCAGCCGTTTTTGCAGCCCAGCCGAATCTCGGCATCGCGATCGGAGGTGGAATCAAACGTGCTCACCGCGTAGGCGGTGGCGTCTTTCAACATCGTAAGGGGCTTGTTGAAGTCCAGCTTGCCGTACTCGTGCTTGGTCTCAAAGGGCTGCCAGGCCACTTCTGCTCCCTTGCCCGCATACTTGGCATCGAGCTTGATCTCCTTTTCCGGCGGATACACCGCGTCAAATCCAGCACGCTGTGCATTGTCGAACGGACCGATCACGTTCCATTTCGTGATGAAGCCGAAGTGCTTGGGCAGATCCACCTCCACACCCAGCTTCGTCAGAGCCTCCGCGATCACTTTCACCTGATCCTCGTCACGGGCAGCATCCAGAGCCGCCTGATAGGTGCTCTTAGCCGTCGCCTCGTCTTTGGCATCCGCCTTTTCCTTCCCAGCGACGATCAGACGTTGCACGGCACCGCGTCGCAGTTCCTGGGCGGGATCACTGATCAGGGTCGGCTCAATCGCATTCGCCTTGGCAGGATCCGCGTGCTGGATGAGGTCGAACGCAATCGACCGCGCTGCGGAGGCGTGCCGCGTGTCTCGCAGGAATGCCTCCAATTCCGCAACGGGCAACGGCTGCTTGGCCTCCATCGCCTCGTCCGCGATCACGCTCGCCGCCATGCGCAGCCAGTTGTCCGCCACCACATTGCCTTTGCCGGCGGCCTCCACGATGGAAAGCAGCCCTTGCGGCCCCGCTTTCACGAGATCCCGCCAAGCCAAACTGGCCTCTTCATTCCCCTTCCCTTCCCGACCGACAGCGAGGATGGTGTTGAGAGAAGTGGGAACATCCCCATGCGCCAAGGCGGCGGAGAGGATCAGCAGACAGGAAGTTCGCAGGATCATTGCTGGAAAGGGCTGGACCGGGTGCAGTGTGCCAGAAAGTACGAACGAATGTCACTCATCATTTCCACGCCCTTCGTGAGAATGCCGTGACTTGCGCAACTTCTGGACCGCCCCCGGCGCATGACGCCATGACCGCGGACTCCGCCGACTCCCGTGCGTTTTTCACGACGAGTTCGATAAAGTGCATCTTGCGCAGCACCGGACGCGAGATGACAAACGGATAAAAATCCTGCTGCCCCATGCTCCGGGCCAGTTCATTCATCGCGGTGACGAGTTCCATCCACGAGTTCACCAGAGAGAGCGCCCTCGCAGCGTCGGGGTCTTCCGGATCGTAGAGGTCCTCCAGCAAGAACGGCTCCACCTCCATCTCGATATCATCCGCCGTCAGGCCAAACCCAAGCGCGGTATCGAGGCTGTCCACCAGGTGCAAATAGTGCGCAAAACACTCCGCCCAATCCTCCCACGGATGGACAGAGGCATACGAACTGATGTGACGGTCGCGCCAGTCGAGCGGCGGGCCGTTTTTGTAATTCCGTCGCAGAGCCGCAGCGTAGTCTTCCCGCTCATCGCCGTACAGCGCCCGGAACTTCTCATGCCAGGGCGTCCCTGCAATGAGGCGGTCCCAGTAGTAGTGACCGATCTCATGCCGGAAATGCCCGAGCAAGGTGCGGTACGGTTCACGCATTTCATACCGCGTCTTTTCACGGATGGAGTCGTCAGCCTCCTCGACATTGAGCGTGATGAGCCCGTTGCCGTGGCAGGTCATCACGCGAGGGCCTTCCGGCGGCGAGCGGAGGAGGTCAAACATCACGCCTCTGTCGGGGTCTTCCTCCACCTTTGACCTGACTGGCAGGCCGAGCGCGAGCAACTGTGAGACCAGTCGGCGTTTCGCAATCTCAATGGAGCGCCAGTAGCGGCAATTGTCCGGATCCGAGAGGTCTGGGATGGTGCGATTGAGCCGACACGAGATGCACAGAGCCGACGGATGCGCCACCGGCACAAGCCAATTGCAGCCCGCCGCCATGTTGAAGCTTTCACATCGGCGGAAAGCCGTTGCCTCCGGCGAATCACCAAGCACCCGCCAGGTATCGGCAGTGGGCCCTCGCTCAAGAACACACACTTCCGCACGCTCAGGTTCATAGCCAAGGACAGCATCGCACGCGAGACAGACGCTGTTGCGAAAGAATATCGGCCGACCGCACTGGCAGCGGTAGGTATGCCCCCGCCGTGGGACATCAGGCGAACGCCAAACGTCCACGAGGCGCTTCGCGATATTCTCAATCAAGGTATTCATACCGGGCCACCCACATTTTCGGGGGCACGGGCGGCGGTGGCGATAAGACCAAGGTCTGATACCGACGCCTCGCTGAAGAAGGATTGCACTTGGAAAAACTGCCTCTTATAGTGGGTTTTAACACCCACGATTTCCCCAACCGTGCAAGACCGTCGCAAACAGTTTTTCTTCTGGCTCGGCGTCTTTGTGCTGCCTCTGTTTTGGTCGTGGTTTACGCTGGCGGGCAGCTTCACACGCCGGGAGCGGCTCGTCGCTTTTCTCTGGCTTGCTGTGTTTATCGCCTGGCTGTTCCAAGCACGGGCGACAGTGCTGGGAGAGTTCCACCTGCTGGCAGTCACCTACCCTGTGGTTCTTGGCTGGCTGGCAATGGCCCTCCTCATGTGGTTGATCTTTCGCCTGCGGTTTGTGCCCACGCTTATTGAGAGCATTATCTTGATTGACCTGCTGGCGGTTCTATCCCCTTCCAAGTTGTTTCAAGACCGTATCGATCAGCCCTTCGACTGGATGTGGCTGGCGGCACCCACTGCTTTGGCGATGGCTCACGTCGTCGTCGAACCTCTCAACCATTGGCTGACGAAACTCAAACCCGCCCCTCCTGCATCAACCTTGAAAGACCACACGTTGCCATGAAGTGCTTTTACGATCCCGCACAAGACGCTGTCGGCACCTGCAAATCCTGTGGCAAAGGTCTCTCGCCCAATCACCTCACAGACTTGGGCAAGGGCCTGGCCTGTCGGGACAGATGCGAAGGAGACGTGAAGGCGTTGATCACCTTGATTGACAGGAATATTGCAAGTTCTGCGGCCACGAACCAGATTCTGAAACGGAGCTCCCTCACAGCCTATGGCTCCGGCACATTCTTGTTCGCGATGGGACTGATCTTCGTCTTTGTTGGGCTCAAGAATCGCCAATTGGATTTCCCCATCTACCTCGGTGGTGCCTTCACTGCCTACGGTCTCTGGACGCTCTCGCGCAGCTTCCGCCACGCAGCCATCGTGTCCCAACTGCCTGAGGAAAGCCCACCTAAGGCGTAACGGGCGATAGTCCCGCCCCTCAGGCGGAGGTCTTCCATGTGCTTCCGTCTCTGATCTGGACACCACAATCCAGCCTTGGTATTCCGCAACGTCGCCGCCCGTGCTAAACTGGCCCCATGCTGGTTTCCAAGATTGAGCCCACCCCATCCAGCCGGCTGCTATCACTCCGGAGCCAATCACTGCCCTGCCGGTTGAGATCGCCCCCATCCTTCCTGCACCGCTGCAGGCCATTCCGGTCCCCGTGATTCCACCTCCAACAGAGGCCATCACTCCGAGCCCGATCCTCCCTGATCTCATTCTCCCAGATCCGTTGACAGCCAGTCCGGCAGTACCTGCGGAAGTGGCACCCGCTCCCATCGAGCCGATGACCATTCTCCCCGCCCCCATTCTCCCGGTGTCCCCCACGCCAGTTCCTACTGGGTCAACGCTCTGATCAAAATATCCTGTCCGGTACTCAGCGGCCCCTACAGTACAGCATGAGGAGTCCCGTTTCGTCGGCTCTGCCATGCCAGCCACCGCGTCATCGACCAGCCCATCCCTTGTTCGCCCTCGTGAAGGCACCTTCCCTCTTTCTGCTTTTTGCCATCTGCCTGGGCTTCTTCTTTGCCCCCACCCCGGCCAGATCCGCCGCCCCCTGGTTTGAGATCCAGGTGGTGGATGAGGCCACCGGTCGCGGCATTCCTCTTGTCGAGCTCACCACCGTAAACCAGGTCCGCCACGTTACGGACAACGCTGGTCGCATTGCCTTCTACGAACCTGGTCTCATGGGTCAGGCCGTGTTCTTTTCCGTCACCGCCCATGGTTATGAGTTGGAACCGGATGGATTCGGCCTCGTCGGTGCCAGGCTCAAGGTCGAATCAGGTGGCACCTCCGTACTCAAGCTGAAGCGACGCAATGCGGCCGAGCGGCTCTATCGCAGCACCGGCAATGGTCTCTATCGGGACAGTGTCATCCTCGGCAAGGCCACTCCCCCCGCCGCCCCTGCAGGTCCTGTCGTCCTTGCAGGTCAGAACTCCGTCTCCGCAATCCCCTACTTGGGCAAGATCTTCTGGTTCTGGGGCGGCACCTCCCGCATGTCTTATTCCCTGGGCATGTATCGCGTCGTGGGCGCCACGACCCCAGTTCCTGAGCCCGAGGTCACTTTCGCGGACCACCCCCTCAACTACCAGTACTTCAGCGATGAGAGAGGCTACCCGCGCTCCATGACTGAGGTGGAGAATCCCGAGGGCCTCGTCTGGGTCTTTGGCATCTCCACGGTCCGCGATGCCACCGGACGCGAGCGCCTCGTGGGCCACTTCTCCCGCCGCAAGGGACTCCTTGAGGAATACGAACACGGCATGGTGCTCTACAACGACGAACGCGGCGTGTTCGAGGTCAAAACCAACCTGCCTCTCCAGGAAAAGTGGCGCTATCTCACCGGACAACCCGTGAAGGTAAAGCACAACGGTGTGGACTACCTCTACTGCGGGGAGCCCTTCCTGCACGTGCGGGTGCCAGCCACACTTGAGGCGGTGATGGATCCTGCCAAGTACGAGGCGTTCACCTGTCTGTCCCCTCAAGCTGATGCGGATGCCGCAGACCCCAGCTTCGCCAGCGATGCCCAGGGCCATCCCGTCTGGCGCTGGACACCGCATCAGCCGCCCGTGCTTCAGGCGCAGGAATTCCGCTGGCTCAACAACCGCCAGCTTAAGCCAGAGGATGCGCGAACCCTCCCTGCCAACGCTGAGTCGCCCCACCAGCGCCTGCTCATGCATAGCGGAACCGTCCGATGGAATGCCTACCGTAAAAAGTGGATCCTCATCGCGGTGCAAAACGCCCTTCAGGTTCCCCATCAGCCCTCCGCGCTGGGTGAGGTTTGGTACTCAGAGAGTGATGCCCCTGAAGGTCCCTTCACCCAGGCGCTTCGCATCGTCACCCACCAGCAGCAGACCTTTCACAATCCTGTCCATCATGCCTTCATGGACCAGGAGAAAGGGCGCCTCATCCACTTCGAAGGGGCCTACACCAACCAGTTTGTGGACACCCCACCCACGCCTTTCTACAACGACAACGAGATCATGTACCGCCTGGACTTGGATCACCCGCGCCTCCTTCAGGCATTTCCCCGCTGATCTCCGAGTCTCTCCTGCAGGTTTCATGAAATCACCCACCCGCGCCGGACTCTGACCATGCCCCACAATGCCAGGCGACCGCCCGATCCTTCCGCCTCCTCCCAGGCGGTTGCCGGATTGCGCGAGCAGCCGGCTGCAGGCTTTGCCGCCCAGCTTGATGAAGCATTGCTCCAACTCGGCAGTGAGGACCGGGAACTGATCATTCTTCGCTTCTTCGGCCAACGCAGCCTTCGCGATGTGAGCATCACCCTCGGCGTATCCGAAGAAGTCGCCCAACAGCGGATTGCTCACGCCCTGACCCGACTGGCGGAGGCGTTGAAATCGCGACAGGCCACGTCTGACGGCATCTCCCCACTGTCACTGGCCGCCCTCACTGCCATTCTCACAGAATCAACCCAAGGGGCGCCCGAGGAACTGCTTCCCAAGATCTCCGCAGGCCTCCGCGGCCTGGATCTGTTGAACCGGGCCGCAGCGCCCACATGGCGCACCCGACTGGGTTGGCTGGCTCTGGCCACACTGGTGATCGCTGTCCCCGCTGTATGGCAATGGCATCGCAATGATCTGCTCCGTCGCGAGCTGGCCATGCTTCGGGAAAAAGTGCAGGCTCCACCGCCACTCCAGCCCATCGTTACGGGAGAGCCCGCAGAGGAGATGCCCGCGCTCACACCGCGTACAAAGGCGACCAACCAGCACCTGCTGTCCCTGCTCGGCTCCATCTGGGCCCTGGAATCCCGTGAAGGAGCGCAGTCTCGCCTCGAGCTCCTCCGGGAAAAGGTGGGGTTGTCCGACAGCCAGTTTCTGCAGGTCAGCACCATTCTCCTGCAGGCCCAGCGCAACCGTCAGGACATGGTGGATGCCTTCACTGACGGAGACGTGCAGTTCGACCGCATCATGACCTTTCTCCAGGCCGACTCCAGGGCCCATGCCGAGGTCCGCCAGCTTCTACCACCGCCTCAACAAAAGCGGTTCGATGAATGGCGGGCACAGGAGACGCTCTCCCGGGCAGAAAACCTGGCCCGCTGGCGTTTCGCAGACCTCCGAGTCCTCATGCACCTCACGACCGACCAGGAGGCAGCGGTTCGTGATGCCATGGTGCAGAACCACCTGGCCTACGGTTCCGATCACCTGGCTGCGGTGAAAGACTTCTCCTCACTCCTGGCATGGCTGGAGAGGAAGCAAACCGACGAGGTTAGGCGCCTCCGCTCCGCCCTCACCCCCAGCCAGCTAGAACTTTATCTCAATCACGCGGCATCGTACCGCGCCAGCACCCTTCTCTTCTCCCGCTGATTCCGGCTGGTCCTCAGCCCCCGGGATGTCCACGCCCAGATCACTACACCATTCCCTCACCCAAACTAAAGCACATCCAAGCGCCCCATGCTCACCCGGCTCCACCTACCCGCCATCCTCACCGTCGCCCTCATCGCCTCACTCCCGTTCGCTCATGCAGCAACGGTGGTTCAGACTGCCAACAATGCCGGAGGCCAGTACGGCTACAGCAGCGACGTGAACTGGAGCCCCGCCGGGGCACCTGGCGCTGGCAATGACTACGTCAACTCCTCTTACACGCTGCGCACCCAGGGCGGTGTATTCGCCGGTGATTCCCTGACTGTTGGCAACGGGTCAGCCTCCACCGCCAGCCTGCTGTATAAAGGAAACTACAGCGGCACCGTCACCGTCAACAACCTCATCATGAACCGGGGCACCTTCATCTCCGGCACGGACAGCGGCAGCGGTAATGTGAGTCTGGACGGCAACATCAGCATCCAGTCCGGCGGCATGTACCTTTCTGCAAATTCCAATGCCGGCAGCCTACGCACCATCACCGTGCTCTCCACCCTCGCCGGCAGCGGGCCTCTGGTGGCCGTCAACGGGGAAACTGGCCAGCGTGGCGTCGTCTATCTCAATGGCATGCTCAACAACTACACCGGCGGCACGCTCATTGGAAATTCCACCATTAGCACGACGGCAAACCAGGTCATGCTCTCCGTGGGCGCAGGCTCCCACCTGGGCAATGGCGGCACGGTGCAGGTTCGCGCCAACGGTGCCCTCACCTTGAACAGTGCCTCCAACATGGACTGGACCCAGATCATGACCCTGGACAGCATGTTGGCGGGCCTGGGACTCATCAATCTCAACTACACCGGGACCAGCCTTCTGAGCGGTCTCTCCTTTGATGGCGGCAGCACTTTCGTCGACCCCGGCGTCTATGACGCCACCCACTCCCTTTACGGCGGCTTTTTCACCGGCGGCGGCAGCATCACCGTGGCCCCGGAGCCCAGCCGCTTTCTCCTCCTGAGCTCCGGAGCATTCGCGCTCCTGCTCAGACGTCGCCGCAGAGCCTGAGCGGGGTTTTCGACCCCTGCCCGGCCCTCCACAATGGCCCCCGGCCCACAGGTTCGAGGACCCTACCTATCCCCCAAAAAGACATACCCAACCATGTTCCAGACCATCGTCATTACAACGCATTCCTCCCATGAAGACACTCTCCTCACTTGCCAGTCCACGCCTGCAAGCGGCCCTGCTCACCACCCTGACCTGGGCCGGGCTCGCTCACAATAGCCACGGACAGCTCCTGACCAATCCTGGCTTTGAGTCCGACTTTGCGGGCTGGACGCCCAACCAGAACTCGGGTACGGCGATCTTCTCCATCTCCACCACCAGCCCCTATGTTGGCGCCAAGGCCGCCAGGGTGGAAGTCAGCGCCCCGGGTTCAGGAGCCAAACCTTCCCTGACCGGCAGTTTCGCATCCACTCCCAACACGCCCTGCCTCCTCCGCTTCTTTGCCCGGTCCGAAGGCGTGAACCGGCCCCTGATGAAGGTGCAACTCTCCAGCATCACCGGCCAGCCGCAGATCGACATCAAGCCCTCCACCAACGGTTGGGAGGAGTACCACTTCGCCTTCACGCCCACTCTTGCCACCACCACGCTCAGCATCACCTTTGAGCAAGCCGCGACCTTCTGGCTGGATGAGGTGCAGGTGCATGCTGCCGGTGACACCAAGATGGATGTGCCCCTGAGCCATCTTTGGAAATGGGGCCAGTACGGGGCCGCCGCTGGCAACGCAAAAATCCTCACCGGCACGGACAATTGCATCACCGTGCGGTTGCCGGACGAGCGGGTCTGCTGGTTTTTCAATGACACCTGGGTGGGAGCCATGAACCCCGACCGCTCCAAGTTCTACTCCAACGAGAGAAACTCCGTCACCCTGTACCGGAACTACGCCCTCGTTCAGCAGGACGACACCCTCACTCCTCTGGTCAACAACACCCTCTTTCGACTCGACGATCCGCTCAACGAAGACACGACGCCAGCCACTGACGCCACACACCTCTACTGGCCCACCGATGCCTTCGTTGAGGGCAACCAGGTAAAAGTCCTGCTCAACAAGATCAAAAAGAGCCCCCTCTCCGATGATGGCAAGGCCATCGCCACTCTTTCGCTGTCCACCCTCGCGCTTCAGCACATTCGTCCCCGGACCAATGCCTGGGGCGTCCGGGTGCTGAGCGATGCCGACGGCTACTTCTACATCTACCACAACGACGCCGGGGTCGTGCGGCTCGCCCGCGTCCTCAAGGGCAGCTTCAGCGACGAGTCCCAGTGGACCTACTACAACGGCAGCACCTGGACTTCATCCGCTTCTCAAGCTGTGGCCCTCCCTCTGCTGACCGGCGTCAGTGTGGCGGAGCGCCTGGGGCCGGAAAATTACACCATCGTCTCCATTCCCGCCGGGGGCGATGTGATCCACGCCCAATTTGCCCCGTCACCAACAGGTCCCTGGACGACCAAGGCCATCATCGCCGATCCTGATCAGGAGGCGATTTCCTACTTCTACATGCCCTGCCTGCACAAGCACTCAGCGCAAAACGGGGTGTACAGCCTCAGCTACTCAGACAACGGTTCCTGCGGTGCCGATGGGGCCGGCATCATTTGCAATCGAGTCCTGGCAGACATGTGCCACTACAGTCTTCAACACCTGAAGTCGGCCAATCTGCTGGACCTCTCTCCAGACACCGTCAACCTCTACAGCGACACGTTCAGCGACAATGATGCCACTGAATGGATGACCTTCGGAGGCACCTGGTCCACCACCGCTGGCCAGTTCAGCGTCACCTCAGGTGCAGGTCACAAGGCCCTGCTCAAGGGGGTGGTGGCGAGCGACTTCACCTGTGAAGCCGATGTCAAGGCAGGTAGCGGCTCCGGTGCCGGCCTCATCTTCCGCACGCGGAACATTGGCAAAGGCCCGGAGGGATACGAAGGCTACTACGCGGCCCTCAAGCCGGGTGTGGGAGTGGTTTATGGAAAGAACTACGGCACTGGCACCCTTCTCCAGCAGCAGGTCGGCATGACCATCCAGCCCAACCTCACCTACCGTCTCAAGGTGGTCGCAACCGGCTCTACCTTCCAGATCTACGTGGACAATGTGCTCCGCATCACGGCCACCGATGGCATGTATGCTGACGGCGGACTCGGGCTTCGCAACTACAACTCGATCGCGACCTGGGACAATGTCGTCGTGACTCCCGCCACCGTCACGGGCGAGGTGGAATCGCTCGTCAAGGACGCCAGTTCCAGCGATCCGGATCCGCAGGTGACCGATGCCGGTGCCAGCCTGGGGGCTTATCGCGAGTACCAGTCCAATGCATCGGGCGACTACGTCGTGTATCGCCTGAACGTGCCCACCAGTGGGGAATACCGGGTGGAACTCGACGTCCACCGCGGCTCCAACCGCGGGAGATTTGGCCTCGCCGTGGCCAGCACGCCAGGAGGTCCCTTCGTCAATGTGGGTGACCAGAACAATGACCTCTATGCGTCATCGTCAGACTTCGTCACCTTGAGCGGCTTCGGGAATGTGTCACTCACTTCCGGCACCAAGTACTTCAAGTTCACTGTGACAGGAAAGAACCCGTCCTCGACCTCCTACCGCCTGGGGCTGGATGTCATCCGCCTGATGAAGCGGTAGCAACCTCCTGGTGGCACCGGATCCGTGCAACGATGCCGTTCATGGATCCGGTGTCTGCCAGACTAGGGTCTCTCCTTCAACAGAAAGGTCAGCAGATCCTCCTGCTCCTCACGGCTCAAGGCCTGGACCAGTCCCTCGGGCATCAGGGAAACTTTGAGCGGCTCAGTCGCAAGCACCTTGTCCCTCGGAATTTCCATCTGTGTTCCACCGGGAAGCGCCAGCAGGACCGTGGCACCGGCACCATTGCGAACAATGCCCGTCATCGACGTGCCATCTTTGAGTTTCAGCAAACTCCCAGACTGGTCCGGATTGATGGTCGCAGACGGTTTCAAGACATCCTGCCAGACAGAGTCACGATCACGGTGGATCAGGTTGCTCAAGTCCGGACCAAAGGCATGCCCCTCCCCACGTACCGTGTGGCAGGTGAAACACACCGCCTGCCCGAAGAAAAGCTTGCGGCCGTTCTGCCAGTTTCCTTGAACTTGCGCCCGCCCGGCCACCCCTGCTCCTGCTCCGCCATCCGTGCGGTTTCTCAACGCCCACGGCACCAGCAGCCGGTCCGGCGTGAGCACCGCCTTCATCCCGTCGTGGCCCAGGTACAGACCACCCGCGGATTGATGGGGAGCCTTGAGCACCACGGCAATCATCCCCTCATTCGCTTTCACCACGCTGCCATCATCCCTTGTGACTTGGAACTCTTGACGGGCAAAAGCGTCGTCGGCGAGGTTCCAGTCCCACTTGGACCCCGGCTGCACTGCGGGCACAAAGGGGTTGCTCACATCCACCAACGTTCTCACCTGCAATCCGGCCTCCATTCCCGCAGCCTTCTTCAAAAAGGCCTCGTGGTCAGCTGAGCCGGCTGTCAGAACTTTGGACACATCCAGCGCTGGATGCGGCAGCACGAGTCGCTCTCCTTCCACCTCCGCCATCACGCCATCGAGCGTGAGGTCCACGTCCATCTCCCCCGCCTGTTGCAGCCCTGGCTGCGCCAGGCTCCAACCAGCAGGAACTGGCAAAGAGATCGCATAGTGCACAGGTTCCGTCTGGGGAGCCACCTTCAACACCAAAGTCCGCCGGTCTTCACTCAAGCGCAGATCAAGGGCCTGCACCCAGCGCCGCGGCATCGCCATCTGATCACGCACCACCTGGTAGCCAGGGCGGATCACTTCATACCGGTCGCCAGCGCGCACATGCAAACCAGCCTCGATCCGGATGGCGGGCAGAACCTTCTCAGCCACCCAATCTTGAGGTTCGAGGAGCCGGTCAAAGGCAATCCGAAACTCGTCCGGGGCAGCCGCCCAGGCCATGACTGGTTGAGGCAGTTCCTTCCTCACCTGCCGGATCTTGAAGAGACGCCCTTCACCGGCCGGCCCCGTCCCCCAGTCAGGAGGACCACTGTGGCAGGCCACCAGCAGATCCCCTTGAGGCGTCACACAGGCATCCACTAGCAGCATGCCCATGCAGGCGATCAAATGACTCTGCGCCACATACCCTTGCGGCGTCTTCACCAGCCGGACACGCCAGAGCTTGCCCCGTGACTGCCCACAGACCAGGGCGTCTCCCTGCCAGTGCCCCGGTCCAAAGGAAGGCCCCCCATTGACGCCCTCATTGAACACCATGCCCACGGTGCTCTGGTGCTGTGGGCTGAAGTTCAACACCGGCGGCTCATCCACCACGTCAGGCAGATGTTTGGGATGCCGGGGCGGGAAGCCATAGTGTTTCCCTTTTTGTATGTGCAACAGCTCATCAAACGGGTTGCCGTTGGGCAGCCAGGTGGCCCCTTCTTGTTCCGTGGCAAACAGATCTCCCGCCCGATTGAACGCCAGCGCGCACGTGAACCGCAACCCTGTTGCCACTGTCTCACGCTGTTTGAAATCCGCGCTCAACTTCTGGATGGTGCCATGGGTGGAGTGGATGTCGTAGGCACTCTTGCCCGTCTTCTTGTCGATGAGATACGCATCCGCAAAGTTCGCGCAGCCCAGGCCAAAGTAGAATGAGCCGTCCTTGGGATCCATCGCCAGCCCCACGGTATCCACCCCATGGAAGCTCTCCTTCCATCCCGAAGCAGCAATCTCCTCGCCATCGGCTCGATCATCGCCGTTGCGATCCGGGAAAAAGGAAACCTTGCCCTTGCTCCCCACCATCACCCCCGGCCCGCAGACCTGCTCCTTTGTGGTCACGACCATTCCGATCGCCCCTCTCATGGTCTGGCCGGACCAATAGGGTTCACTGCGGTCTTCCAGCCCGTCACTGTCACTGTCGCTCAGGAGGTGTATGCGCCCGTCATACCCCAGCGCCACCACTTTCCCATCCTGGCGGTAGCGGATGTTGTTCAAATTGCCGATCCGCAGAGGCAACTCCTCCACACTGAAGCCTGGCACGAGCATCTGCACCAGCGGTGGACTGGCCAGAGTCTCCAGAGCATGCCCCTCTCCGCGACCCTGCAGCATCGCATGCAGCGCAGGAGTGACCTGCATCACCTCTTGTTCCACCGCCTGCAGTTCCGCATCCGTCAGCACTCGATTGAAGATCAGCACCCGGGCGATGTCGCCATGGAAGAACCCCTGCGCATGGGGCGGCTGGCGTTCCTCATGCGAGTAGTAGCGAGCCCCCAGCACCACCTGCTCAAGACCGATGTGGGACTCCAGCCTGTCCCGAGCTCCCGCCCGGATGCCATCAAAGAACAGCTCCGTACCGCCCTTCCCCATCTTGGTGCGGATGGAGAACACGTGATACCCGCCAAACGGCCTCTTGGCTGCCCCCATGAGGGTGGGTTCCATGAGATTACGAAATCCTCCTCCACCCGCCGTCTCCACATTGAGCACGCTCAAGTCCGTCGTGGCCTGCGGCCCCTGATCCAGGTTCAGTCCGCTGGTAAAGTCATCCTGCTCCGTCAGAGTGGTCGAAAGCAGGGCCGCAAAGCCGCCCGCATTCCCCTGCGGAGCTGCCAGTACCACCACCGTGGCTTCCGGAGTCATCCCGGGACCGTCATCCAGTACGAGGAAATCATCACGGCCGTCAAACCTCAACGTCGCAGCCCGTCCGCGTCCCACCAACTCCGGCCGACAGGCTGCCATCGGCTGCCCCGCCCTCCGTTTGGCACCACTGGCATCCAGGATCACGCTCACAGGCCTCGATGAAATCAATGGTGGCAACGACGCCGCCTGCCGCAGCGTTTCTTGGGCTCCGGCATTCAGGTCCATCACCAGCGCCTCCTTGGCTGGCAGCACCGCCAGCAGATCCGTCCCACAGAAACATAGCACCGCGGCTGCAATCGAGACTCTCATGATCAAGGCTGGTTGAAAAAAGCATTCGTCCGCAGACTGGCGGACCGTTCCTGATAAATATGATGCTGCTCCGGAGTCAGCAGGGGACGCAATCTCTCCGCCTCGTCAGCATCCCGGGCGCTGAGCCATTGCTGCAGTTCGTGAAACCCTTGCACGGCTGGCAGGCTCTCAGGGGCAAACGCCAGACCATGCTCCACCAGCGCCCGCTGCACTGCCGGTTCCCGGTCTTTCGTCAGGCGCAACAGCGACCGCAAGTCTGCCAACCGCCAGCGCGCCGCGTTCTCTGCGCGTGCCTTCGATTCAGACACGAGAAAGACGTTGAAGCCGTCCACTTGATCCGCCCTCAACAGGCCGCGAATGGCCGCGTCCGCCTCGCTCCCAGCCCGCAGAAAGGCCATCACCCGCTCAAATTCCACCAACCCCTCAGCAAGGCCTGCCACCAGCTTTTGCCGGGCCTCCAGACTCTGCCGTAGCAGGACGCTCGCAGCTTCAGCTTGGGTAGTATCCAGGCGCACCCGCTCTTGCAATAGCTGGAGCCGGGCATCCGTGCCCGCACGGCTCTCCTCCGCCCACATGGCCGCCATCAGGGAAGGCAGCGCGTTGGTCGGCTGGACGGCAAATCCCGCCACTCCACTGGTGCCTCCCGCAGACAGCTCGGCAGGCGGCGATGAATTGGCTCCATGAACCGCGACAGTGCGCGACTCGATCTCTGCATTCACCGCCGAGACCTCCTCGTGCAACTGACGATACGTCCGGGCCTGCCAGGCGATGGTGCCTGCCATGGTCGCCAGCAATGTCCCTCCCCAGAAGCACTTCAGCCACAGAGCAGTCGCTGCCGTGGCCTGCCCCACCAGGGCCGTCCCGTGCACCATGGCTGTCACTTTCACCGCCAGATCCGGGGGGGCAGCATGTGTGCTCTGCGTGAGCGCCAGTGCCAGCGCCGCCACGGTCCCGGCTTCCACGCGTCGTCGACGGAGAAACCCGGACAACCGGTCCAGGGCACGGCTCACCCGCTTCCTCGCGGCATCCTCCGTGGTCCCCAGCGAGGAACCGATTTCGCTAAGGCTCCTTTTGCAAAAGAACCGCAGCACGACCGCTTCCCGGTCAGCTTCTCCAAGCTTCAGCAGTGCCTCGTCCAGATGCGGCCGCATGGTCTCCGCCAGGGTAGGCTCATTCCCTGACGTCGCACTTGTGTCCTCCGTTTTGGCGGTCGGCTCCACTCCCCACTTTTCATGCAGTCGGCGTCGGCTTTGCTCCTTCCGCAGCAAGTTGGAGGATTGGAACAAGGCGGTCTTGTACAGCCAACCGCCCACGGAGGCATGCGTTCGCAGCTGCCGGGCCCGCTGCGCCAGAAGCAGGAAGGTGGTCTGCACAGCATCCTCTGCGATCGGCAGGCGTCCCAGCCGACGCACACACGCAGAGTGTACCATGTCCTGGTGCCTCCTCACGAGTCGAGTGAAGGCTTGCTCGTCCTGATGGTCCAGATACGCCGCCAGCAGTTCGCGATCTCCCGGCTCGGAAGTTCCCGCCCCATCGGCATCCGTTGTTGTTTCCCAATCCATGTCGGAGTTGCACACGTGGCAGGCAGACTACCGGGCAAAGGCCGCCTTCAGCCGCGGATGATCCAGGTCCAGCCGGTACATGATTTGATTGTACTCATACAAGGGCGTCGGAGGCGAGTTTACAAACTGGTTGGTGTAGGTTCCCTCAAAGTAGATGGTCCTGCCGCCGTCCTCGTCCATGAACTCATGGTGCACGGGATTGTAAAAGGTCTGCTTGTCATGCGTGACAATGCGCACAGCCTTCAGGAAGGGGCCCTCAGGGGCATCGGCTTCAGAGTACCAAACCTCTCCCAGAGGCGAGGGTGAGCCGGCACGCTGATAGGCAGTCTCCACCGCGATCATGACCCACTTTTTGCGGTGAGCGTTCCATTTCACAGATCCCGTGTGCAATTCCACGCGCTGGCCGGCTTGGTCCGCATCCTCTGGCAGGAACCGGGCATCCTTGGCAACGATGGCCCCCTGTTTGATTAAGAGCGCCTCCTGCTTGGGCACCGTGGGAGGATGTTGCGTCGTCCAACGCCACTGCGGATGCCGGGCCTCTCCCGCCACCACGCTGGCATCGTTCGGCGACTGCTCCGCCTCGCCCGCAGGGGCAACGCTGAAGGCCTCATACTTGGTGGGATCCAGCACTGCCTCCAGCGTGGCTGGCACCCTCACCTGGGGAAAGGGCAATCCGCTGTACAGGTACTCCACCCCATCTCGCTGCACCTTCACCGGTTGCCCGCTCAGAAAGCGCCAGCGCTCCGTCAGGGGCAGGCGGCTCTTCACTTCGAAAATCTCCCGCTCGTCGTTGTATACCACGATCCCCTGCTCGTACTCTTCCCCCAGCCCTTTGCGACGGGTGAAATGTCCCACCATGCGTTCTTTGCCTTCAGCATCGCGCACGGTGTGAACCCCGAAGATCCACACCACCCCTTCGGGATTTTCCACCTCCACCATAGCCCGGGCAAAACCGTCCGCGCCTGTGAAATACTTGAAGTTGATTCCTTTATCCACGGGCAATGCGCTCTTGCCCGGCAGCTCAGAGGTCGCCCCTGCCATGCGAAACAGCCCCAGTGGATAGGACATCCGGTTGGTATCCCCCCAGAACCAGTACACGCGGTCACGATACGGCACGGCAAAGACGGAGTCCTGCCCCGCCACCATGCCTGAACCCAGCGGCTCCGCCAGAGGGGTCTCTTTCCCCAGCAGCACACTGTCGCGATAGAGCCCGCAGCCGGTGATCCGGTACAGGCGTTCCGCCAGGTTCACCCGCTTCAGCTTGAGCACTCCGTTACCATTGGGCTCCATCTTGAACCGGGTTCCGGCAATGCCAAAGCCATCCTTGGGCACCTCGAAGCCATGTGCCTTCACCTCGAAGAAGACGGTCTGCCCCATCTGCCCCGGCTCGTAGTACGCCACCCGACCCGCATTGTCGGTCACATAGGTGACGTGATTCACCGTGGTCAGCTGCACCAAGGGAATCCCCCGCCCTGTGGCCTCATCCTGCACCTGGATTTCAAAATAGGGTGCCACGGCCTCAGCCTGGCATTTCAGATGGGCCAGCCCCATGCACGACAGCACGGCGGCCAAGATAGCAGGCAGGATTCGGAAGGGAGCGGCTTTCATGGGCAGATGACAGTGAACGTCGGCAGCGGCACTCTGGCCACCCCGGAGGAGATTTCCCTCCTATCTGTGCCTCAGCCCATGAACCGGACAGCCTATTTTTGAAGCGGAGCCTCCGCTCGTCTGCCCGTTTCCACATCTTATTGTCCGTTTTCCCATGGAGGACGACAGTTCCTTGAGAGATGCCCTTCATTCCCACACCGAGGTTGCACCCAGTAATTCTCCTTATTCCAACCCTGGCCTCCGCCTCATCTCTTTGCTGAAATACCATTCACTTTCCCCCTCTGGACCAATGTCCAGACCGTAAAAAGTCCAGAATTCACGCCTCCTGACGTTTATTTTCCGGCAATTCATCGTTTCATTCTGTTCCCGCTTCCCGGCCGTCGGAAATTCTTCCAGCGGCAGTTCCTTCAGTACCTGTCTCACACTCACATTCGTCCCGCCTTGTCCCGCCGTTTTAAGCTCCTGCCCGCGCTCAGCGCCCTGCTGACGACCACCTCCCTCCTCTCAGACCCGGCCAGTTCTCCTTCCGGCTCCCACTTCTCCTTTGAAGGAGATGGGTTTGACACCTGGACCGAAGACGGCAGCGCCTTCGGCCGTGGCCCAGCCGCTGGAAAAGTTCCCGGCATGAATGGCACCGTCACCGGCTTCGCCGGGCACGCCTATGCCTGCTCCGGCCATGGAGGAGACCCCGCCACCGGCACCCTCACTTCCCCTGAGATCGCGCTCACCGGCGGGCACCTGCACTTCCTCGTTGCTGGGGGCAATCAGCCCGGCAAGACCGCCGTCCAGCTCCTGGTGGACGGCAAGGTCGTTCAAGAAGCGACCGGCCAGAACAGCCTGCAACTTCGTCAGGTCACGTGGGATCTCAGCCCCTGGCAGGGCAAGAAGGGCCAGCTTCGCATCGTGGACCAGGCCACAGGAGGCTGGGGCCTGATCGTGGCAGATGAGTTCGTCTTCTCCCCTGACAAGAACTTCGTCATCAAGGTGGAGTCGCCCAAGAAGGCGGGCTCAGATGAGAATGCCATCGAGCTGGTCTCCACTCCGGTCATCCCAGGCAACAGCATCCCGAAGGGCACAAGCATCCAGATCTTTGCCACGCACGAAGGCGAAAAGGTCACCAGCCCCACAGCCTTTGCCTTTGACGAAAAAGGCGCGCTCTATGTGGCGGAGACCCACCGCTTCCGTTTCGGCATTCACGATGACCGGAACAATCGCTACTGGTACCTGGACGACATCGCCTCCCAGACCACCGCAGACCGTCGCGCCATGCACGAGAAGTGGAAGGCCAAAGTGCCGCTGGAGTCCATGACGGAAAAGACCGAGGTCATCCGCAAGCTGGTGGACGAGAATGGCGACGGCAAAGCCGACAAGATGACGGTCTATGCCGACGGCTTCAATGACCTGCTTGATGGCACGGCCGCTGGCGTCTTCGCCCATGAAGGGCGCGTTTATTTTGCCTGCATCCCCAAGATCTACTCCCTCCTGGACAAGGATGGTGATGGCAAGGCTGACCAGCGCGACATCATCGAGGACGGCTTCGGCGTGCGCGTGTCCCTCTCCGGCCACGATTTGAACGGCTTCGTGCTTGGCATGGACGGCCGCATCTACGGCACCGTGGGTGACCGCGGCTTCAGCTTCACCACCAAGGAAGGCGTCTCCTACAAGTCACCCGACCAGGGAGCGATCTTCCGGTTCGAGCCCGACGGCTCCAACTTCGAAGTCGTGCACACTGGGCTGCGCAATCCCAAGGAGCTGGCCTTCGACGAGTATGGCAACGGCATCAGCGTGGACAATAACTCCGACCAGGGCGATCCCGCCCGCGTCGTGTACATG
The DNA here is from genome assembly GCF_000739655.1 of Verrucomicrobium sp. BvORR106. GTDB lineage: Bacteria > Verrucomicrobiota > Verrucomicrobiia > Verrucomicrobiales > Verrucomicrobiaceae > Verrucomicrobium. The sequence goes on along the minus strand of NZ_BATR01000104.1, from coordinate 42,059 downwards.
ATGGAAGGGGCCGACTCCGGCTGGCGCATGCAACACCAGGCGCTGCACACCTTCCGCGATGACATCGGCCTCCCCGAGCGCCCCATCTCCCCGTGGATGACAGAGCGCATGGCAGAGACCCGCAATCCCTCCCAGCCCGCCTACATCGTGCCTCCGGTGGGTGCCATCACCAGCGGACCCTCTGGCCTCACCTACCACCCTGGCAGTGGTTTCCTAGAATCTGAGAAAGGCCGCTTCCTCGTCTGCGACTACCGTGCGAATGCTGCCAGCTCCGGCATCTGGTCCTTCAAGGTCACCCGCGACGGCGCAGGGATGAAGTTCGAAGATCCCTACAAGTTCAACTGGGGTGTCTGCCCCACGGATGTGGAGTACAGCTATGACGGCCGTCTCTTTGTCTCGGACTTCATCAGCGGCTGGGAATCCCATGACGCCGGTCGCATCTACGCCATCACGGCAGATTCGGAAAAGAACGCTGGCCGCACGCCGGATGTCGCCAAGCTCATGGCGGAAGGCTTCACCCAGCGCTCTCAGGACGAACTGGCTGACCTGCTGCAGCACGCTGACCAGCGCGTCCGCCTGCGCGCCCAGATCGCCCTTGCGGCCAAGGACGGCAGCACCCCGCTGCTGGTGAAGGCCTCGCAAGACCAGGACCATCTCCTCACTCGCCTGCATGGCATTTGGGGCCTTGGCATTCGCGCCCGCAAGTCGGGTGATGTCGCCGCCGCGACGGCCCTGGTGGAGCTGCTGAAGGACCAGGACGCTGAAGTGCGCGCCCAGGCCGCCCACGTGCTGGGTGAGGTCAAAGGCACCCCTCCTGCCAGCCTCCTTCCGCTGCTTTCAGATTCCTCGAACCGCGTTCGCGGATTCGCCGCCATCTCCCTGGGCCGCTTGAAGTCCAAGGAGGCCTGGGCTCCACTGATTGAGGTGCTGGTGCAAAACGGCGACGCCGACCTCTACCTGCGCCACGCTGCCATCATGGGCCTGCTCGGTGCAGGTGGTGAAGCCGAGTTCGCCGCGCTGAGGACTCACAACGCCCCCGCAGTGCGCATGGCCGCCGTCATCGCCCTGCGCCGCCTGCACAGCAAGGAACTGGCCGGATTCCTGGTCGATGCCGAGCCCCGCATCATTGACGAAGCCATCCGCGCCATCCACGAGGAAAAAGTGGATGCCGCCCGCCCGGCGCTGAACGCGCTGCTTGATGGCTACATCGGCCCGGACGCCGCGAAGGCCCGCAAGCTGAGCCCGATGATCGCCCGGCGTGTGATCCACTCAGCCTTCCGCACCGGCGGCAAGGAGAATGCCGACCGCCTCATCAAACTGGCGGCTCAGAAGTCCTTTGACCTCGACCAGCGCAAGGAAGCCCTCCGCCTCCTGCTGCAGTGGCCGCAGCCCCATCCGGTGGACCAGTCTCTGGGCCGCCTGGATCCGAAGCCAGCCCGCGATCCCAAGGAAGTCGCTCCCGTGTTGGAAGCTGGTATTCCCGCGCTTCTCGCTGCCGAAGAGACCCTGCTGGCCCCGACGCTGAAGCTGGTGGAGGATCTGCACCTCAGCCGCTCCGCCTTCACCGAGGCCGACCTGCGCCGCATCATCACCACCCGCACGCTCCCCGCCGCCGCCCGCGCCACGGCTCTGGAGTTGTGGATCGCAGGCAAGCCGAAGGATGCGGACTCTCTCTTGGTTGAACTCTCGACCGACTCTGCCGATGAAGTCGCCGCCGCCGCTCTCACGGATCTGGCCAAGACCAGCCCTGAGAAAGCCCTGGCAGGTGCCACCCAGGCGCTTAAGTCCAAGTCGGTGACGCGCCGCCAGTCCGCCTGGACCGTGCTCGCCGGCATCCCGGGCGATGCAGCAGCCCAGCTCATCGCCAAGGGCGTGCAGGACATCGCCACCCCGCAGACTGACAAGGAGAGCCAGCTGGAGATCCTCGAAGCCGCGGCCAAGCGCAGCGAACCCGCAGTGAAGACCGCATTGGGTGCCTATGAGAGCGGCTTGAACCCCGCCGACCTCCTCGCCAAGTGGATGCCCGCCCTCTACGGCGGAAATGCAGAGCGTGGCGGCGGCCTCTTCTTCAGCCACGGCAGCGCCCAATGCTTCCGCTGCCATCGTGCGGGTGAAGGCGGTCACGATGCAGGCGGCGATGCCGGCCCGAATCTGGCAGGCGTGGGCGGCAAGCATGACCGGCTATATTTCCTTGAAGCCCTCATGAATCCCGGTGCCAAAGTCGCCCCCGGCTACGGCATGGTCTTCCTGACCCTGAAAGACGGCGGCAGCGTGGGCGGAGTGCTTCAGAACGAGACGCCCGATGCCTACGAGATTCTCGTGGCACCAGACCTCTGGAGCGTGAAGAAAGCCGACGTCGCCACCGCCTCCCCACCGGTCTCCGCCATGCCCCCCATGAGCGTCTTCCTGAACGCCCACGAAGCCCGCGACATCGTCGCTTGGCTCAGCACCCTCAAAAAGCCGCTGAAGGGCGAGGCCAAGAAGCTCGAAGCAAAGCCCTACAAAAAGGGCTAACCGCCAGAAGACTTGGTCTTGATAGTTCCTCAAAGGGGCAGCCACCAACGGCTGCCCCTTTTTGTTTGGTTGTTTGACGAGCGAATTCCCAGGCTCTTGCACCAGAAGGAGATTCCCTTCACATGCCATCCGATGCCGGAGGCATCAAAGCCATTAGCCGGAGGTTGAAGGAGCGGAGCGACTGATACCTCCGGGTACTCCACGATGTATTGCATCCTGAAGGGATGCCAGCAACGGTGCATCTTGAGAGGGACCTTGCTATCCCCCTCCCGAGACCGCTCCTTGCCCCCCTGCACTTCTACCTCTCAGAGTTCCCCGTGGCTCAGCAACCACTGAGTAAAGGCCCGCACCTCCTCCTGGCTAATCACCTTTTTAGAGGTGTGCTGTACATACACGGCCAGCTCACCTTGCATGTAGGAATACCCCACGCCCATCAGCCAACGTGGGTCTCCCGGCTTTGCCGGCCTCTCAGTCGGAATCTCATAGAGCTGGATGTACTCCAGCGTCTCTTGTTCCTTCCGGGTGCCATCTGCCTTCCGAACCACCAGTTTCTCCGGAGCAGGAAGCTTGAGGGAGAGCACCGACCATCCGAATTCAGGTTTCAGGAAACGCCCACGTTCTGGCATCATCATGGGATATCCGGCCACAAACCGATCCCCTATCGACTGCAAATGCGATTCCGTGCCCAGCTCCCGGGCAATCCCGGCATAGCGGTCCACCACCACGGCCATCAGATCCCCTGACGCCTCCTGTTGAAAGACACACCAGGAGTACGCGTAGGGGTGCTTTCCACCCTGCCGCGCTGGTGAGCGCTGCTCGGCCTTGGCAGATGTCCCCTGTTCCAACAGGGTCCAGGTCCGGTCCGGCACCTTCAAGTCTTTCAGATTCGGCACCTCCTGCGCCAGAACAGGCAGGACCAGAGACACGACCACACAGACCAGAAGTGGCCCTCCTCGCATACGGCAGATCGTCTTCACCCTACGATTACGCGACGCTCACCCCGGCCTGTCACTGCTCTTTGCCAGCGCGTGAATTGCGTTCACCCACCTTCGTCAGGATCTCCACCATGGCCTTGAGCACCATCGAGGCCTTGCCCCGCTGCCAGAGCAGCAGAAGATCCCAGGTGGCCGCCTTGTCGATCAGCGGCACCAGCGCCACGCCAGGAGGTGGGCTCTGGGCAAAGTAGTCCGGCAGCAGTGTCACCGCGCCCTCACTGGCGATCATGGAAAACGCCTCGCCAATGCTCTCCGCATCAGCAATGAACTTGGGCTTGAAGCCACCGGCGCGGCAGATGCGTGTGATCCACCGATTCCGCCCCGGCACATCCTTCTCCGGTGCGCCGATGAAAACCTCCTTCTTCAGATCAACCGGGGCCAGCTCCCGCCGCACCGCCAGGGGGTGATCCGACGGCAGCACCACGCAGACACCCAGCGTTGCAAGCTTTTTGGTGTAGTACTCTCCGGCAAGCGCCGCTCCCTCCTGACCAATCAACGCCAGATCTATGTCACCCTGCTGCAGCGCCGCGATCTGCTCGCCCGGAGCCTGGTCAAGCAGCTTCACCCGCACTTCCGGATGCCTTTTGCGCAGCTCCGTCAGCGCGGGGTTCAGGTAAAACTGGGCCGCCGAGCCGATGTAGCCAATGCGCAACTCCGCGCGCTGCCCCCGTGCCTGATGGCGCAACTCTGCCAGTCCGCTTTCATACCGCTCCAGCACCGGCTTCATGCAGGCCACCGTCGCCTGCCCTAGTGCCGTAGGCTTCACTCCACTCGTCTGACGTTCCAACAAAGGTCCCCCAATCTCGTGCTCCAGAGCCTGCATCTGCCTGGACAAGGAAGGCTGGGTCACATGCAACCGGGTCGCCGCCCGATTGAGACTCCCCTCCTCTAGCACCACGAAGAACGCCCTGAGCAAATCAATCATAGGAAGCTGCCGTTTTGTTACCCCAAGGGTATACGCAAAACGCATAACGGCAAGAGCGGACGGGCATTATCGCGAAACCGCACGGTGAGCCATGCTCACCCCAGACAGGCAACCCGCCTGAAACAGAAAACGAAAATCTTCAATCAAGTAACCAAGATGAATACGACCTCCACTTCCCCTGCCGTGCTTAGTTCCAACACCACCGACAACGGTGTGGTCCGCACGGTCCTCAACACCGCAGTCGGCACCAACAATGCCCTCGCCCCCACCGTTCTCCGGCTGACTCTTGCTGCGGTGGTCTTCCCCCACGGCGCCCAGAAACTCCTCGGCTGGTTCGGCGGCTACGGTTATGAAGGCACCATGGGCTTCTTCACCAGCACGATGGGCATCCCCTGGATCCTCGCCCTTGGCGTGATCCTCGTGGAGTTCTTTGCTCCGCTCTTCCTGATCGCGGGTGCTGCGGTCCGCCCCGCCGCGATCGCCATCGGCACCGTGTTCGGCACCGCCATGGTGAAGGTCCACCTGGCTAACGGCTTCTTCATGAACTGGATGGGCACGCAGAAGGGTGAAGGCGTTGAATTCTTCGTCCTGGTGCTGGGCATCGCCCTCGCCCTCGTCATCTCGGGCGCCGGCCGCTTCTCGGTTGACCGTGCCGTGAGCAAGCAGTCGTAATCAGTCTTCAGCTCCCTTTGCCTCCTAGGGCGGCCCGATTCGGGCCGCCCTTGAGCAACGCCCGCCCCCGACCCGCCAGACCATCCACTCGTCCACCCTCAGCCTTTCCTGCCATGAATGCCCCCGCCCCCACTTCTAATGCCCCCACCACCAACTCCATCATTGGGCGAGTCATTCTCCGCACCCGCGATGCCAAGACGCTGGGGACCTTCTACTCTCACTTGCTAAGCCTGATTCCCGAATCCCGCTCCGGAGAGACTGGCACCATCAATCTCGTGCATCCCGTCAACAAGGCCGTGCTGATCACCCTTCTTGAAGACAAGAACGCACCTGCTCCCACCCGCGGCGCTCCGGGCCTGTTCCATGTCGCGTTTCTCTTTCCCGACTTGCTGGAGTGGAAGCTCACCCTGCGCCGTATGTTCGCCATGCCGGGACTGGACTTCCACGGAGCAGCAGACCACGCCGTGAGCTGGGCCGTCTATCTGGCAGACCCCGACGGAAACGGCATCGAACTCGCCTGGGACAAGCCCGAGAACGAGTGGCCCTGGAAGGGCGACAAGATCCAGATGGTCAGTCTTTCCCTGCCTCTCCGCACCATCCTGGCCCAACAAGATGCGGTCAAGGATGCTCCTGCGGCACCGATGCACATCGGTCACATCCACCTGCAGACTTCCCAACTCACCAACGCCCAAGCCTATCTCGACCACCTCAAGCTCCGCGTCACCCAGGACAACTACTCCGGCGCGATCTTCATGGCCCGGGGCAAGTACCACCATCACCTCGCCGTGAACACCTGGAACACGCGCCCCGGCATCAGCGGCGCCCCGAACGCCACCGGACTGGTGGGTTGGGACATGGCGGTTCCCGGAGACAACTCCAACCGAGGCTGGACCGATCCGGACGGGGCAGAAGTTCGTTTTTTCTGAATTGATCCAAAAAAGGAGGACGCACATGGACATCGTGATAAGCGTCTGCACCACCAACCCCAGGCACGCGCCCTGACGCCAAAGGCGTCATACAAAATAGCCCAGGGTAAGGCGAGGCACGAGCCGCCACCCTGGGTACACTGGCAGTTGGACCAGAACTCCGAAGTGAGTTCTACAAACCGTGAAGGTGTCTCTGAGATCACAACCTCGTAGAGTCGGCAGCTAAAAGCGGTCACGGCCAGACCCTAAACCTCTTTCCTTTTGCCCACCCCTCTCGAGTCGGCATTGAATCTCGTGGATGGCGCGACTGGCGAACCAAAGTTCTGCGCTACTCCCTACGCAGCATGACCACGCATTACGCTTACGCATTACTATTCTCTACCGCAGTTATCAGTTGGCCAATGAGCATCCTCTCGCGCCCAAACTACGCTTTCGCCACTTAAACCAAGTAGTTGCAACACCCCTTCAATCTGCTCATGAAGGGAGAGAGTGTGATTTATTTCCGCTAGCAAAAACACCCCGGAACTTGGGCAATTTCGATAGCGTTTAATCCCAAAAGCTTGCCCTTTGCTATCGGTAAATAGCGCTATCTTGTACCAATCAAGGTCATCATAAGTCTCAGTAAAGATCAGAAGACCTTCTCTCTCAAAATACTCTGGCTCTTGTTCGAGAACCGCCACGTCCTCGATGGGACGACGCAGATACTCACTTAGTGGCAACTGGTTCATCGTTATGGTGTCTGTGTATTATTAAAAAAACTTTCATATGGGTATCCGGCTAACGCCGCACGGTATGGAGGTAAACAATACCCTTCTTGCGGTTGATCAGGCGCCAGGTCAGTTCATCCGGTCCCTTGACCGCGTGAACAAAGTCCTCAGGCACATCTGAGGCAGTGATCCACAGGTGCCGCGGGGCATCGCGCTCCAGCGTGTAGCTCCAATGCGAGTCCTTGGGAAGTCCTTCGGCCCAGCCGTTTCCAGCCTTGATCACCGATATGAACGCCTCGGAGTCTGCAGGATCATAGCTACAGATGGTCAGGGATTCTCCATCTCCATTGACCCGCGATGAATGCCCCACCTCAAACACCCGGTGAATTGACGATGGATAGTGCTGCTCAGCAAATCCAGCGAGATCAGCGGCAGATGGAGCATAGTCCCGACGCCAATAGTCCGTTTTCGAGTGCTCGTGAAACTTGAACATGCTCCACGCAAAATACGTCACCACCGTCGCCACGAGGACGATACCAGCGCTGATCGCAAGGTTCTTTGCCGTTGCAGAGTCGGGAGGTGACATTCGCTGACATCCTACCGCTCACTGGTATAAAGGGTTAAGATCGCATACAAAGCGAAAACTTTAGCGCCTTCAATAGCCAGCAGTTGCCTGCACCCGACCGATTCTAAAGAATCTCTTACAAGAAGATCATTTTTTTCGACATTCAATCATCTGATTGCTAGGGTTCCGTCAGACGAAAAGTTTTTCACGTTGAGCCTATGATTTACGTGCAAATCGCAGCATATCGGGACCCTGAACTCATTCCTACTCTGGAGGATTGCATTTCAAAAGCCAAGTATAAGAACGATCTCACTTTTGGGATTTGCTGGCAAAGTGATAGCGAAGATCGAAGACTTGATGAATGGAAGACCAGGTCAAACTTCAGAATAGATGAAGTCCCATGGCAGGAGAGCAAGGGGCTGTGTTGGGCTCGCTCTCGGATCCAGAAAATGTATGAAGGCGAATCTTTCACCCTTCAACTAGACTCACATCATCGTTTTGAGAAAGAATGGGACCGTAAACTTCTATCCGACCTAGAGTCGATTGGAAGTCGCAAGCCCATTCTGACCACCTATGCCGGCGTTTACGATCCCCCTACCAACACAAAGGCGGGAAACGAGCCCTTCAAAATGGTCGCAGATCGTTTCACGCCGTCAGGCACCATCCTGTTTCGCCCCCATCTTATTCCGAATTGGCGCGACCTCACTGGCCCAGTCCGGGCCAGATTTGTTTCGGGACACTATTTTTTCACGATTGGCCAGCACTGTGAAGAGTATGCCTACGATCCCAATTTGTATTTCGCAGGAGATGAAATCAGCCTAAGCATCCGATCCTACACGCTCGGATATGACCTGTTTCATCCCCACCGCACTTTGGTCTGGCACGAATACACTCGTAAAGGCAGGGTGAAGCACTGGGATGATCACACCACTGCCAACAAAGAGCTGGTGGGAGCTGCTTGGCATGAACGCGATGTCGTGAGCAAAAAACGTCTACGGAAGCTGCTCAAGGAGGAAGAGAACGAGGTGGAGCTGGGGCGTTACGGCCTGGGTTCAGTTCGCAGTCATCGCGACTATGAAATCTATGCAGGAATCAACTTCGCAGAGCGACTCCTGCATAACGACACCATCGCGGGGAAGGAGCCACCCAGCACATTCTCGACGGAGGCCGAGTGGGCTCGACAATTCGCGCGCAACTATACGTTAACTTACAGTTGGCAGCCCACAGACGTTCTCCAGGCGGATGACCTTCAGTTTGTGTACTTTGGCATCGAGGATGCAAATGGAAAAGTTCTGTATCGGCACGATGCACCTTACGATAGTCTGGAGGCACTCGGTTCGGTCCAAGAACGTCGAGTCCAGTTTTTGGCCGGCTCTTCCCCTGCTCGACTGGTAGTGTGGCCGGTGAGTCGCTCGCAGGGGTGGATGAAAAAGACCGTGTACTCACTTTAAGATCATGGTTCCCCAAGTGATACATCAGACTTGGAAGGTCAACGAGATTACCTTCTGGATCTTCAAGCGATCCCAGGCCTCAGTACGAACCCATCTGGGACACTGGCAATACAAATTCTGGACCGATGATGATCTCGACAACTTCATCCGCGACTGCTATTCCGCGTACTATGAACGCTGGAAGGCATTGAACAAGCCCATCAAGAAAGTTGACGTGGCCCGCTACTTCATCCTGCACCGTTTTGGCGGTGTGTATGCAGACCTCGATTTCGTCTTCACCGACTGTATCGACAGCTTGTTTAAAGATGGGTCTGACTTGTATTTCTACCAATCCACCCAAGCTCGAGTCAAAAAGTGGTCATTTCTCGGCAATGCATGGATGGCCGCAACCCCCGGCAAGGAGTTCTGGCTGGAAGCGGTGGACTTCATGCTGGCCCTGCCAGACAACACGCCAGTCTTGCGCCACACAGGCCCCCTTGCCCTGGGTGCATTTTACGACTCGCTCCTATCCAGGCAGGCCGACGTAGGCTGCATCAGGATCCTCGATCCAGACATATTTGACAACGAACGGTGTGGTGATGGTGTTGGCGAGCGTCGCTACGGCTATCACATCCGCGCGGCCACCTGGCAGCGCCAATGAACTTCACTCCCAGGCACTTTACATGGTCTATCCCAATCCTCAGATCTATGACCACTTGCGAGCCATCTTTGTGCACGTGCCAAAGTGTGCTGGCACCTCAATTGAAAACGCCCTCAAAGAATCGCAAGACCGCATTGTGGGAGGGCACACCACTGCGTTGGGCTATCGGCGAGCATTCCCCGAGAAATTCCGTGGCTACTTCAAGTTCGCAATCGTTCGTCATCCGGCTGATCGCCTCGTCTCTGCATTCAACTATCTGCGAGAGAGACCCATCAACCCTGCCCTAAACAATCAGGTTGTCCACGAAGCGAAAGATTTCCGATCGTTTGTCGTCAAACTTGCAGAGTCAGAGGATCTCTTGACGAACATCGTGCATTTGATGCCTCAGCATTGTTTTGTGTGCGACCCCACAATGAAGATCTTGGTGGACAAAATCTTTCAATTCGAAGCAATGACAAGGACTTGGACTCAACTCTGCCGCAGATACGCTCTCAACGGCACCCATTTGCCGAAGAGGAATGCGTCATCACATGCTCCATGGCAGGACTGCTATGACCCAGCATCGCTGCAACTGGTGGCAAGTCTCTACCAAAAAGATTTCGCTCTTTTTGGGTACAGCCCCGTCACGCTCACTTCGCCAATGCCAAGTGACTAATCCGCATGTTCACAAAGCTCCGACCGCGGTCAACTTTCTGTTGCCATGGTAATGACTTTTAGCGTTAATTTTTCCCGTTATGGCCACCCTGAGCGATTACTTTGAACGCATCTGCATTCTCAATCTACCTTATAAGCCAGAGCGCAGAGAGAGGCTGACCCGCCATCTCGCCGAACAAGGCTTTGAGAAGAATATCACCTGGGTAAGATCGTATTCCGGAGACAAAATGCCCCCGCCGGCATGGTGGAATGCCGGCAATGGAGCATGGGGATGTCACCTTTCTCACGCACGCGTGCTAGCCGAAGCAATTGCCGACGGAATTGAGAACGTCCTCATCCTCGAAGACGATGTTGTGTTTCAACCTGATGCCGGGTCCCTTCTGAAGGGATTCATGAAGCAGGTGCCAGAAGACTGGGGCCAAATCTACCTGGGCGGGCAACACCTCAAGGACGCCACCCCGGTTGCAGCCTCACCATACGTGCTGAAATGTCATTGTGTGAATCGCACACATGCCTTTGCTGTACACAGCCGCGCCATGGTACGCATGCACCAGCATATTTGGCACGCACCTGACTACATCCAGCACCCAGGTGGATGGCACATTGATCACCAGCTGGGAATTGCACATGAGCGCGGGGACTGGCCGGTCTACAGCCCTTCATACTGGATCGCGGGCCAAGATGAAGAATGGAGCGACATCAGTGGTAGATACAATTCCCGCCACTGGTGGCACCCCACAACCTGGTCGAAGCATCTTCCGTTCATTTGGTTGCCTCCCGCAGTCGGCACATCACTTCATGGTGATGAACGTTGGCTACATGGAGGGTACAACCTGAAGCCCGATACATTCGAAGATGTCGGTCTCGATGTTGCCGCCATTAGTGACGATCGACTCTCCAATTGGCTCAATGTAGCAGCACGAGAGGCATTGGATATAGAAAAACTCCCTGCGGTTCAACACCCTTATATCGGGATTGAACGGCTGAAGAAAATATGGCGGGCGGGGGTGATACCTTGGGCCCCAAGATCTATGGAAAGGATGGTTCACAATCAACTTCACAATCTCCGCACTCACGCATTGAAACTCTCAAATGAGCAAGACGATGTGACAGATCATAGCGCAATTTTCCAAAATGCTTCTCTCGCTTTTACTGTGAATTGAAAGAACTATGCCTTGCTTTTCACGCGCGTACTATTTGGGCACGGGAACGAGAACCTTGTGTTGTGGACAATTCTCAAGCCACTGGATTTTCATGGTAACTCAAGCTCGTGGGCTCGTCACATTGACAAACCTAGCGTCTACTATGACCCTCAAAAACTCTAAAAAAGTGCGGCTCCTTTTCGATATTATTGTAAACCAAATTGCTCATCCGCCCAAAACAGCATCGCATATGCTGTAGGGCTTGAGGCTTACCACGAACAGCAACTATGTGAACATCAACGACTGGACTTCTGCTTCCACATCCATGGTGGTAGACAGTATGCCCGTAGATGCCGAACAATACGGGTGCAAAGTCCACAACATTTGTTCGATTGAGCGGTAACCACTTCAACCCTTGCCGCTTTATTTCATTGTAAATTGCACCACCGGTATCGCTTTTTTTTGGTCTGAAAACGCTATCAGTGCGACCTACATGCCACATTGGCCCACTTGTTCCGCAGCCTCCGTTGAGGGACTTCCACGTACGGACAGTGGTCATGAAGAAACAGGGGTGGCTATGACGATCCCCATTCTCCAGCCTTTGCACAGAGATGACGGGATACCGTTTCAATTTCTCGACCAGCGGTTCGATGTTGCGAATTAAGAAAGCATCTGAGTCGAGAAATACCAATACATCCTCATCAACAACCAATGATTGACCGAGTACATGTCGGGTAAGCTTGTTTAGCCTCGCGACGTGACGTCCCGATGAACGTGAGTTTGGAGGATCCACAACCCCGCTTCTGGCAACGTAGCAAGTCGAAGAAACGTAAGTTGAACGCACTTCATCAGTTTCATCTTCAAGGAATAACCAGAATCGATGAGGCGCTGCGACATTGCCTTCAATGAATCGCCGCTGAATATCAACCCATCGTTTACTAGTGTGGACGGATAAAAAATGAATCATGGTACGCACATTCTAGTTTTTGTTTTGCCAGCGGCTACAATGCGTAGGATATCACCACCAATGATCGCATTCCTTCCGAAGCCATTTATTTTCATCCACATTCCAAAATGTGCAGGAACAAGCATCGAAAACGCGCTCATGAAGTCATGCTTGGGCGTGCCAGATTGGAGCACACTTTCCAAGGAGATGGCTCGACGCCACTGTCTTCCTCCGACAGGCATGCAGCACAACAAGATCAGGTGGTTTCAAAAAAGCAACTACGACTTAACTGCATATTTTAAGTTCGCTTTTGTGAGAAATCCATGGAGCCGGGCGGTCTCCCAAGTTCGCTACTTGCAAGCCAGGACTGGAAAGCAAGTATTCAATGGGGAATGCATTTCCGACAACCTCAAGATCCTCTGCTACACGAAGCAATGGTTATGGGGTCAGGACTTAGGGGCACAGCAATCAGATTACTTGACGGACAAAGAGGGAAAACTTACCGTCGACTTCATTGGAAGATTTGAACATCTTGAGGCAGATTTTTCTCTAATTTGCAACCGTTTGGGGATCAAAACTCCAGAATTGCCACATATCTTCAAACAAGAAGATCTAGGTCACTACTCCACGCACTATGACGAAGAGCTTGTCCAGCAAATAGGGCAAAAGTACAGTGACGACATCAGACTGTTTGGTTATCAGTTTGAAAGGCAAGACTGATTCGAGATAGCGGCTACAACGTCAAACCTATCCGCTGGATAACAAACTCTGCAATTTCCAAAGGGCCTTCATTGGGAGCCACAATAAACTCGCTTTCCAGCACCGGATCTATAGGCTCAAATTTCGAGGAGATCCCAGTCATGTCATTGATTTCACCCCTAAGTGCGCAGGCATAAAGCCCCTTTGCATCACGTTGCACACAGGTTTCTGCGCTAGCAGGGAGGTACACAAAGTGAACTCTTGCGTCTCCTAGAAGTAAAGCTACAAGACTACGCTGGCACACAAGTGGTGTGATGCACGCCACAACTACAACTTTCCCGAATCGAGCCACGAGGTTGGCGACTTCCGCGACCCGTCGAATATTCTCAGTACGATCTGCAACAGAAAACCCAAGGTCCTTGCATAGACCTTTGCGAACTTCGTCTCCATCCAAAATGACTAATTGACTCCCATTTCTGGTCAATCGCGCACTAAGGTTCAGCGCCAAAGTGGTCTTTCCAGACGATGGCCTGCCGAAGATCCAGATTACCAATCCTGACGATGGGATGCAAGAAGTCCCCAGACTGTCGCAGTTCTCGCTCATAGTGTGTCATCAGTGCGGCTCGTGCGCCCCCCTGAGGCCATAGGGAAAGCCCACCACGCTTGAGTCGCATCGCTGCTATGGGTTGTCACGTTTGTCAGCGCCATTCTAGTCTGTCCATTTGCATTGCGTTTGGAGTCTCAGCGAGGTCACTCCCCAGCGAACAACTCATCAAGGTAGTACTCACATTCTTTTCTCTCCTTAGGATCAGCCAGACCACCAACAACTCTAACTCGTAACTCCTCCTTCTTGGACAGCAACAAATTCCTGAGACACCATCTCATCGGCCGACCGTCCCCGAAAAGATAGTCAGTTCGATAATGTCTCATATTAGCGAGCACTAGCGCTGGAGAAATCCGTTCAACATCCTCACGCCATGTAACATCGAGCGCTCGCAAGGCAACATCCGGATCATCGATAAGAGACAGCACCGCAAGGTAAGGATCGTTGTAACTATCAGTCCGAACTTTCGAAAGCGTTCTCAACAGCGGCAGAAATATTGCCCCCTGAATCAGGCGATACTCCCGAATAGAGACTACAGGATGCCAAAGAGATAGCGACCGGAATGCACGCGCATTGCACACGAGGAGTCTGATCTTAGCTAGGTCTGGTTCGGGATGCCCGACAATAGTTCGGCCGGTCTCCAATTGCTGCCTAAAGTGCTTCGCTAGCTTTTGAGCTGCATCAGAGGAAAGCGAAGAGTTTGGTGCATTAGAAGCCACCGCAAGTGCAGCCTGACCTTGCACGCCCGGATCTTTGTCTGCCATGAGTTTCCAGAGAATCTCCAGTTGCAAAGGTTCCTCGGGGCGGGCTCCAATCTCCTCTGCTGCTCGCCCCCGTTCGCTTGGCAGAGAACTCGCGGAGAGTCGTTGAATATCCTTTACGTACTGGTCCGAGTCCATCTTAACCTTTGGAACCTCCTCCTGGCTCCAAAGTTCACCCTCCAAACAGATAGTAGCTAACAATAGCGCAGCAAGTTTCATGCATATAGAAGTTAGACGTTCATAGACTTTTGGCATATTCCCCAACTCCAAGAGGGTCAGGTACCTGAGTTTCCCTAATAGTATTGGGGGCGTATATTTGGGCCACAACCCTTCCACCGAGCCGACCTCTGATGATATTCTCAAAACGCACCGCACGTCGTTCGTGGAAATTTTTCCGCACCGCATCAGCAAGTGGCGCATCTTTTGGACTCACTGTACCGAAGCGATACGGGTCAGGATTCAGGCGCGAAGGCTCAGCTGCATGATACAGCTCGTGCCATACTAAACCATAAGCCGGTGAGTCCACGTTTACCCCGCCATTCAAGCTTGTCGTAGACCCCCCCATTGTCATCGGATCAAGCACAACGCCAGTAACATAGGACGAGCCTTCGTAATCCAAGCCTTGAGTTTTTCCAGGCAACCCTACACCAGCACCAATATTTATACCCTTATGACTTTCACTGATTGCAACTTCATAGATGTTTCCAGTATCTGTACGATTCATTTCAGCCAAGAGCACTTTACCCTCCGGCGTTGATTCGAGAAGCTGGATGGCTTTGTTGTAGTTTTCCCATGCTTTAATTTCACGAACATTGTTTTGATTAAATTCGTGGTTAGCCACGGCTGAATTCCATGCCTTCAAATCTTTCTCATATTGCTCTTTGCTCTTGGTCAGAGCATCTCTCTTTGGCTTCTTATCCCAACCAGAATCATCCTTCCTCTTAATCTCATTGAATTTTCTAATCTCCAAACCTTTCGGATCAAAACTAGTCCACGGATTTTGGCTGACGTATGTGTACAAATTCGGACCATCCACAAACCTGGCAGGATCTCGCGTAATAAACATCCCTGTTTCCAGGTCCCGATATCGGAACCCTTCGTTCAACAACCCTGTCGGATCTTCATCCTTGCTGTTCGCGCGCTGACGGTCTGGATTCGCGCCCGCTTCCTCAGGTCGGCGGCCAAACGCTTCGTACTGCGCCTGCCAGGTCATCGTGCTGGTGCTCTCATCCACCTTTGCCACGACATCGCCTCGCGCGCTGCTGTGCGCCAGGCTCGCTGCGCCGCTGCGCACGCTGTAGAGGATGCCTCCCACCCCGCCGCCTTGATCGGGCCCCCTCACGAATTCCACCGTGGGATTGGGCAGGCTGCCCACGCTGGTGCCGGGGCTGGCCGCGTATTCCTGGATGCTAACTCCGCCCTGGAAAGTAAGCACGGTGGGGGCACTCAACTCCTCACGTGACACCCGGCGGGTGCGGGCATCGTAGCTGTACTCATAAAGACCGCGATCCCCCGGAGTCGCCGGGGTTTGCAGGTCAAGCGTGAGTAGGCGCGTCCAGACGTCGTAGCTGTAGGTATCCGTACGCGTGTCATTGGTGCGGCTGGTGCGGGCTCCGGTGAGATCATAGGTGAATGCTACCACGCTGGTGTCCGGCCGGGTGAAGCTGGCGATCTGGTTGGCTCCGGTGCCGTTGCCTCCGTTGCCGATGGCATAGGTGGTGGTGCCAGCATCAGGACCGCCGAAGACCTCGCGCGAGACGCGGTTGTCTGCCTTGTCGTAGGTGTAGTTGGTGACAATGGCGGGGGCCAAGCCCCGCTGGTCGGCCTCAACAATGAGACGATGGGTGCCGTCGTAAGCACAGGTGAGCACGCGGGTGGGCAGGCTTCCAACGGTGCTGCTTTCCTCCAAAGCGGTGAGATTCCCCGCCAGGTCGTATTCATAGGTCTGGAGCAGACGGGTAGTAGTACCGTCTGGCTCTTTCACGTGCATCTCAATGACACGGTTGCGCACGTCATAGGTGCGGTTTTCCGTGCTGCTGTCCGTGAGGGTCTTCACCAGCAAGTTCCCCTGCGGATCGTACGCAAAGCTGGTGAGGCGGGTAGGCTCACCGCTAAGCACATCTTCCTGGGTGAGGAGACGGTTGCCGGCGTCGTAGGTACGGGTAAGCACCCTGCCACTCTTGTCATAGGTGGTGGTGAGACGGTTGTTTGCCTTGTCGTACGTATGAGTGTGGGTAAGCCCTGAACTCGTCTCGCTCACAACGCGGTTCAGTGCATCGTAAGTCTGAGCGGTATCCCGCCAGGTGTCCCCGGCGTGGCTGACGGAGAGGAGATTGCCCACATCGTCATAGGTGCGGGTGCGGTTGTCCTGGGGACGGCTCGGGACGGTTTCGCCGGTGATGCGGTTGCGAACATCGTAGGCAAACTCGATCACCCGGCCTTCGGCATCTTCATAACTCACCTTGTTGAGGTCGTCGTAGGCGTTGGTCTCCGTGGCTTCCAGAGCAGTGTCGGCATCATGCACGGTGGTGAGGAGACGGTTGAGACCGTCGTAGGTGAAGCGCACAATACAGTCGCGCCCGTCCGTCTGGCGCGTGCGGTTGCCGACCTGGTCATAGGCGTAGCTCACCACGATGTCATCGCCAACCGAGGGCGTGGTGGTGGTGCTTAGGAGACGGTTGAGGTCGTCATAGGTGTTGACCGTGACATTGCCCAGCGGATCGGTGACAGCAAGGGCGTTGCCATTTGCGTCATAGGAGGTCTCCGTGGTCGCACCGTCGGCGGCTGTCATCAGCACGGGTCGGTTCGCCGCATCGTAGTCGGTCGTGGTGGCGTTGCTATTCGCATCGGTCATCGACGTCACATTGCCCACAAAGTCGTAGCCGGTGACAACAAGCCGCGAGATGGCGGCGAGTTCCTCCTCAACCTTGCGGTTGCGATCGTCGTACGTGAACGTCGTGACGTGCAGGTTGGGATCGGTTTGAGACACCAGGTTGCCTGCGTCGTCATAGTCCATGAGCACCTCCGGGGCTCCGCCACCCGGATTGGGGAAGACGATGCGGATACGACGACCAGCGTCATCGTAATGATGCTCGGTCACACGACCCATCTCGTCGGTTAGAGTTCGCTCCAGCCCGGCAGGCGTGTAGGTTTTCTCTGTGAAAGTGGTGTCAGCAAAGGTGACACGAACCGGCCGGTTCAGGGCGTCAAACTCCGTAGCGGTCGTGTGCCCGAGAGGATCCGTGACCGAGACCGGGTTGCCGACATCGTCATAGTCCGTCTCCGTGGTAGCGGTGCCGCTGCCGTATTCGGCGGCCTGTTCGGTGGTGCGATAGAGAGCGTCGTAGGTGAAATGCGTGTCGTATCCCCGGGGATCACGGATGCGGACGGGTTTGAATCCGGAGACGTCGAAGACGCTGGACCCGCTGTTGGCCCCATAGAAACGACTCGTGGTGTGGTTCAGCGGATCCGTTGTACTGATGAGGCGCTGGATGTCGTCATACTCAAAGGTCGTGACGTTGTTCCGGGGGTCCGTAGTAGTAAGCCGCGAGCCCAACGCATTGTATGTATTTGATGTAACCAGCGGAGGACCGTCATCCATGTCCCTCGTAGTAGAGAGAAGACGATTTAGCCGGTCATAGGTGTGCCACGTCATGTGGCCGTTTTCGTCCTCCTCCTGGATCTTGTTCCCCGCCGTGTCGTAGCCCATGTAGCGGGAGGAACCGTCCTCAAAGTCGGTTTGGATGAGGCGATTGGCGTCGTCATAGACGAACTCCGTCTCCAGTCCGCGGCCGTCTGTCATCCTTGTCTGGTTGCCATTGGCGTCGTGATCAAAGGAGCGAGGCATAAGGCCGCCGACATTTTCCGTGGCCTTGTAGCCATAAGCGTCGGCGGTGTAAGTCGTGACGAGGTCGTTGCCTGCACTCACCCCGTTTTGCACCGTCGTCTTCGTGAGGAAGGAAGGAAAGGTGCCGTTTCCGTAGGTATAGTCAGTCTGCCGAACGAGCAAGCGACCGGCGGTACGCACTTTCTCTGAAAGACGAAGCCCTCGGGTGCTGTCCACCTCATATTCCGTGCGTCTACTCTCCTCATCGACGAAGAGAGTCATCACCCGGGCACTCGGGAGAGTCGGGTCCTCCGAGAGATATCTGAAAATTTTGTACCGGCCGAGGGCGTTCATCTGACCCGTGGGGTCGGAGTAGTGCCTGACAAAGATCGGACTATTTTTGAGCCGAGCGGGAAGCCAGGGGAAAACATAGTCGACTGACCACCAATTGTCGTAGTCGAACGTGGTGATGTTTCCGCTATAGTCTTCTATCCTGGACAAGGCCATGTTGGCCTCGGGATTGAACCGGAAAGACTCCGTGACATGAGTAGGGTGCTTTAGATCAAGGCGTGTCCAGAGAATGAGGAAGAAACGTTTGCGTGGGCTGCCCGTGTCGAAGAACAAATCCTCGAACTCTTTGGCATCGATAAACACCGGCTGGGAGAACGTGTAAACCCTGCCTTTGCCCAAGGCGTCGGTGACCGTGTTGACACGATCGCCCGTAAGATAGCTGCGAAACCCATCCGGTTCACTTGGGTCAGGCGAAAACTGGATGCGCAAAGGGGCCGCGGATTGAGAAAAGATACTGAAGTTGTTGTCTGGAAGCGTCACGCGCTGGACCACCCTCGGAAGACCGGGCTGCAGGTACCACGTAGGAGTGCCTGATGCCGTGGAGTAGGTCTCCTTCGAATGATCAAACGCGTACAGGAACCGATGGGACCGCCCCAGAGGGTCCGTGATCGCTGAGACATTGTAGTGGTAGAAGTACTGGGGCGGAGGCGATGGCTGCCCAGGGGAAGGCGGAGTCTGAGGCGTATTGTCCAGCTCAGTGGCACCCGCATAGCCATAGCGAATACGGATGCCCTCTGGCCGACCGACCTCGATAAGCCGCTGGAAGGTATTGCCCCCGAAAGTGACGGTTCCGTAGCGATAAGTCGTACGATGGCCGCGGGGGTCAGTAACGGCCGTGATAATCTGGCCGGTTCGCTCGACCGTGATACTGCGGATCCCGCAGGCAATGGTCTGCGGGATCAAGGTACCCGTACCACTGAAAGAGAAGTCGATCTCATTCCCCATCCGATCCGTGGCCTTTTTGAGGCGGCAGTAAGAATAATACTGCATCTTGGGCGGTGAAGCACCCGGATTGAGCTGGTAGCTCTGAAGCAGACCGGCGGTCTCGAACTCAAGCTTGGTGCCAAACTTGCGAGTGAATAGAAAGCGCCACTGCGAGCGAGGGTCACCAGGATTGACCACCTCCAGGCGCATGAGAAAGGAGTCCTTCTCAGACCGATTGGAAGCAATCGGCATGAAATAAGGGGCAGCTCCCCCGCCGGACTTGTTCCAAATAAGGACGAACCGATGGGAGGCACCGTTCTCATCCACCACAAACGTGTAATCAGGATCGGGGCGCTCCACCTCGCACTGATGTCCTGAAGGAGCATCAGCGTCCTTCCAGGTGAACTTGACATGCGCTGCCAACCCGGATGTCCAGCAGGGACCAAAAGGCTTATCAACCTGCTGACTGGGCTTCAATCCAGGATGGGTGCTCCATTGCTCCTCCGATACGCTGCGTTTCACTGCGAGAGCAAGCTCGCCACCAGGCAGAGGCACATAAATGTCGCTGGTGTCATGCCTGAGGGACAACGTAAGAGCATCGACATAGGTCTCCTCCGAGTCTTCGTCCGACTCATCCGCCGCCTGAGGTTTTGAGTCCGAAAGAGGCAAACCGTTCAGTGCCACCTTGCGATACTGCGGCCCGGATGCCTCTGAGAAGTCCTGGAAGGAGGAAGGATTGTCACATGGCCCTTCACTGCTGCTCGAGCTGCTGCTATTGGAAGAACTGGAGCTGGAGGTTGAAGAGGAACTGCTACTGCTACTACTACTGCTCGAACTGGAGCTGGAGGAAGATGAAGAAGAGGAGCTACTGGAACTGGACGAAGAAGAGCTGTCGGAGCCAGAGCTGCTTCCGCTTCCTGAACTGGAACCACTACTGCCAGAGCTGGACGAGCTGCTCGGTGTCGGGGTAGGCGTTGGAGTCGGCGTCGGAGTGACGGGCACAAACGTTGGCGTTACCGGTGCAAACGTCGGAGTCGGGGTGGGCGTCACCGGTACAAACGTCGGAGTGACGGGCGCAAACGTTGGTGTTGGCGTCACTGGCACAAAGGTTGGCGTAGGCGTGACCGGCGCAAACGTCGGAGTCGGAGTAACAGGCACAAACGTCGGCGTTGGCGTAGGCTCAATGTTGTTCGATGAACTTGGCACGTTGCTGGGGGAAGACGCCTTTTTCATGGGGGGAAAGCGAATCAAAACTCACGGAATATCGTCAGGGCACCTGGTAAAAGCCCCTCTATCCTGAAATTATTGCCAACACTAAGGATTGCTGCGCAAACTTTGTCGAGACAATAATAAAAACGTTACAGTAAAAATCAACCTACGGCGTGGGATGAAAACTTTTTGTAAGAACCGTGTCGCGATTGATCATTGCTGGCATTTAAGCCAACGTCCCTCTTACCTACAATGAAACAACCAGGCCAGAAGTGGACGCTGCAAACAAGCTGCATCTGCATGAATTTGCCTCGTCGACAGGATCGTCGTTTTGTCCTCCTGCAAACTGCCCCCGACGATGTAGCCAAGACGATCCAGTTCATTCACGCTGCCGACGGTGAGTGCGTCTCAGAAATGAAATGCCGCAGGTGGAACATTGGGAAGAGGTCTTACGCAGTGGGACTATCCAAAAGGATAGCGATCCGAAGGTTCCTCCAGTCCGACGACGATGCACTGCTACTTTTAGAAGATGATGTGATGTTCACTAAAGATTTCACGAGCAAGATCGACTTCTTAATAGACAACTTACCCGATGGTTGGGGGATGTTCTTTCTAGGGGGAAATCATGTCAGACCACCCCTGGAAACCGATTCCCCAGGGTTGGTCCGTTGTGTTAAAACCCACTTCAACCATGCTCTGATGATTCGCCGTTGGTGCGCCTCCAGAATTCTCAAGGAACTCGGCAAAAAGCCCTTCCGTCAGATGTTCAGTGACCAAACCGTGGGGAAACTGCAGTCTGAGATCCCTACCTACGCCCCGGAAAGATGGATTGCCCTTCAAAGACACTTCTCCAGCGACAACATTGGAGGGATGCGTGGGCGTCGAACATGGAGCCACACCCAAGGTAGCGACCTCATTCACGACGATGAAGCCACCGCCATCCTGTGCGTAGTCAAGCCGACCAGTCGAATTCTCATTATGGGAAGTCCAGGGGTTTGCGAATACCTAACCGCGGTTTTCAAGAGCAGCTCTCGTCACGCCTCGCAGAGCATACGGTTAGTTTCAGACGCTCGACTACCAGTTCTCGAACCGAACACCGTAGATGTGTGCATTGTATCTAACACAACCACCCCTGATCCACTAAAGCATTTGCGTACCGCCATTACTCACGGAGGGTGGTTGTTTGTTCACGGCACCACGGATCAACCGTCCCGCAATGAGGACCTGGAGACTGAGCTTCTTGATCAGTTCCGCGTTGCTTGCAAAGTCACGCATACCTCCAAGGGCATGACAGTTTTTCAACGCAAACCCTCCCAAAACTGAAACCAACTTACCTCATTGGCAGAAACAATTCCCTTTTGAGACGCAATGTTTCAGCATTTGAAGAAACGGCGGCGCGCCACCTCTCGCCTGTCGTAGTGATCCGGCCGAAATTCCAGTCCCCCTTGTCGTGGGAGATCTCGGGTACGGTTGGACAGCAACTCGGGAACCACCAGGGTTCCAAGGGAGCCGAGGTACGCCGAGGCCTCGATGTCTTCACAGTCAAAGGTAACCGGAGTGAAGTCCATGATACTCTCGACTCTGAAAGCGACAAACCTGCCTTTGAGCAAACTCACATTCACATCCCCTTGAAATCTGCGGTTCGGTATATGGGTGCAATGGCGATAGCAGGTCTCGGACTGCAGAATGACACCAAACAAGCCTACAGCCGCAATCTCGGGACGCCCACATAGGATCGACACGACGTCACCAAGAAAATTCTCGTCGTTGGGAATCAGATCATCATCCATCACTGCAACGTAGGGCGTGGATGCCAGCTTGGCCATATGCCACCTCGGAATGCAAAACCTGTTCTCGGTGGAAGCAGCATAGAGATCCCACCCCAATGCATCCAGCTGGGTTGTAGGATTGTTGTCCCAAAGACACAGTTTCGGCTTCACACTCTGCGCTTGCAGCACCCGATGGATCAAATGCACATTTTTTGGCCGAGCGTAGCTAGTCAGGACGACTGTCAACATGCGAATGGCAATGGCTAACGATTGAGATCCAGCTTTGTTCGACTTGGAACTGTGCAGCGACAAATTCCTAAACACAAAATCTAGCAAAGATCTTGAGCCATCTTCAATCTGAGAATCGAGATTCGAGCCCCCTCTTGCCACGCTTCCACCATTTGTGCACCAACGTCATCCATCTGCAATTCATATTTTGATCGAGCGGAAGCTTGCAAAAACTTCGACCAAAACTCAGAGAATACGTACAGCCATACGTCAAATTGGAGAATCCATCAAGAGAGCTACTGCTTGACCTTAGTAAATCGGATGGCAATCATACTTTGTTGTTGAGTGAAGCACCATGAGCCTTCCACAACGCGCTTCAGTCTCACTTCACATTGGAAACACACTTCGACTTTCATGGGTCCCATACTTGACGACAAACATTTCGCGCCGCTGATCGACTTGCTTCGAGGTTCAAAATGCGAAATGATAGACAACCCATTCGGAAATCCAGGCGATCAATTAATCGCCATGGGCTTCAGACAGCTATTTGCCAGGAGTGGAATCGAACTAGTGCGGCACGGACGACCTGGCAAAGCATTTGAGCCGTCGGACAAGGCAGACACGCTCCTCTTTTATGGTGGGGGCAATGTAGGCAATTTCTATCGCGCCTCCCCCGGGTTGCGCCATAGCTTAAAATCAATTACTTCACACAGGAAGGTGCTACTACCTCAAAGTGCTTTCAATCAGGGCGAAGACTTAAGTCAATTCGACCACATTTTTGCTAGAGAGATCTTTAGTTACAGAATCATGCGGCAAATGGGCAACTGCCATCTGGCACCGGATGGGGCCTTGGCCCTAGACCCAAGTTTGGCATTCTCCGACTACGATCACTTGTGCTCACTTCCTTCCACAACGGACCTAGGAGTCTTTCTGCGAGCAGATCAAGAAAAGCCATCTGACCGATCACTCGATCACCTGATGCCAATAAATCAGGGGGATCCCTCCTCGCGGGATCTCGGATGGTTTCGACAACTACCGCATCGGTACCGAGCCTGCATTACCAATCGACTTCACTTTGGCATATGGTGTCTACTTTTAGGCAGACGGGTATTTTTCACGGCAAACTCTTATCACAAAGTCCTTGGTATCTACAACACTTGGTTGCAACCTCACTCCAGACCTCCCTATAAAGGACTTGCTTCGTTCGTAGACTGCCGCAGCCTCTAGATGTGGGCTCTTGATGGACTTCGCTGGACACTTTCAGGTCCCTCACAATCTTGTTTCCCGCTCCTATCCATCACTGGAACAAGAGATCAAGATCATAAGGCAGGGGCAGACCCGGCATCGCCTCCCTTGCGAAATACCGCACGCTCCGGATCTCCTGAACATCAGTGGACTCACCATCCTCCTTGGCAGCGCATCGATACAGGGCCACGAGGTATTCCACCTGATCTCCGTTCGAGTAGGTGTACCGATATCCAGATCCGCCCAGCAATGTCAGCAATCGGAACTCGGTGCAGATCATGCCCGTCTCCTCCTTCACTTCCCGGGCGACCGCTTGCTCCGGAGTTTCACCAGGCTCAATCGCACCTGCCGGTAGACTCCAGTTGCCGTCATGCTTTTCGATCAAGAGCAAACGATCAGCCTCGTCGCGAATGACGGCCGCGACAGAGGGCATGATAAGGAGTCCCTTTCCGTACACGCTGCGAAGTTTTTTGTAGTAAGGAGACATCGTTCTCAAGAGGTTGCAGCTCCGACTCCCGACTAAGCCGGTTTCAAGCGTTTTACTGATAGACATGACATCAGCCCTTCAGTTTGCCACTGGAAATATCCAGCAGTCTTTGCTTCATGTGTTCAATGGCCGATTTCAATTCTCCCGCCCTCTCTTCTGTCGCACCACTCTGGTCTACAATAGCCTGCAGGCGCCCAACCATTTCTACGATCTCCGCTGACGTTATGTGATCCAGCACATCTCTAGCGAGGCGTCGCACTTCCACTCTCTCATCCACTACCAGTTTGATCAGGTGGTTGACTCGGTAGTTCTTTCCGAATATCTCCGTGGCGTCGTGAAACATTCTATCATACGCTAAGGCTTCAAGGGCCAGCATACGTTTTTCGGGCTGCTTGGAACCGGCAAGTATATCAACATAGAACTTTAGGAGAAGGGGGTCGCGATCCTTCATCAGGATAAATATTTGCTCATCGTCTGAAGACCAGGGCGATTTTGCTTCCTGTGGTGGGGACTTCTGGTCATCCCCCAACCCATCGACTGCCGAAAGAGCGATTGACACGGCAATCACCTTCAATCCCAGAAGTACCTTATCGCGAATCATAGCTGCAAGATGACGTCAAGCTCAGGCAATAGAGCAAGAAACACGGGCGGAGCACCAGATCAGCCAAGTATCCGGGACAAGTCGCGTCATACGGGGAACTTGATTGGCACCAGCACCATTGTCAATTGCGCAGCTCGAAGTACCAGCATCATGCCCGCCAAACACCTCCCGAGAGATGCGGTTGTCCGCCAGGGCATACGCATCGCCCCAAGCATTCGGGTGGCTGAGCTTACTCCTGCGCGAACGTCTCATTCTATTTCTCTTTCAACTTTCGCTCATTCCTCAGACGGGCATTCGTGTCCCTAAGCTCAGTCACCCCACCCATCCTCATATGATAGTTACCATCGGGAGACCGAAGACAATCCTTCAGCTGCGAATCTATCCTATACACCTTCGGCTCCAGGTCTTCCAGCCTGTCTGTTGACTTTGGCTCCCACTTGATGCTAATCGATCCATCTGGAGATTCCGCCCAACGACCGCGCCTGTGCCAGTCCTCAAGCTGCAACGTTGGCGGAATATTCCACCAAGATGTCATAACCCTTCCATCAGAGAAGAAAATTATAACAAAATCTTCCACATCGCCGTCCAAATAGACGCCAGGAATTTTACTCGCCCTGACTTCATGATCTACGGGATCATCGGGGGCAACCGCTCCAAGGATAGACAACATAACGACCAGAGCGAGCACTAATACGGCGACTGTTTTCATACCATTTCCGTTGACGTGTTACCTCCAACAAACAACTACACTCAACACTAGGACGCGAAGAAGCCCCAACATCTACGTATAAAATGTCGAAAAACAGCAAGAAGATTCTCTTCCGCATGAAGAGGATCCTCGCAGCAGGGCGACATCTCTCAGGCCCCTTCCAGTTCTGCCTCACGCCCCAGCAGCTTCAAGATCCCCAGCACATTGATCGCAGCCTTTGGCACGAAGGAAGCCGGTACCACGTACTCGGGCACCTTGGTCCCGTCCGCGCTGCGCTCCGAACAGTGAGCATTGGCTCCGAAGGGCCCCAGACCATCCAGTGTGGGTCCCAAGTGACAGAGGTAGTTCGCATCACTCAACCCACCACGGGGCACTGAGATCACCTGATGATCCAGTGACGCCGCTGCGTCAGCCCAGCACTGGAACAACTGCTGCGTGCGTTCGTCATTGGGCCACCCGGGGGTGCCCCCCTCGCAGATCACTTCGATTCTGGGTTCACTCCTCGAAGGATCTCCCTCAGTCGCGAGGGCCTCCACCGCCGTTTGAGCCTCTTTCAAGACATGCGGATCAAAGGCCCGCATCTCGAGTTCGGCCGTTGCTTCATGCGGCACCCGGTTCGTGACCGTACCTCCGTGAATCACCCCAACGTTCACCGTGAGTCCATCGTCATAGCTGGTCAGCGCTGCCGCCGCTTTCACAGCATCCACCAGTCCCACGATGGCATTAATCCCTTCGGCATGGGAACTGCCCGCATGGGCCGCTTTCCCATGGGCAGCAAGCCGATAACTCGCACGTCCTTTCCGGGACGTCACCAGATGATAAGCCCCGCCCACCATGGGGCCACCTTCGTACACCAGCACCGCGGTCGCCCCCTGGGGGTTGCGCTCCACCGTTCTGACCCCGAAGTCGGCACTCATCACCTCCTCAGCTGCATTCAGCGCAATGAGCCAGTTAGTTTCCTCGAACACCTTGGGAGCCAGACGTTGCAGCGCCCCCAGGATCATCCAGATCAACACAGTGCCACCTTTGATGTCCACGGTACCGGGACCATAGATGCGCCCCTCCTCCGGCACGGGTTCCCATTGAAAGTTCTCCCGCAGTTCTTCCTCGGGAGGGAACACCGTGTCCAAGTGAGACACCAGCAAGACTTGCGCCCCGGTCGCCCTAGGACGTCGGAGATACAGGTGCGAGCCGTGCGTTGGCTCTGTGGAGGGCACAAACTCGGGCTCAAACCCCAGTTCGGCGAAGGCATCCGCCGTCAGCTTGCCCAGGACGTTCACCCCTTCCTTGTTGGTCGTGAAGCTGTTGATCCTCACCATGCGCTCCAGCCATTCGAGCGCCTCCGGCATCTGGGAGGTGAGCCAGTCAATCAAGGGCTGTGAATTCATAGCAGGCAATTGAAGATTCGTCAGCGAGGGGTCGCGCCTAGTCCCGGCAGGTCGCGCAACTGGAGACGCCCCTGTTCATCATACGATACGCCTTCGTAGTCATCGTCCGACACATACAGATGGCCGTCCAGATCAATCCAGTCGGCAAGAGGCGCCAGGTGGGCTGCCGCCGTCACGCCGATGCTGCTCTCGATCATACACCCCAGCAGCACGCCCATGCGGCTGGCCCGGGCAAAACGGATCATGGTTTGAGCTTCTGCGATGCTCCCGCATTTGAGCAGTTTCACATTCACGCCGTCCACCAGGCCTGCAAGCGTCAGCACATCATCCGGCCCCTGCGCACTCTCATCGGCGTAGAGCGGAATGGAATGCGAAGGCAGGAGGTACTTCAGTTCCCGCCAAAACTCAGAGCCGCCATCATGGTGGAATGGCTGCTCCACCAGCGTCAGGTCATACTTGGCCAGCTTCGGCAGGATCGCCGCCGTCTCCTCCACGGTCCATCCCCCGTTGGCATCCACCAGCAGCTTTGCATCCGGTGCCGCCTTCCTCGCGGTGGCGACGATGGCCTCGTCGAACTCGACATTGCCACTTCCCGTCTTGAGTTTCAGCACCTGAAACTGCCGACTCACTTGGGCGACTTTTTCCGCGAACTCGTCCAGATCGGTGGGGATGCTGAAGGATCGGCAACCGGGCGGAGTCAGGGCAGGATCCAGATGCAGCAACTGCCCCAGCGTCTGCCCTTTTTCCCGGCCCACCGCGTCATGCCAGAGCAGATCCAGCGCCAGACGGCCCAGGCGCGGCCCGTCTTTGGGCGCAGGACTGCCATTCCAATCAAGACTCTGCAGCCATTCCAAGGTAACAGCGGCGCTCTCCTTGTAATACGGCACGACGGGAGCCTCGCCCACTGCTCCGTTCCAGTGCAGTCGTAGCACCTGACGCTCCGTGGACGTGCCATGGGCGATGCGAAACGGCTCCGTGAGTTGCAGGGTCTTCAGCCCGGCCTGCAGGGGTGTTGCACTCATGGACCCGACCATAGAACGGCTTGGCCGGAGACACAAGAGCGGCGGACTTTCCGATGAAAGCCGCCGCCCCAAACTGAAACCTTTATGAGCTAGAGGATCAGGCGTTCAACTCCGCCACTGCCGCCTCGATTCCCTTCACATCCTCAATCGAAAGCACCTTCACGCCCTTCTGGATGCGGCCCATCAAGCCCGCAAGCACCCCGCCGGGGCCGAGTTCAAGGAACAAATCATGCCCCTCCTTGAGCAAAAGCTGCATGGACTCGGACCAGCGCACGGAGCCAGTCACCTGGCGCTCCAAGGTGGTGCGGATCACGATGTCGCTCGTCACGGCATCCGCCTCGTAGTTGCTCACCACCGGGGTCGATGAGAGCTGCACGGGCGTGTTCTGCAAGACTGCGGCCAGCTTGTCCTGGGCAGACTTCATGAGCCGGGAGTGGTAAGCTCCGGCCACGGTGAGTTCCACTGCCTTGCGAATGCCCTTGTCCTTGGCCTTGGCCACCGCGGCTTTGATGCCATCCACACTGCCGCTCAGCACGATCTGGCCGGGAGCGTTCAGATTGGCCACATCCACATCGCACTCTGCAGCGAGTTCCCGCACCGCACTTTCCTCGCCCCCAATCAGGGCCGCCATCCCGCCCTTGGTCTCCTCGCAGGCTTCTTCCATGAAGGTGCCGCGCTGATAGACCAGCTTCAAACCGGTTTCGAAATCGAACGTGCCCGCCGCAGCGTGGGCGGTGAACTCTCCCAGGGACAGGCCCGCACAAGCGGCCACTTCGAGATCGGGCACCAGATCCTTCAACACTTCCAACACCGCTAGGCCGTGGGTGTACAGAGCGGGCTGACAGCGGGAGGTACGGGTCAATTCCTCAATGGGCCCTTGAAACATTGCCTCGGAAAGCTTGAAGCCCAGCGTCTCATCCGCACGGTCGATCAAGGCTTTGGCTTTGGGATACGCGGCGGCCAGATCCTGGCCCATGCCCACCTTCTGGGCACCTTGGCCCGAGAACAACAAAACAACTTTTTTACCCATAAATTCAACAGATCTAACGAGAAATTCAATGACCGAAACGACTCACACGGGAGCCATAAATTCGTAGTGAGAGGCCCACTTGGTGATGGCCTGTTCGAGGAGTTCGGAGGCCCGACGGATGGCCTCGGGAATCGGCACCTCCGGGGGCTTCACCTGCACCAGACCATCAAAGCGGCGACGCAATTCGGGGCTGTCATCGATGATGCCACCGACGCCGATCACCCGTTTCCCCGCCTCGCGGGCCATGTCTGCCACGCCCAGGGGCCCCTTGCCGTGCAGAGTCTGGGCATCCAGTTTGCCCTCGCCCGTGATGACCAGGTCCGCTTCCAGGATGTGTTCTCTCAAGCCGGTGACCTCAGCCACCAGATCGAAGCCGCTCTGAAGGCGGGCTCCACAGAAACTCATGAGACCAAAGCCCAACCCGCCCGCGGCACCAGCCCCGGGCTCGTTTTGATGATCGCACCCCAGATCCCGGCGGACCATGTCAGCCAGGCGGGTCATGCGCTGTTCGAAAAACGGCAGATCCTTCACCCCCTTTTGCGGGCCATAAACGTGCGTGCAACCATGCTCACCCAGCAGCGGATTGGTCACGTCGCACGCCACCACCACGTCCACCGGCAGTCGATGCGTCTTGGCAATCCGACGCACCTTTTCAATTTCCGCGGGCAGGTCTTCGACGGTCACTTCGTCAGAGTCCAGAAACCTGACGCCCAGCGCGGAAGCCATGCCCGTGCCGCCGTCGTTGGTGGCGCTCCCGCCGATGCCGATCAAAATGCGCTTCACCCCCTGCTCCAGAGCATGGAGCATCAGTTCGCCCGTACCCCGCGTGGTCGCCACGGCAGGATCCAGCGGCAGATCATTCACAATGGCCAGCCCGGAGGCCGCGCTCATCTCCATGACCGCCTCGGTGTGGCCCTTGCGGTCGATGATGCCATACCTGGCCACCCGGTCCCGTCCCCTGGCGTCGTGCACGGGCGCTTCATGCCACTGCCCGCCCACGCAGGTCATGATGGCCTCGGTGAAGCCCTCGCCACCGTCCGCAATGGGACACGTGCAGATCTCTGCCTCCACTCCGGCCGCGGCCAGCCCGCGTCGGACGGCATCCGACGCCTCACGGGCGGACAGGGAGCCTTTAAACTTGTCCAGAGCAAGCAGGATACGCATGGTGTCTTCCTAGCAGCAGTGATCGGAGTTTCAACGGTTTCTGGGGAGAACCTTCACCCCATCTTGGGCTGGTTTCGCCCCCGTTGTCATTTCAATTGTTCCCAGTTCGGGTTGCCTTTCCCCTTCTCCAGGAACCAGTGCAGATTCACCTCCTTGGGATCGCTCCCCAGCTTCTTCACCCTTTTCTTGACGGTATCCACCTCAAAGAAGCCGGACATTGGATAGACCCGCTGGCTCTTGTAATCCAGAGCCCAGGCCATGATCCGGTGCTCCCCGGCAGGCAGCTGCTGGAAGGAAAAGCTACCCCGGAATCCCGCCAGCCCCTCCTGCTCCAGAGAGCCGGGCGGTGTGTGCACAAATTGAAGGTCCCGCGCCATCAGATCCACAAGGTAAAGCGGCATCCCCATGACCTGGCAGACGTGAAAGATCTCCCAGTGCCCGTCCGCCTTGTCTTTGTAGGCGAAGATCACGGCGTCCGCCACGCGGATGCGATTGGGCAGGCAGGCGAACCCTTCGACGACAGCCTCGGCCTCCCCATCAACCCCATGCACCACGCAGGACCGGAAGAAGGCCGTGTTCTGATTCAGCAGTTTGGGAGTCAGGCTGAAGTTGTCCAACCGTGCATTTTTGAGCATCGGCGGATTAAGCAAGTTCAGCTCGTTGGCCTTTCGCGCCAGATCACGGTTTCCGGCAATATCGCCTTCCGTATTGTACACCGTGTTGAAGAACAGGGTGTTGGCTGCACCACGGAGTCGGGAGGACTCCCAGACCGCCATCATGCGCTCGCCGAAGGTCCAGGACACCGCCTGTACCACCACCAGCATGTAAGCCCCCGCCGTCACGGTCTGCACCGTCACCTTGCTCCACTGGGGGCGCCGATGCCGGATTTCCCGCGAGACCATCCACACGAGCACCACCAAAGAGATCGTCAGCGGCACCGCATGGATGGTGTACCGGGCATGGATGGCATTGTCCCCTGATTGGGAGGCCCAGCTGCGCCCCACCGCCGTCAGCACCGCAGCGCCCACCGAGTAGCCGCCGAAGAGCAGCCACGGCAGCAGCCGCTGTCGCAGGGTCTCATCCTTGAACTTCTTCAACCACAACAGGGAGAACGCCGCTACCAGCGCCAGCGAAAGCCCCCCCAGCAGCAATGACGCGTCCATCACGGAAACACTCCAGCCGCGCCCCAAGTGGCACCCCAGGAACCGCACGACAAACTCCAGGCCTTTGCCGGGGTTCTTGAAGAAGGAACTGAAGTTCCTCCCCATGGTCTGCTCCTCCCCCTGTTTATAGGAGAACTGGGGATCCGTCTCGTTCTTGAGATCGTGGAAATACAACCCCATGGTCACCAGAAACACCCCGATCCAGGCGATCAGGAAGAGGTAGCGGCTCTGCGTCTTGGGGATCGCCCCCGACCACAGGATCATCGGGATCATCAACACCCAGACCAGGATGCCCGTGGCGAAGCACTGGGTGGCACATTGGGCACACAGGACCGCCCCGATGAAACGGATCCACAACGGCCACCGGGAGAGCAGCAGCACCATCGCCAGCGACAGGAAGAAGGCCGGGCAGATGACCTGGAACATCATCGCCCACAGCACGATCCGGTAGTGCACCGGGGAAAAGAGCGCCACGCTCGCCAGAGCCAGGAGCGGCCACCAGACCCGGAACGGAGCCCCCGTCGTCTTGCGCAGCAGCACTCCCACATTCACCAGCGTCAGGGCCAACAACACCCAACTGAGCCACATCTGACCCGTATAATTACCC
This sequence comes from Verrucomicrobium sp. BvORR106, assembly GCF_000739655.1. Lineage (GTDB taxonomy): Bacteria > Verrucomicrobiota > Verrucomicrobiia > Verrucomicrobiales > Verrucomicrobiaceae > Verrucomicrobium. The sequence continues at coordinate 10,135 of NZ_BATR01000104.1, read as the reverse complement.
GGAGAGAAATGGTGAAACAGCATGATCACCCCCCGGACAAACGCCATCCGGTGCTCCATCTGCACCATGAAGAAATCCTGCCACCGCAGGGTCCCTTCAGCCAGCTTGGCATCCATGTGGACGAACATCCAGTCGTCCAGGAACGGGATGTTCACTTTGTGCTCCTGAATCAGACGATTGAGCAGGATCGCAGGCAGCAGCACCAGCAACCAGGGCACGATCCGCTTCAGCCAAGGCCATGCGGTTTCAAACCAGACACGGCTGCGTGTGGCGGGGGCTGGGACAATCTCTGATGCCATAGTACGAGGAAGCGCGGATCAAAGCACCCCCCGCGCCCCTCGGCAAGCAATAGCTCGTCACTCCGTTTTTTCCGCGATAACAGTGACCGGCCGCCGCTTCACCTCCTTGATCACCACGGCCAGGTACTCCCCGATGATGCCCAGACAGAAGAAGAGGGCGGAGGAGATGAACGAGGTGTAGAGCACCAGCGTCGCCGTCCCGGGATTGGCCCCCACGTAGTAGCCGAAGAGTGAGAAACTGGGAAAGACCCGGTTCAAGAGGAACAATCCGGCAGCCAGCAGCGTGATGAACCCCATGAACAGCCCGACCAGTGTGGCCAGGCGAAGGGGGGCGGTGCTGAAGTTTACCAGGTTGTTGATCGCCAGCACCGCGAGGCGGGTCAGGTTGTATTTGCTCTGCCCGTGAAGGCGCGGCGGGCGGAGATAGGTGATGGTGTCCTGCTTGAACCCCACCCAGGAGCGCAGTCCGCGGTGGACGGGAGCAGCCTCCCCCAGGCGGCAGAGAGCGGCGTGCGCGCGGCGGTTCACCACGCAGAAGTCCCCACTGTCCAGAGTGTAATCGTGCTCAGCCAACCAGCCCATCAGGCGGTAAAAGGTCTTGTAGGCAATGCAGAGCCACCAAGGGGCCTCTTCACGCTTGCCACGCACGCCAGCGCAGATGTCCACGCCGCCGTCCACCACTCTCCGGTAGAGCTGCATCAGCACATCCGGTGGGTCTTGCAGGTCGCAGTCGATGACCCCGATGCACTCGGCCCGCGCATTCACGATTCCCGTCCAGACAGCGGGCTGGTGCCCGAAGTTGCGGCTCAGCCGGATTCCCTGGTACCGGGGATCCTTGGCATGGAGCTCCCAGATCATGGACGGGGTGGCGTCCCGGCTGCCATCATCCACAAACAGAATCTGCCACGAGCCAGCTGTTCCCTCTTCCAGCACGGGCGTCAGTTTCTCCACAAGCACAGGGATCGACTCCTGCTCATTGTAGCAGGGTATCACCACACAAAACTTCGGCAGCGCCGGGGACTCTGTCATCGGCGCGGATACTCCACCGTCGGCCCGGGGATGCAACTGGGAAAAGTCCGCAGAACGCGACCCGATCATGCCAGAATCCCTTTCACCACACTCCCCGACACATCCGTGAGCCGGAAGTCCCGTCCCTGAAAGCGGTAGGTGAACCGCTCGTGATCAATCCCCAGCAGATGCAAAAGGGTCGCATGGAAATCATGCACATGCACGGGATCCCGCACGATGGCATGCCCCAGCTCATCCGTCTCCCCATAGGTCACCCCCGGCTTCACACCGCCTCCCGCCATCCAGAAGGTGAAGCAGTTCGGGTGATGATCCCTGCCCCCCTGGCCCATCTTGCCCAGACGCCCCTGCAGGTAGCAGGTGCGGCCAAATTCCCCACCCCAGATGACCAGGGTGTCCTTCAGCATGTCACGCTGTTTGAGATCGGCGATGAGCGCGGCGCAGGGCTGGTCCACTTCCTGGGCCAGGACAGGGAACCCCTTCTCCATGTTGCTGTGCAGATCCCATCCTGGATGGAAGAGTTGGACGAACTTCACGCCACGCTCAGCCAGACGGCGCGCCTGGATGCAGTTCGCCGCGAAAGTCCCCGGATTGCGAGCATCAGGACCATAGAGGTCAAAGATGTGGTCCGGCTCTTCCTTCAGGTCCGTCACCTCGGGGATCGAGGTCTGCATGCGGAAGGCCATCTCGTACTCCGCCCACCGGGCATCGAGCGCAGCAGCCGTGGCGGCTTGGGAACTCACACCTGACTGCGCGGCCTGAAGATCTTTGAGACCATCCAGCACCCGCTTCGTCGTGTCGCGACTCACGCCAGCCGGGTCTCCCAGATAAAGCACTGGATCCTTGGAAGCGCGAAACTGCACGCCTTCATACTGTGTCGGGAGGAACCCACTGCCCCACAGCTTGGCACTCAACGGTTGATCCACGGAACGGCGTGAGATCATGGTGATGAAGGCCGGCAGGTTCTGGTTGTCACGCCCCAGCCCATACTGCACCCAGGACCCCACGCTGGGGCGACCTGCCAGCGGTGAACCGGTCTGGATAAACGTGATGGCCGGGTCATGATTCACCGACTCTGAGTGCATCGACTTGATGAAACAGAGGTCGTCCACCATCTTCGCCGTGTGGGGAAAGGCATCGCTCACCCACGCCCCACTCTGGCCATACTGCTTGAAGTCGTACGAGGAGCCTTTGAGCTGGAAGAGTGTCTGATTGCCCGACATGCCGGGCAGCTTCTGCGCCCCTTTGCGATAGCTCTCAGGCAGACTGTCGCCCTGGCGCTTCAGCAGCACCGGCTTGTTGTCGAAGCTGTCCACATGCGACGGCCCGCCGCTCATGAAGAGGAAGATCACCCGCTTGGCCTTGGGAGCAAAGTGCGGCAGCCCGGGCAAGCCAGAGAGTCCCGGGGTTGCGCCCGACTCCGCGGCACCCAACAGGCTGGCAAAGGCCAGGCCGCCCAGACCACAGCCCGCCCGGCTCAACATCTGTCTCCGCGTAATGTTGGAATAGTCAGTCATGGGGATCAACGGTTGACGGCTTCCACGTGGCTCATGAGCGTGCGCACCACCATGGCCATGGCCGCCACACGGGCGGGTTCGAGATGTTCATCGGCCACATGGTGACCGTTTTGAAAGAGGGCTTTGGCTTCATCCTCATGGGCCCGATAGTGATCCGAGTGACCACTCAGCAGGCGCCGCAGGACAACCTGCTCCTGCTCGGAGGGAAGCCGGCCCAGCAGCAGCCTGAAAGCTGCCGCACAGGCCGCCGCATCATCATCCCCGGCTTCCTTCAAAACCCGGGCCGCCAGCACCCTCTGAGCCTCCACATACTGGGGATCGTTCAGCAACACCAGCGCCTGCACCGGAGTGCTGGTCTTCTCCCGGCGTACCACGCAAACCTCGCGCGTGGGGGCATCGAACGCCGCCAGATTCGGAGGAGCCAGCGTGCGCCTCCAGAAGGTGTAGAGGCTGCGTCGATACAGGCCTTCCCCCTGGCTCTCCACGTAATTCTGCTGCAAGCCGCTGTCGCGATAGATTCCCAGAGGCAGATAAGGATACACACTGGGGCCACCCACCTTGTCCGCAAAGAGTCCGCTGGCGGCCAGCGCTTGATCACGCAGTTCCTCCCCGGCCAGACGGACCACCGGCCCTCGAGCCAGCCACTTGTTGGCAGGATCGGTCGTCAACTGGGCGGGATCCGCTGGAATCGCGTTCTGTCCAAAGGTTCCTGAGAGCGCGATCATGCGGCACAGCCGTTTCATATCCCAGCCGTGATCACGGAAGTCGCAAGCCAGCCAGTCGAGAAGTTCCGGGTGGGAGGGCAGTTCCCCGCGCGTGCCAAAATCCTCCGGCGTGCCCACCAACCCGCGACCAAAGAACATCTGCCAGACGCGATTGACCGCCACCCTGGCCACTAGCGGATGCTGCGGACTCACCAGCCACTGGCCAAAGCCAAGCCGGTTGCGCGGGGCACCATCCGGCCACGGCAGGATCTGCTGCGGCACATCCGGCTGCACCGGCTCACCTTTTTGACGGTGGTCACCGCGCAAGCGCACAAAATTGGGCCGCGCCACGGGCAGATCCTGCATCACCATGATCTCCAGCACCTCATTGGTCACGGCGGTACGGGCCTCGCGTAGTTTCCTCAGCTCCGCATGGGCCTTCTTCCAGCCATCGTGTCTGAGGGCCAGCCACCAGTCCAGCCAGTCCGCCGTCTGGGATGGCACGCCAGCAAGGTTCTTGACCTCACCCGCGGAGATGTCGCGACCGAACAGGTAGTACTCGTCCACCCCGCAGTTTTTGAGCGGCGAATCATGCTCCCGCCCTCCCAGGGTGAAACGCACCTGGTCGATGCCGATGTCCCCCCACTCCTCGCGGCGGGAGATGTCCCTCTTCAGGTTGTCGTGCACCACCTCCACGGAGGCCAACTCCCCGTTGATGTACAACTTCATGCCCTCAGCCCGGCTGGAGCCGTCATAGGTCACGGCGAGATGGCTCCACTCGTTCAGCGGCAGGGAGGTCCGGGCGCGGATGCGAATCTCATTGCCGGGGAAGAAGTGCATCAGGGCGAAGGAAGGCACCTCGTTGTCCAGCACCACCTCATAGCCCCGCCCATCATCGTTGCCACCACGGGAACAGGCCACCACCGTTGCCCGCTCACGCGATTCACCCGGCTGGAGCCAGACGGCGAAACTGAAGGCGTCATACTCGTTGAAATCGCCCATGCGCGGGATGTTTATTTCATCATCCCCCTTCATGAGCATGGCCTTGCCACGAGCTCCTTTTTCGATGGGATCCAGCTTCACCCGGAGCCGTGCAGCCTTCTCCTTGTCCTCACGATTCAGCAGCACCCGATCACCGTCCTGCCTCGCCACTGATTCCGGTTCAAAATCGAAGTGCGCCTTGGCCCGTTGGGTCCAGGGATTGAACTCCCGATAGCCGAACAGCGCCTTGATGCCATTGACAAGACCGGACTTGGACGCCCCAGGGATCCCCTCTTCGGCGATCTGTATTTCAAAGGCGGCCGTCGCCTCCTTGCGCATAGCCTCCAGGGCATGCTCACGCGTCTCGATCTGGTGCTGCAGGTCCACCAGCTTCGCCTCCTGAGAGGCATCAGGCAGCAGCAGTGAGGGCGAAGGCGTGGCCTTGGGGCAGAACTGCGAGTACACGCCGTTCTCGTCGATATTGTCGAAGAAGGCCGCCATCTGCCAGTACTCGCGCTGGCTGATCGGATCGTATTTGTGGTCGTGGCACTTGGCGCACTCGATGGTGAGCCCCATGAAGGCCAGACCATTGGCCCGCACCCGGTCACTCACCTGATCTAGCCGGAATTCCTCAGGATCGCTCCCGCTCTCATTGGACTGCTGCGCCAGCCGGTTGAAGGCAGTGGCCACCTTCTGATCTCGCGTGGATCCCGGCAGGAGGTCACCGGCCGTTTGAGCGAGGACAAACTGATCGTAAGGAAGGTTGTTGTTGAAGGAGCGGATCACCCAGTCTCGCCAGGGCCACACCAGCATGTCACCGTCTTCATGGCGGCCATAGCTGTCGGCATAGCGCGCCGCATCCAGCCAGTCCTTGGCAAGATGTTCGCCATAGGAACGTGAGCCCAGCAAGCGATCCACCACTTTGGCCCGTGCATCGGCTTCCGTTCCTGAGGTGTCACCGAGGAATGCGTCCATTTCCTTGATCCCCGGGGGCAACCCGGTGAGGGCAAAGGTCACCCGACGCAGCCACGCTTCTCGATTCGCTGGCCCGGCTGGAGCCATCCCATGGTCCTCCAGTTGTTTCAGCACAAACGCGTCCACCGCACCGTCCCATCCAGATGGAAGTGTCTTGGGCGCGGGTACTTCGACCTTCTGAGGCGGAATAAACGCCCAATGCTTTTGGTACTCGGCCCCGGACTCGACCCAGCGCCGCAGAGTGGCCTTTTCATCCTCCGTGAGCGTGTTGTGGGACTTGGGCGGAGGCATCACCTCCTCCGGATCCTCTGTCAGAATGCGCTTGATCAGTTCGCTCGCCTCAGGATGACCGGGCACGACGGCCTTGCTGGACAAGGCCCCATCTCGTTCATCAAGCCGCAACTTGGCCTTGCGTTGCCGCTCGTCCGCCCCGTGGCAGTTGAAGCAATGGTCTGCCAGAATGGGGCGGACGTCCCGATTGTACTGGGGAGGCGTGGTGCCGTCCGCTCCCGAGACCGGGACCGCAGCCCCGCCCAGCATCAAGACAACAAAAGAAGACATCCAAGGATGCCGGGAGTGGTGGGTCGCGGGTTCATTTGCCATTCCTGCCGGAGGTGCTGGGACAACCCGAGGTTATTTTCCTCACGGCCAGCATCAATTAAACTTTTGTTCATGGATTTACTCTCGCACCCCGGTAATACCCGGCTATGGATCGGCCCGACGCTCACATGAACCTCGACAAAAGCCAGACCGCAGCCCCCAACAGAAGCTCGTTTTCCTGGAAACGGGTCCTGATCTTTCTCCTGGCTTTCACGCCGGCCCTCTTCACCGGCATGCTCGTCTGGGAAAAGAGCGTGGACATCGCCTGCTGGGACACCTGGGAGAATGCTCCGCTCCTGCAGAAGTGGCACAACGGCACCCTGAGCTGGCATGACCTCTATGCCCCGCAGATCCAGCACCGCATTGTCATCCCACGGCTCATCATTCTCACCCTGAGCCATTTGAGCGGCGGAGACTTCCGCTGGGAGAACTACTTCACGTTTTTCCTGTTCTTCGTGAGCGGCCTGCTCACCTGGCGCATCATGAGCAAGACCCTGGGGCGCAGCCTCTGGGTGGCCGCCCTGGCCTTTGCGGCCAACCTGCTCATCTTCTCTCCCATGCTCTTCCAGATCCTCTTCTGGGGAGCAGCCATGTGGATGGCGATTCCAGTGCCTTGCCTGTTGGCGATTCTCAATGCCTTCACTCCTGACTCGCCTGCGCCTTCCCTCCCGCCAACGGCCAAGCGTCCCTGGCTGCTGTTTGCCGCTGCGTTGCTCCTCGCGGAGATGGCCACCCACTCCTTCTCCCACGGCCTGGTCTTTTGGCCGGTGATCCTGGTTTACATCCTCCTGCATCCCAATCTGGCCCCGCTCAAGACCCGCCTTCTTATGGGGGGCATCTGGATTGCCGTGGCCGCCGGCACCATCGTCTCTTACTTCAGCAACTTCTACAACGTCGCCTTCCACGCCTACAATCTGAAACCGGGCGACTACGCTCTGGAAGGCGGCATCAGCCTCAACTCGGCGGAGAACATTAAGAAGTTCGTAGGCTTCTTCCTCGGATTCCTGGGCAACCCCTTCGCCCGCACTCCGTTTGAAGATCACCCGCTGGATTCGGCCGAGTTCTTCGGCATCTGGGTGCTGGGGGCATTCCTGGTGGTGGCAGCCTTGACGGTCTTCACCAAGACCGGTCGTCGGCTCTGGCCGCAGGCCCTGCCATGGCTGGCCCTCTCCGCCTACGTCATCGGCGTCGCCCTCTCCATCAGCAAAGGCCGGGCCCACATCGGGGAACACCGGTCCACCACCACCCGATATCTGGTCATCAGTTCCTTCCTTCCTATAGCGACCATGGCCCTGGCCTTCCTGCACAGTCGCGAGTGGGTGACCTGGCTGCGGCAAAATCCAGCCAACTGGGCCGCCCGTCTCTTTCCCTCCCATGCCGTTTCCATCGTCGCCACCGCGATGCTCGCCGTCTTCTGTACCGCCCAGATTCCCTCCTGGCGCTACTCGCTCCATCTCACAGAGATCTGGCACCGCGCCCGTTGGCAGTCGAAGGGCCTCACCATGTTCCTGCCGCACTTCCAGCTCAGCCGGGATGAGATGAACGTGCTGTGCAAAGACTACAAGTATTGCCTGGACGCGGTGAACATCCTCCGCAGCCAGGGACTCTTCAAGACTCGCATCCTGGAGTCGCCCGATCTCAGCACCTTCACCAAGGACAAGAAAACCCTGCCCAAGGACAAGGCGAACGTCCTGACCGCACAGTTCCAGGAGGATGGCGGGCTGGAGATCTCCGGCCATGCACGCTTCGGCACCAAGCACCCCAGCGATCTCGTGCTCATCACCCAGGGAGACAAGGTCATCGGCCTGATGCAGCCCCAGACCCACCAGTGGCTGCGCATCTACGGACTCGACTATGAGTTCTCGAACCTCGAGGACCTCACCGTGCCCCAGTTGTACCCCTGGAAAGGCATCGTGAAAGCCCCCGCCCTCCCTGACGGAGACCTTGCCCTTCAAGCCTGGGCACTCAATGTCAGAGACAACCGGGTGGCCCGTCTTCCCGCTCTCATCAAGATTAACAAGGCCACCAAAACCATCTCCATCGAAACCGAGGGAGGCAAGGACAAGCCCCAGTTGAAAGAGTCCCCCGACTCAAACTGAGCATTTCCTGCAAAAGCCTCTCCCGTGAATCCCGTCAAAACTGGAGCTCCATCTGAGGCCCACGCACCATCGGCTTACGGAAGGCCGCCACGCTGAGCACGGGCGGCCTTTTCTGCGCGATGCCACTTCTTCTCAGGCTGACTTGAAACACCTGCGCGATCTGGTCTGCCCACACTCCCACGCCCTTGAGACGTTTGCCAAATTCCGGGTGCGACAAGGTTCGCCCCTGTGATTCCTCAATCCTGCCCAGCACCTTTTCCCTTTGCCCAGGAACGTGCTCATCCAGCCAGTCCGCAAACACGTCTTTCACGGCAAAGGGAAGCCGCACCACGGTATAGCTGGCAAAGCTCGCCCCGGCCTCTGCCGCCGCCTCGATGATGGCGGGCAACTCATGATCGTTCAGCCCGGGGATCATGGGCGCAGCCGATACCCCGACCGGCACTCCTGCCTCATGCAACGTTCGCATGGCCTGAAGACGCATGGCGGGCGAGGAGGCTCTCGGTTCCAGCACATGCGCGAGCTTGGGATCCAGAGACGTGATCGAGAGATACACCGCCGCGGCATGATCCGCAGCCAGCTTGGCCAGCAGATCAATGTCCCGGGTGACCAGATGGTTCTTGGTGATCAACACCACTGGATGATGACACTCCGCCAGCACTTCCAGACAGCCTCGGGTGATCTTCATGCTCCGCTCCACCGGCTGGTAGCAGTCCGTCACCCCGCTCATGGCCAGCCGGTCCGGTTCGTACTTCGGTCGCATCAGGGCTGACCGCAGGAGCCCGGGAGCATCCGGCTTGACCATGATGCGCGACTCAAAGTCCAGTCCGGCACTGAACCCGAGGTATTCATGCGTGGGTCGTGCATAGCAATAGGCGCAGCCGTGTTCACACCCGCGGTACGGATTGATGCTCCCGCCAAATCCCAGATCCGGGCTGTTGTTGGTCGTAATGATGCTCTGGGAATGATCCACAAAGAACTTCGTCGTCACCTTCGATGGGGCCTCCCCCTCCTCATAGCTCACGTGAAGCTGGGTGAATCTCTGGTCTGGATTGTCCCCGGCTCCACGACCGCGAGGACGGGTTGCCTGCGCCTGAGAAGCTTCGTTCATGGGCAAAGACTACAGTTCATTTGAACACATGTCAAACCTGTATCTGCCACCTGCTTTGGCGAGACTTTTGCTTCTTTAGCCCCGGATTGAGCCAAAGGAAGATATCCCCTCGGGTTGACAGCCCACTTCGCCCCCCTAGTTTGACCGCCCTCTTTCCATCTGCTACGCACCGAACACATGAGCACTGCCGCAACGAACAAGCCCGCTTACAACGTCAAGAATCCGTTCATCGCGCGCCTCAAGCGTGCCTATGACCTGACCGGCCCCGGTGCATCCAAGAACACGCGTCACTACGAGATCGACCTGACTGGCTCCGGCATGGAATTCCTCCCGGGGGACTCCCTGGCGGTGCTGCCCACGAATGACCCGGCCCTTGTGGATCTGATCCTGCAGGTGCAAGGATTCAGCGGCTCCGAAGTGGTGCCCCACCCGAAGGGCGGTGAAACCACGATCCGCCAGGCCTTGATCGAGGTCTACGCAATCACGGAAGTGGACAACAAGATTCTCAAGGCCGTGGCCGACAAGGCAGGCAACAGCGAGTTGCTCTCCCTCACCACCCCCGAGCGCAAAGAAGAGCTCAAGAAGTACCTCTGGGGCAGCGACGTGCTGGACATCCTTCAGGAAAACCCGACCGCCAAGTTTGAGCCCGCAGAACTGGCTGGCCTGCTGCGCAAGCTGAACATCCGCCTGTACTCCATCTCCTCCAGCCTCGCCGCCAATCCCGAGCAGGTGCACCTGACTGTGGCCACCGTGCGCTATGAGAGCCACGGCCGCACGCGCGGTGGTGTGTGCTCCACCTTCCTGGCAGACCGGATCGACGAGAGCA
>NZ_BATR01000105.1 GCF_000739655.1 Verrucomicrobium sp. BvORR106 | reverse complement strand
AGCGCCAGGGCATTGGCCGCCTCGAAATGCAGATCATCGGGATCAAGGTCATGCCACGGCCAGATCAAGATGCCGGGCCCTCCACAGCCCTTCACCAGCCGGGACTGAAGCTCCCGGACCCTGGCAAGGTCTCCGACGGTTGCACGTGGCTGCACCCCGTTCCGCAGAGACATCCAGGCCAGCGTCGCCCCCGTCTGCCCCACATGCATCATCTGCCCATGGAGCCGGAGCGCCGATTGCACCACGCTGCTTGCTCCAATGTTCTTCCCGCCTCCGATCAGCCCATCCATCGTGACAGGGATCAAACCGCGCAGAGGAAACAAGGCCCGGTCCGTGTCCGTATGCCAGCCCCGGGTAGGGGTGTGCACAAACTGCCAGGGACCGTTGCGATCACCGGTCAGGTACTTTCTCCTGGTGGGATGAAAGTCGATGTTGAACTGGAACCCGAACACTCCATCCGTCGGCAGCACTCGCGCCCATTTCGGCTCCTTTTCAGCCGTGCGGATGTCCTGCTCACGCAGCATGCAGAGGGCCTCCAGCCTCAATCCCTCCCGGACGTAAGGCTTGGGCGGCAGCCGGTCCGGGGTGCCGAATTCATCAGTAAGCTCCATGTACCGGAACGACTGGGGAAAGTCCCCCACCCGGTCATGCACCGCAGTCTGGAGATGATGCACCACGCCCAGGGTATGCTGTTTGGCATCCTCGAAGATGATCCGCCGCTGGGCAGGTGAGAGATCGACGATGTTCTTCTTTGATGCCCCCGGCTCGCTCCGCTCCAGCGCCTCCGCCACCTGCTGAGGCAGCTGGCAGAGAGGATAGTCCTGGACGGGATAGTTCAGGAACGTCGCCTCCGTCCCTGCAGGGAACCCATTGTGCCACCGGTCCACCAGCCTGCGGTGGGTGTACGGACTGTTGCCACTGGGCGAATACATGCCCGCGCTCATGTCGCTGTCCACCCAGGGCGCCAGCTTGTCCAAAGCAGCGAAAGAGCGTGCGTCATAAGCTGGCGGGCGCGGGATCACCGCCGGCCGCCCACCCGTTTCACGAAGCACCACACACCAGGAGAGTGGATTCATTTCCTGAACCCCCGCTTCGTCAAAGGTCTCAGGAGCGCTGGCCTCCCCGAAGCGGGACTTCAGATCAGGGCCCGCACCGTACCTGGCCCCGCTCAGCCGGATCACATCCCCCCAATCGCTGGCATCCAGAGTCAACTTCGCAGTGATGCGCAGACGATTGCCGCCCCCTTCTGCCGGCCCGAATTCCACACCCGTCACCGCCCCGTTCTGCACCTCCACTTTGACAGGCTCCCAACCTCGCTCGATTCGCAGCACGCCGCTTTGCACATGGGGCCTCACCAGTCCTTCAAACAATTCTGCGGCCGCCGCTGGCTCGATCGTGTCCGTCCCACAAAACGCATTCCCTGGCGTGGCCTTCCCATATCTCGCGCTGTTGTAAGCTCGGATGCTTCGGACCACCTCCAGAAACAATCCGCTTCGCGGGAAGTTGACCCGCCGGCCCTCCACCATCGTCCACTCATCCAGACAGCCTACCCCCTCTGCACTGAACTGCCCACCCAACCACTTGATGTCATTCACCAGCACCACCCGCTTCACTCCCAGCCGGGCCGCCTGCACAGCGGCCGCACATGCAGATTCATTGCCTCCCACGATGAGGAGGTCCGCATCCAGATCGGCCGCGTGACTGAGAGGGCTCCATGCGGCGACACCCGCGAATAGAGCCAGAAATGAAGGCAAACGAAATGAAACCATTGCGAAGACGAATTTCGGGTTGGGCACGACTTCAGCAAAACAGCCTCACCGAAGCGGCTCTATCATTCTGTTTGTCATTTCAAACAGAGTTTGCGATATAAAACAGCATGCGAACCGGACGTCAGCGGAAAACGAGCTCGTCAGCAACCAGCAGTCCCCTTCAGAAGAAGGAACCATCACTGGCACCACTTTCCCGCTACCGGGTGCCCATTCTCGACCGGACCCTCGATTTCATCGAACTGCTGGCCCGCCAGCCAGGGGGCATGACCCTCACCGAACTCACTGAGGAACTGAAGATCCCAAAAAACACGGTATTCAGGATTGCCTCCACCCTGACCCTCCGTGGCTACGTGGAGAGAGATGAGGAAAGCAAATCCTACCGCATGAGCCGCAAGATGCTGGCGCTGGGCCACTCCGGCCTGGGCGGGGATCGCCTCCTGCAGGCATCAGCTGTGGTCTTGGCCTCCCTACGCAACACCACAGGGGAAACCGCCTTGATCGGCACGCTGGCGGGAAGCCATGGAGTGGTCCTGGACCAGATTCCCTCCCTTCACCCAGTGAAGGTGGTTGTCGAGCTGGGGCACGCCTTTCCCCTCCATTCTGCCGCCCCAGCCAAGGCCATGCTGGCCCATCTAGATCCCACTGCCCTGGCCCGCTTGGAGCCGCACTTCACCTTTGCGCGTTTCACCTCCCACACGATCACCACCGCAGCAGGCTATGCCAAGGCACTGCGAGAGGTGCGGAGAGTCGGTTATGCACTGGACGAAGGAGAGGAAAGCGAGTCCTTCCGCTGTGCCGCGGCACCTGTATTCGACCACCATGGCCATCCCATTGCCGCCCTGTGGATCAGTGGCCCCGTGGACCGGCTCTCGCCCGCCGCACTCGTGCATGCTGCAGAGGCGGTCAGAGAACATGCTGCCCGGCTCACAAGCCGGCTCGGAGGCACCCCGCCGCCCTCCTGAGTGGACAACCAGACCACCCCAAAAATGAAAAGGGTGATGCTCCGAGGAGCATCACCCAAAATCTTGTGCTCAGCCTAGGGCTGGCAAGGCACCGGTGTGATTACCAGCGATCACCGCCACGGCCACCGCCGCCGCCGTAACCACCACCACCGCCGCCGCTGCCACGACGATCGCCACGGCCACCGCCGCCGCCGCCGTAACCGCCGCCACCACCACCACCGCCGTAGCCGCCGCCACCGCCCTTGCGGCCGCCGCCACCACCACCACCGTAGCCACCGCCACCACCACCGGAGTAGGAGGGGCGCTCTTCACGAGGGCGAGCCTCGTTCACGGTCAGCGCACGGCCCATCCACTCAAGGCCGTTAAGACCCTTGATAGCGGCGTCCATGCCTTCCTTCGTGTCCATTGCCACAAAGGCAAAGCCACGCGGGCGACCCGTGTCACGATCCGTCGGAAGGCTAACTTCCGTCACCGTGCCGTACTGGGAGAAAAGTTCACGGACATCTTGCTCCGTGGCGCTCCAGGCCAGGTTGCCAACATACATCTTCGTATTCATCTTGTACCATCTGCTCGGACCGACTGCTGCATCTTCGACTGTTCCCGACCGTCGGGTTTCAAATCACCACTGAATACAAAGACTCACCTGATGACCTGCCATGCCTTGAATTGGACAGGTGTTCTCGCTAGAGGCTGAAAAGTATCACAGCTTCCTTAAAATGGAAACAGGAAGTTTTGCTATTCAGCGAAAAGTGTTCATCCCCAAGCTCAAATAGCGGCCAGAACCCTCAGGACACCCCTCCTTTTGTTATCCAGTCCTCAGAAAAACCTCCCCTCTCTCGCCTCTCACGAGCTTCGATCGCCCTCGCATCACAGGCACCTGAGTCCAGTTGACTCGTTGGAGCAAAACCAGTATACCGGTTTAATGGTCCAGCATATCACCTCTAGGAAGGGCGACACTCCCCCTACTCCCGCCAAGCTGGCCCAGCTCGCTTACGAGCATCTGCAGGAGAAACTCTGGCGGGGAGCCTTGTCTTCTGGAGAGAAGATTTCCGAGGCCCGGCTCGCGGAGGAGCTCGGCATGAGCCGGACCCCCGTGAGAGAGGCGATCCGCCGGATGGAGACCGAAGGCGTCCTGACGCAGATCCCTTCCAGTGGCACCTATGTCGCTGTGCCCAAGCGGGCGGAAATCGTCGAGGCCTACGAAGTGAGAATGGCCATCGAGAGTTTTGCCGTCCGCAAGGCCACGAGGCGGATGAAGCCCTCCCAAATCCTGGAGTTGCAGAAGCGCTGCGATGACATGCTCGCGGCCATACAGGAGTTCCGGAAATCGGGTGAGACCATCCTCTCAGGAGAGAGCCTGCGCAGCTATCTGGATGCTGACCTGGCCTTTCACCTGCTGCTTCTCAAGGCAGCCGACAACCGCAAGGCGATGACCATCTTTGGCGACGTCAATCTGCGGAGCGCCATCTTCGGGTGCCGCAGCCATCAGCGCGATCTTCATCACGTTGCCTGGGTCTGGCGACATCACGCCCGGGTGGCGAGAGCCGTTCGCCAGCGGGACGCGGCCGCCGCCCAACGGTGGCTAGAGGCCCACATGCAAGCCAGTATGGAGGCGGCGTTGGAAGCCTATGATGCCGGTCCGGTCTCCCCCCTGCCGCATGACGGCCCCACTCCCGTCCTGACCCATGCGGTCTCCGCCCTGATCGCGGAGCTCCGCAGTCCAGCCCGCTGACCCCATCGCCCCTCTCCTTCCAGTGTCTTCCATCCCCCGTTCCCCCACCCGAGTCCGCCGTGGCGTCCTGCTTTTTGCCTGCGCCCTCTCCATGATCACCTACCTGGACCGGGTCGCCATCGCCTCAGCGGCTGGCGATCTCGTCAAGGCTCTCAATCTTCAGAGTGTGGCAGATCTGAAATGGGCTTTCACCGCCTTTGCCCTGGCCTACGCACTGTTTGAGGTGCCCACCGGATGGATGGGTGATGTCCACGGCCCAAGGCGGGCTCTGATGCGCATCGTCCTATGGTGGTCTGGGTTCACGGTATTGACGGCAGCCGCTGGATTGCAGTGGGGGTCCGTGACTCTGGGGCTGGGATTCCTCGTTACCGTGAGACTTCTCTTCGGCATGGGCGAAGCCGGTGCTTACCCGAATATCACCCGGGCCCTGCACAACTGGCTGCCACTTCAGGAGCGGGGCCGTGGCCAGGGGCTGGTGTGGTTCTTTGGGAAACTCATGGGAGGTGCCACGCCATTCCTGTGGACGCTTCTGGTAGTGGGGACCAGCTTCACCCCTGCCGTTCTGGGTTGGCGGGGCGCGTTCTGCGTGTTCGGTGTCGTGGGCATCCTCTGGTGTCTGGCCTTTACCAGATGGTTTCGCGATCGTCCCGAACAACATCCGGGAGTCAATGTGGCAGAACTTGAATTGATCCGGCAGGACCGCCACGACCATCACGAGCACCACCACGGGGTGCCATGGCGTCGCATCATCACCAATGGGAATTTCCTGATACTCTGCCTGATGTACGCCACCCAGGCCTACGGATGGTATTTCAACATCACCTACCTCCCCCAGTTCCTGGAGAGGCAGTATGGCCTGCCCAACAGCAGCATGCTGGGCGCGTTGTACAAGGGCGGTCCCCTGCTCATGGGTGCTCTGGGCTGCCTCATCGGCGGCATGATCACGGACGCGATCATCCGCCGCACCGGAGACCGGCGGCGGGCCCGGCGGCTCTGCGGCTGGGTGGGCCACAGCACCTGCGTCGCCTGCTTCCTCATCTGCCCTTTTGTGCCGAATGCGTTCACCTTCTTCGTGGTGGTGTCGCTCGCCGCCTTCTGCACCGACCTCACGGTGCCCAGCGCCTGGGCGACCTGCCAGGACATCGGCGGTCGTTACGCTGCCACCATCGGGGCCTTCATGAACATGGGTGCCGGCCTCGCCGGAGCTCTCGCGGGCTGGATCACAGGATCGATCCTCGAGCACACCATCGCGGCAAAGGCCACCGCTCTGGGCGTCGCCGCCACAAGCCTGACCGCCGAGCAGACCACCGCCGCCCTGCTGCATGGCTATCACATCAATTTCTTCAGCTTTGCGGCTCTCTATGCGGTGGCCTTTTTCTGCTGGTTCAAGATCGATCCGTGTCAGCCGATTGAGCCAGAACGCCCCGCGACCACCTGATTCGAAAAAGACGAGTTTCCTCAATCCAATGAAAACGCACCTCCCCCACTCCCTCATCCGGCGACTGCTGCAAGGTTGCCTGCTGCTGGCTTGCAGCATTCATTCGGCCGCCGCACAAGACTCTGACATCCACGACAGTCTCAAGCCGGTGCCTCCCAACACGGCACCGGGAGCGGAGTACGCCGACGCCACGCGCATCTTCCAGGGGATACCCGGCATCGAACGGGCCAACAACGGCCGGCTCTGGGCCCTGTGGTATGCAGGAGGCCCCCATGAACCGGGCGAAGGCGCAGGAAACTACGTGGTGGCAGTCACCAGTCAGGACGATGGCAGGACGTGGTCCGGCCCCCAGGTGGTTGTTGATCCCCCGGGCGACGTACGGGCCTACGACCCCGCCTTCTGGCAGGACCCCCAAGGCAGACTCTGGCTCTTCTGGGCACAGTCCAGCCACTGGTGGGATGGGAGATCCGGCGTGTGGGCCGTGGTGACCGAAAACCCCGGCGATGCCACTCCCAGGTGGTCTGCACCCCGGCGACTCTGCCACGGCATCATGATGAACAAGCCCACCGTCCTGGCAGACGGCACCTGGATGCTGCCCGTCTCCATGTGGGACATGCCTCCCGACAAGCGCACCCGGCCGGAACATCAGCATCCCCTGCCGGAGGAAAACGGAGCCCAGGTGGTAGTTTCCCATGACCAGGGAAAGACCTTCGCCGTACAGGGGAAAACCAAAGCACCTACCAACACCTTCGACGAGCACATGGTGGTGCAGCGCAAGGATGGCAGCCTGTGGATGCTGCTTCGCACCAAGGCAGGCATTGCGGAAAGCATCTCCACCGATGGCGGCAAGACCTGGACCCCGGGCAGTCCCTCTTCCATTCCCCACGTCAATTCCCGCTTCTTCATCCGTCGGCTCAACTCGGGCAAACTCCTGCTTGTACGGCACAATCCGCCCGACATGAAAACCCGTTCCCATCTCACCGCCTTCCTCAGTGAGGATGACGGACGCACCTGGACAGGTGGGCTGCTTCTGGATGAACGCAAAGGCGTCTCCTACCCCGATGGGGCGCAGGACAAGGACGGCGTCATTCGCATCATCTACGACTACGACCGCACGAAGGCCAAGCAGATCCTCATGGCAGAGTTCACTGAAGGCGACGTGGCCCAAACCAAACCTTCGGACAAAACCCGCCTTCAGGTGCTCGTGAATCAAGCCACTGGCATCGCACCAGAGAAGCCCAAGAAGGATGCCCCCAAGCCACCGAAGGAATAGTGCTATCAATCCAGGAACCTGACCGGCTTCTCGTAGATGGCCAAGACGATGCAGCCCGCATCGCTTCTCACTTCGTGACTGGTGCCGGGCGGGTGAATCCGGAGGGTGCCTGCTTCAATCTTCCCCTGATGATCCCACTGGCTGCCGGCCAGCACCAGGATGTGCTCGTAGCCTTCATGCACATGAGCAGGAATATGGGCCGCCTTGCGAAACCTCAGCAAGGCGGCAGTAGGCCCGGTGATACCGTCCCCATAGAGACGGTGAATTTCCACGCCATCCTTAAAGGGCTTCCAAGGCAGCGAATCAGGATGCTGGGCAATGTTAAACAGGTCTGGTAGTTCGACGAGAGGAAAAGGGGGAGGAGAAGCGGAAGGAATCACGCGTGCAAAGAGGGTTTGAATGGCACTGTAGGGTTGGGTCAGGTTGCGCCTCATTTTCGCCTCCGGGATCCCAGCCTGCAACGCCAGGACACACCGTCACGAAAAGGCCAGAAAGCGGATTTGCATTGGCCTGCTGCGGGCTCACATCCGCAACTGGCTGTCATGCAGCACCGCCTTCTGGCAATTGGCACTTACCCAACACAACCAAACTAACTAGACTGACTGACTAACTGAAAAAGGTTCTCAGAAGGAATGGATGATCGTCTTCTGAAGCGGTACCGGGCGCTGCAGCCACACAGGTCCTTGGGGCTGCAGCGTCCGGGCAACGGGGCAATGGGCACCACGCTACCAGCGCGTCTCTAGGTCACGCTGGGGTGGCTGCCTCCCCAAGTTCTTCTTCCTCCTCGCCGTGGGCGGCAGGCAGAGGCTCGGTCGTGGCATACTTGGCGCAGCCAAAGAGCACACCGGCGACCAACAGATAAGTGAGGGCCATGACCGGAGATTCGGCGATGCCGATCTTCTCCCCGTGCATCAGCCCAAAGAAAGTCAGCACACCACCAGTCACCGCAAAGGCACCCGCCTTGACGAAGCTGCGGTCAATGATGAACACCGCGATAGCTGGCAGGATGACCCCGCTCAGGATGGCTCCACCGCCCATCACCTCCAACCCGTGGTACAGCACGCCCACCTGGCCCAGTTTGTCGAGCCCGACGGTGGCCGCATTCGTTCCGGCAGCGCCGAGGCTGTTGTCGATCAGCATCTTGCCCCAGGCCGCGAGATGCGGCGTGAGTGCCAGAATGATGGCGGGAGCATGGCGCTTGGGCGTCTCTTGAAAAGCCTGGGCACCGATCAGCATGCCGATGTAGAGGAGGATCGGCGAGATGGCCACGATCGGGATGAGTGACGACATCAAGGAAACAATCCCAAAGGTGCAGAAGAGAATCACGACCACCCCTGTGGCAGCCGAATAGCCGATGCGGCCTCCCATCGATTTCCAGCCGGGATGGCCAATGTAAACCGCGTTGATGAAGGGGTTCCCCAAGCAGCAACCGATGAGGCTGATCACCCCGTCCGCCGTGAGCACGCGAGTCGTGGGGAACTCATCCCCTGCCACCGCCGCGCTTTCCACGTTGTCGAGCGCTTCCACGAGATCATAGATGCCGAACGGAATGGCCGTCACGAGGATGACGCCCAAGAACTCAAACCCGGAGAAGATGTGGCCAAAGGCTGGCAGCGGGATGGAGAAGCCGAAGCTGCTGAAGGACTGGCTGAGCTTATCCAGGCTCATGCCACCGTAGTTGGCACCGAACAGTGTCGAACCCCAAGCGATGAGACTGCCCACGGCAATGGCGATGAGTCCCGCCGGAATGCCTTTGAAGTAGCGCACCCCGCCGAACCAGCTGAGCAGGATGATGGCAAAGCACACCACCCCGATGATCGGTGTCATGAACATCTCCACCGCCGGGCGCATGGAAATGAAGCTGATGGACACACCCGCCAGCGTGCCGAGCAGAGCGGCACGAGGGGTGATCTTGCGAATGACCGGAGCAATGAAACCACCGATCATCAGCACAAAGCTCTGGATGAACACCCACGTGAGGCCCGCCTCCCATCCCTTGATGGGATCCCCCGTCTTCAAGGAGATGGGAAGCATGATGACAAAGACCACCACAAACATATGCGGCACGCTGGTGCCAGAGGGCAGCGCACAGACGTCAGATCGCCCAGTCTTGAGCGCCAGCTTGTAGGCCAGCCACGCATAGTACACCGTGCTCAGACACAGCATCAGCCCCGTAGCGGGTAGGATGCGGCCAAAGACGATCTCATCTGGCATCTTTAAGACATATCGCAACAGGGCGGTGAGAGTGAGGAGGTTGACCAGGATGTTGGTCCCGAATCCGAAAAAGGCATTCCAGTCACCTGGAACCCATATCTTGGGCTTGCTAAGGGAGGGAGTGGTCATGACTGCAGGTGTTATTTGAGTTTGATGCGTTGCTGATCGAGGGAGATAGAGAGAGAGTCGAAACTGGCAGAGAAGGCGTGGGAGCCGTCAGGCAATGGCCGCCACGATGGCTGGCGAACTGGTGACCCAGCCAAAGATGCCGCCCTGGGCCTTGATCATCTTAAGCCCCATCTCCTGGAACTCCGGGAAATAGGAGCCAACACAGTCCTCCGGCACCAGGCACTCGTAGCCACGGTCGTTGGCCTCCCGCACGGTGGTGTTGACACACACCTCCGTGGTCACTCCGGTCACCACCAGCTGGGTGATGCCTTTGTTCTGGAGGATGGCGTGGAGATCCGTGGCGAAGAAGGCTCCCTTGCCCGGCTTGTCGATAACGGGCTCCTCCGGCAGCGGATAGAGTTCGGCAATGATGTCGTGCCCCGGCTCGCCGCGCACGAGGATCCGCCCCATGGGCCCCGGGTCACCAATGGTCTTTTCACTCTTGCCGCGCACCTTTTTCGCCGGAGGCAGATCCGTCAGATCCGGACGGTGCCCTTCCCGGGTGTGCAGCACCTGGAGCCCCGCCCCGCGCCAGGCGGCGAGGAGCGCTTTGTTGGGTTCGATGGTCCGGCGGAGCTGCGAGACATCGTTGCCCAACATCTCGCCGAAACCGCCGGGTTCAAGGAAATCCCTCTGCATATCGATAATCAGCAGGGCACACTGGTCCGGTTTGAGTTCGAAGGTGTAGGGTTCCGCGTCGATGCTGGCTGAAGGAGTGCTCATGGGCTGGATGGAGAGTCCGGAAGGATGAGATGGGGAAAAAGGCTCCACGGCGGGTGTGGCGGGAGTGATCCCGCCATGGAGTCAGCAATTGCCGCGCCGGACGGCTCAGAAGAAGATGGAGATGCCGCCGTGGAACTGGACGAGGTCTTCACGATGCTCGTTGGGCGTGAGCACGCTGTTGCCATCCAGGAGGCCCTGGTTGTCCAGGTGGTAGTATTTCACCCCGGCATACGCCGTCCAGAAGCCCAGATCCTTGGGCACAAAGGTCAACGGCACACTCACCTTCACTCCGGTGGAGAAGACGGCTAATCCGGAGCCGCCAGGGGAGCCGTCGAACTGCTGGTAGAACTCGTCGCCCACCAAGTTGATGGAGGTCGGGAACTCAAACGTGAGGTTCTTCAGCTTGAACGAGGGTTTGATCCCGATCGTGAAGTAAAAGGAACTATCAGACGTGCTGGTGTCGAAAACGACCGTGGCTTTCTCATCCAACTCCTGCCAGAAGGCGATCCAGGGATTCAGAGCGAACTTGCCCAGATACTTGGAGTCATCAAAGGACAGCTTGGCTTCGAAGTGCGTGGAGGTCGGGTAGGAATCCACCATGCTCTCGAAGGAAGTGAAGGTGGTGTCCAGGGTGAAGCCGCCAGCGAACTTGAAGGTCAACCCCAGAATCGGGTCGAACTCGTTCCAGTAGCCAGGATCCGCACCGGACTCATGCGTGTGGATGGAACTCCACACCCCGGTGGTCAGCGTCACATCCGTGAGGAAGCCCGCGTCCTTGTCGGAGTACAGGTTCCAGAACACCAGGAACAGCGGCTGGAAGATGACGCCCTCATTCTCCACATTCAGACCGCGAGGCGTGATGTAGTGGTCAGAGATGTCGAGCTGGAACAAGGCGTGCACCCAAGGTTCCTCAGGCGCAGGCGTGATGACCGCCACCGGAGCCTTGCCAGACGGCTCACCAGCCGCGGCAGGGGTGGAGAGACCCAGACAGGCCCCGAGCGACGCGGTCGCGAGGAGGGCACGAAGACAGACGGGAGTCGATGCTTTCATAGGGAGTGTTGTTGTTGGCAGGTCCGCAACCGGCGGACGTCTGCGGGCCATGTTTCAGCACTGGGGATGCCAACCTTGAACACCAAGACGCAACTCATTCACCGTGAACGTTTAACAACATCAACACCACAAACACTCCCACCCCCAACTTCAGTCACCCTGTTGCAGTCAGCGACACTTGCAACACCCCCACCTGCCCTGGACTCCCCATTCCAGCCTCAGGGAAGATCCACGTCCTACCAATTGCCACCTGATTGCGATCACCATTGGACAATTGCCAGTTCCCCTGCACCATGGGGGATGTCAGCTCTTACCGTCCAACCCCGCTCCCGCCTCTTTCACGGGCACGAGTGGGTCTATGCTAGCGATGTCAAAGGAACCATCGGGAATCCCGAACCAGGGGATGTGGTCACCCTCAGAGACGTCAAAGGACGGTCCTTGGGCAGCGCTATCTACAACCCCAAGTCACAGATTGTCGCCCGGCGCTTTTCCTTCCGCCGGCAGGACTTGGATGAGGAGTTCTTCGTGCGCCGCATCGAGCGCGCGCTCGCCTTCCGCAAAACACTCCCGATCGACCAGGAGCTTTGCCGCTTGGTGTGGAGTGAGTCTGACGGCCTTCCAGGTGTGATCGTGGACCGCTACGGCGATCATCTGGTGATGCAGACCCTCACCATGGCGATGTCCTTGCGCGAGGAACTCATCGCGAATGCCCTCAAGCAGCTCCTCAAGCCCAAGAGCATCATCGCCCGTAACGACGCCCCGGTCCGCAAGGCTGAAGGTCTGGAACTGGAGAAGAAGCTTCTTCACGGCACGGCTCCCAAGCCTTTCTCCATCAAGACGGGCAAGCTCCACTTCCAGGTGGACCTCTTCGAAGGTCAGAAAACGGGACTCTACCTCGACCAGCTCGACAACTACACGAAGGTGGCCCGCTACGCCAAGGGTCGCCGCGTGCTCGACTGCTTCACGAACCAGGGCGGCTTCGCCCAGGCTTGCGCCGTCGCCGGTGCCTCTGAAGTGATCGCGGTGGATATCAGCGAGAGCGCCGTTAACATGGCCCTTCAGAACGCCCGCTCCGCTGGCGTCGCCCTCGGCGCGCGCACGGAGAACGTGTTCGACTTCCTGAAAACAGCGGAGAAGAACGGCAACACCTACGATCTCATCATCCTGGATCCGCCGAGCTTCACCAAGACCAAGCAGTCCCTCCATGACGCGCTGCGTGGCTACAAGGAGATCCACCTCCGTGCCCTGCAGATGCTGGAGCCCGGCGGCGTCCTTTCCACCTTCAGCTGCTCCCACCACGTCGGAGCGGGCGACTTCCGCGCCATGATCAATGCTGCCGCGGTGGATGCCAAAACGTTCCCTGCGCCTGCTGGATGTGCACAGCCAGCGCGCTGGCCACCCCATCATCACC
>NZ_BATR01000106.1 GCF_000739655.1 Verrucomicrobium sp. BvORR106 | reverse complement strand
GTTAACGCACGATCGCGGTCACTTCCCACGTTTCGACGTGCGCATGAAACTGCCCGCTCTCCTCTGTACCCTCGTCGCACTCACCCTTCTCGTCCAGCCGAGCCCCGTCGCGGCTCAAAACAGCCCGACGGAAGCCTGGCAGCCCGAAACCGGCTTCGTGAGTCTGTTTAACGGCAAGGATCTTTCCGGCTGGAACGACCCCAAAAAGGGCGAGAATTTCGAAGGCAAGACCGCCTCCAGCGACGGCCGCTACTCCGCCGCCAACGGCGTGCTTACCGTGAACCCACCCAAGGATGCGCCACGCCTCATCCAGCAGATCTACACGGTGAAGGAGTTTCCCAAGGATTTCGTCCTGAAGCTGGAGTTCCGCGCTTCCGTGAATGCGGACAGCGGCATCTTCCTCCGGAAGCCCCAGCTTCAGTGCCGCGATTACCTGGTGGCGGGCCCTTACAAGGAGCTCAAGCAATACAAAGCCCAGGATTGGAACCAGATCGTCGTGACAGTCAAAGACGGAGTGGCCCACTGCACCTGCAACGGTGAAGTGCTGGAAGCAGCACTCACCCTGCCCCCTACCGGCCCCATCGGCCTGGAAGGTGACCGCGGCACCATGGAGTACCGGCACATCCAGCTGAAGGAGCTCTAGTCTCCCCCTGACGAATCTCACTGCCGTCCGCCCAGGAAAGCCGCCTTCAGGCCCCTGGTCACGCTCTCCATCTTCGTGGCCCGTAGGTAATATTGGCGGACGGCATGTAACTCAAAGGGAAGGCTGCAGCCGGTCTGGCACATTGTCGTTGTTCCGGTCAAACGGAAGCGGGTCCACGAGATTGGCCTCACCATCTCCGTCTTCATCACCCGAAGACTTGAGCCACCCGTGGGCTTCAGGAAACCACTCTCCCCTCTGCGCCAGGGCACGCCAGAGGTGCACCACGGCCTCACCACGCAACAGAGGCCTGGCCCTCTGATCCAGCAATCCACGGGAAGCTGGCAATCCAGAGCGGGTCAACCAGTCGTGCAGGGTGGCGAACGTCGCCCCCTCATCGGGTCGGAACACGTTCGCCGTGGGCTGAAAGTCGCCCCAGGTGACCATGGCTTCGATCAT
>NZ_BATR01000107.1 GCF_000739655.1 Verrucomicrobium sp. BvORR106 | reverse complement strand
TTTTTCAGTTTTCCCATTTTCCTTGGGTTGATGGGTGATCCAACCCCGGTCATTGAGACGCTACAGACCGTAGATCTCCGCTGCGTACTGCTTCGTGTTTTCACGAAGCGAACACCTTTTGAAGACCGGGCATTCAACGAAGCCCTCCCGACAATCTTCCGACCGCGTGCAACGCCTCTCCCCACCTTGATCGCCAGCCCTCAGTTGTTGTGAAGGCTGCTCGTTGCTCCCCTTCTCCACCGATACCGTGCTTTCTGTTTTCCGCGGGTGGGGCTCCCTGCCCTTCTACGTCTCTCCTGCTTGTGGAGCTTTTCGAGCCCCCGCCCCGGTTGTTGACGCACAGCCCGGACGCATTCGCCCACGAAGTCCGTCAACAACCCTTCCGTCACCGCCGAATACAGGAAACAACCTGAAACTCGGCAACAACTACCACTTGTAGCCCAGAGAGAGCCGCACGGTGCGCCCGGCACTCTGGTAGTACCCGAAGCCATCGCTACTGTACGTGGTTTCGTCAGCCACATTGTCCACGTTCAGCGCCACCGTCCAGGGGCCACGCACGTAGCGGGCCACGAGGTCCACGCACAAGACGCTGTCGTTCTTCGCGGTGTTGCTCGTGTCCTGGTAGCTGGAGCCCGTGTAACGGACGCCGCTGCCGAGCGTGAGCCCCTGCAGTGTGCCGTCTGTGAAGGAATAGGTCACCCAGCCGGAGGCAGTCTTCTCAGGGGTCTGGCCAGGAGTTTGGCCCTCGTCTCCATCGGCGCTTTTGGTGATCTCAATGTCCATGAGCGTCAGGCTGCCGAGCAGCGTGATGCGATCCGTGATGCCGACATTCCCTTCAAACTCCACACCCTTGGAGGTCCACTCACCGTTGGCCTTCATGTAGGCCTGGTTCCGCAGATCCGTGGTGAGCACGTTGTCCTGCGTCAGGTGGAAGGCGGAAAGGGTGAACCCACCGCGGAAGTCCTTGGGTGCGTACTTGAGACCCACTTCAAACTGGTTGCCTTCCGTCGGGTCAAAGGTGCTGCCCTGGGCATCCACTCCGGAGTTGGGGAAGAAGGAAGTGGAGTAGCTGGCATACGGAGCCAGGCCATTGTCGGCCAGATACATGAGCCCCAGACGATAGCTGAGGGATTTATCATCCTGATCCTCGGAATAGCCTCCGCTGGTACGCTCAGCACTCTCCGTAGCCACCCAGTCATGCCGCAGGCTGGCCACGCCCAGCCAGTGATCGCCCAGCTTCACCTGGTCCTGCGCATAGACACCGAACTGGCGAACCTTCTGCTCAAATTGGGAGATGAGATCAGACGGACGCGAGAACGGCGCATCATACTGAGGATCCAACAAGTCCAGCGTCGGAGCCGGGCCATCATGCTGCACGGACTTGGAGGTGGCGTAGCCGTAGTCAAACCCGGCCAGCAGTGTTTGTTTAATCGAACCCTGCTCGATGCGCCACTCCATCTGGTTATCCACCGTCCAGGCGCGGTTCTGCACACTGTAGCCAGAGGCCAGGAGACTCAGTTCCGTGGGAGAAACGAGTTCGTTGATCGAGAAGTACTTCGAAGCGGAGTTGTAGTGGGAGTAGCGGGCGTTCTGGCGGAAGGTCAGGTTCTCCCCCAGCTTCTGCTCAAACTCGTAGCCGATCCGCCAGATTTCACTCAACTCACGGTCCCAGCGGAGGTCGTTGGTCCTCACCAGACCACCAGGACCTTTGTAGTACTCCGGCACCTGAGCGCTCTCCCAGCGCAGATAGCTGCTGAGCAGAGTGAGCGTGGTGTCCTCGGTGGGCTTCCAGGTCAGGGAGGGAGCCACGAAGATACGCTCGCTATCAATCGTGTTGCCATTCGGGTCTTCTTCGGTGTTCCGATAGAGACTCAGCACGCGATAAGAGAGCACATCGTCCCCCAGCAACACATCGCCGAAGTCGAGGTTGCCCTCGTAGGACTCGCCAGTTCCGTACTCGAAGCCCACCTCACCGGAGCGGGCCGCCTTGGGCTTCTTGCTGACGTTGTTGATCAGACCGCCAGGGGTGGACTGGCCAAAGAGGACTGAACTCGGCCCCTTCAGCAGCTCGATGCGCTCCAGGCCGAACGTCTCCACCATCTCATAGTTGTAGAGACGCATACCGTCCAGGTACTGGCTGTTGAAGCTGTCGAAGCCCCGAATGGTGATCCACTCGTAACCACGAGGATCATAGCCGTAGGTATCGGTGGTGACCCCCGCACTGTAGCGCAGAGCCTCAGAAGTTTGGCGACTGCCCCGCAGCTCGATCATCTCCAGCGGCACCACAGAGATGGACTGCGGCGTCTCCAGAAGGGACGTGCCCGTCTTCAGAGCCGCGGTGGGTAGCTCCGTCTTCAGATCCACGACCGCGGACTCGGCAGCGGCCACCACAGTGACTTCCTCCAGTACCTCAGGTGAAGTTGGCTTGGCTTCTTGTGCCCTCATCGTTGCCAGGGGGAACAGACAAGCAAGAGTGGCCGGTAGGGCAGAGAGTGATTTTGGAGTTTGCATATCGAACTTGGACGACTTTCACCATTAGATATGGAGACTCAGTTGCAAGAGCATTAATCTCAAAATGAACGTGCCTTCACACCACTTAAGCTACTCATATTGCTTACTTAACACCCTCTTTTAGAGGTATTTAGAAGCCTCAGAGGAAGATCTCAACAAGCCCATTTAGGACAACAACCAGATCTGGGCTAGAATCGCAAAGGCAGTTGGATCCCAGAAATTCCACCGACCTGAAGAGCCCTTTCGCTAAAACATTCCCCCTTCTACCACCGAGCCCTGCTTTTCCACTTGCCCAGATTTTTCTACACGGCATAGTAGCCCTTGCTTATTGATGGGCCGTGAATAACAAGCTCACCTTGTTCCACAACTCATTGAAGCTCAAGACTTGGGGATATAGCTCAGTTGGTAGAGCGTCTCGTTCGCAATGAGAAGGTCAGGGGTTCGAATCCCCTTATCTCCACCAAATTACGCGGCTTTTGGCGACAGCGTCTGTCCACTCGCCAAAGCTGAACCCATTTAGATGCTTGGCTCCATCGCTTTGTCAGGCTCTGTTTTCGTTACCACTCGTGAAATGAATCGGGGAAATGCTTGATAAGCAATTCCTCCAACTCTCTTGGCATGCCTGAAAAATCAAGGCTGCGACCCTCCTTCATTACAATGCTCAAGGTGCCCTGACCCGTGTCGCACCACCCGAGAATGGAGGAAAAGCTAATCCTTCGAATCTCGTTGCCTTGTAGAAGTAGCACCAACTCCCGCCCATCTACCCGATAGCGGTCACAATTCATTTCTTCCGGAGCGTCCCGATCCGGGTGCATATTCGTGCCCTGATATAAAGTCATCCCTGCTGCGCTGAGGCCACTGCCTCCCAAAGCTGACAGCCATTTGCTGTTCTTTGTGTCATTGTATCATAAAATGCCGGTCAATCTATAGCTCACATTGGATCCATTTTCGCCACGCCTGAAAAGTCTTGGCAACATCATTCCGGATTGTCTCGCTGATTGACCAGCCTCCCAGAAAACGCGTCCCCCCTTCTCGCCGCCATGCCTCTCCATCTCAAGACTTACCAAGCAGGCAGCGCACGCAAACGCGGCGAGGGATTGCGTATCGGCGTGGTGAGGTATCTGCCTCGGGGAGTGGTCAAGCAGGACTACGCGAAGCTGGACTACTTCGATGTCTGGCTCCCCCTCCTTGCCCCCAGTCGCAAGTTGTTGGGGAGCATGAAGAAGCGTCAGAAAGAGGGGGAGGCGTGGCCAGATATCTGGCCCGACTTCAGAGCCCAGTACGAGCGGGAAATCCAGAGCGACACTGAACGACGTCAAACATTGCTTCTGCTGGCAAAGCTCGCCGAAAAGACACCCTTGGTGGTCGGGTGTTACTGCGAGAACGAAAGCCTGTGTCACCGTTCCATCCTCCTGGAACTGATTCAGCAGGCTGCAAAATCCTCCACGTAGTACTGCCCCACGCCACCGGCGACGTTGCGCGCGAACGCGCTCAGCCTCCACTCCCTGATCCTGCAATGACATCCACCCCTTCACTACAGCGGATGATTTTTCGACACCGCTCCTTGTTCGCCTGGATTCTCCCTCTTGTGTGGATCAGCTCGTCCACCGTGTCCGCCGCGCCTCCTGCCCCACCCCCGCCTCCTCAAGCTTCGCCAGCTTCGGCAACCGTCGTCGCGGATCTGCCAACATTATCCCGGATGACCGAGTACAGCCTTGAAATGATGCTGCGCTTTAACATCGAAGACCTGCGTTTCAAAGCGGTCCATTCCGCAGATTACGATTCCCTTCGTCTGCTTTGTTTTAGCAGTAGAGGTTATGCCTACGTTTTTCACGTGGTCCAGCCTCGATCCAAGGGGGCCAAGTTGGAGTGGTCCGAGTACGAGTTCGAATTTCCCGAGAAACCCAACCGCTCAGGCACCATTGAGCTCAGCGAGACCGTGCGACTGGCTCTGGTCAAGAGTCTGGACTCCCCTGCCCTTCGCACCGCCCTGGACGACGACAAGGCGGTCTCAATTGGTCATCCCTACATGTATCTGATAGAGATCATCGAGTCAGGAAACTATCGCGTCATCCGGCGCGACACCCCTGAATACAACTGGCAGGAACGCGGGTTGGCAGGTTTTAACCACCTGACCCGCACCTTGATGAATCTGGCCAACATGAAGGAACCCGCCTGTCACGCCCCCATCCCACCCGACCCCGGGCAAGCAGGTGGCGGATCCAAGCCCTAGGGCTCAAGACTCCATGAATAGGTCCAGGCATCATCCAGAACCGCAAAGGCAGGCAGCCGTCTACCCAGCCCCTGCAAGGGCGTGGTCCGTTGTCCTGATACCCAGCCTTCTTGTGTGCTGGTGAGAAAATCGATGCAGCCGCTCTGTCGCAGCACTCCCAGAGCCCGCTCAACGAGGGAGCGATCCGGCCCCTTCATCGCCTCCCCTGATTGAGAGGCGAACCACAACCAGAGCTTGTCGACTTCTTTGCCCAAGATCACACGAACCTCACAGGAGTAGTAGGGCGCAAAGGTCTCGATCATGACCGATTTTTCTCCACACACAAACACTCGTCAAGCCTCCATTTTTACCATGCCGCGTCGAACAATATCCCTTTTGTGTTCTCCTTAGTTTCCAGGAGCCCGATCCCAACACAGGCGAGACGCTGCCCTCATCAGGACGAACTCCCCATATCCATTGCTTCAGAAAACTTTCTACGCATACTGCGAGGAAGATTCAGCCATTCAGTCGATGAAATTCATCCTCAAGCATTTCGCCGGGTTCAGCGCTTCAACCTTGCTGCTGAGCGTGGTGGCGGGGCTCGATGGCATCGGCCATGCTCTGGCGAGCAGTCAGGTCCCCTTGATCGGGGCTTCCTTCGCGCTGTCAGGCGTGATCTCCCTCCTGTTCGGCCTGACCATCCTCGCCCCCGTTGCCTCCATCGCCAATTACCTCACGGAGCACCGCCTCTCGGTGCATTGGCTGCTTGAGCCTCTGGTGCTGTTGGGGGTGCTTCTGGGATACGCGTCTGTTCCCCTCCTGATCATCTGCCGGGGGCAACTCATGGTCACCACCCTGCTAATCGTCGCCTTGTTTCTGCCAGCACTTACCTACTACCTCGTGCTGCGCGCACTGGGCTTTCGAGAGTGTCTTTGACCGGTCAGACCGGGCTTACCAGAGCCCGACTGCCGCAACCAAGCTTGATCGCCACTACTTGCCTGAACTCCGCCATTGGGAGTTGGCAGGAGAGCCACTTGGTCCACCGTACACAGCGGTGATGTCCCCCTGCCCTTCCGGACAACGAGACGAGTCTCTTCCATTGCGGTATTCGCCAGCCACCAGCTTGTCATCGATGGCCAGGCGCGGCTCATCATAGTGAAGCCAGGTGCGATACACCGTAGAGTCGCAGTCACGCGGATGAGGAATCAACTTCCACTCCGGATCCCGCATCCGCACCTTGCCCCGGGAAACCAGCGTCTCAGGGTGCTCGGGATCACAGGAGATCCAGCTGTTGTAGCGGACCTGCCCCGGACCGGAAGCCACGCCGGAGTCACAACAGGTGCAACTCGTGCCTGCAAGCGCCGCGCCGGAGAGGGCTACGAGCGTGAAGACCTTCTTCCAAGCGGGACCCGACAGCGGCAAATGGCGAAGCGACGAGAGAGGCATCCTCATGAAACCCAGTGTGCGTCAATCCGTTGCAAAAGTGGAGGAAAATCATTGAGCGATGCCACAGCCCAGTCAGTCAACTCGCCCGGGCTGCCAGGAGCTCCTCCGTTATCGTCCCCCCTGCGGCCGGAGACACCGAAACGTCACGTATGCTTGCCACCAGATCCGAACGATACGAGGCCACCCATCCCTTGGACGGACCGCGGAAAAACATGATCAGCTCACCGATGCGGGTGTAGCCCTCAGCGGTCACATGGCCTGACCCGCCGGAAGTTAGGAGAACTTGGTACAACTTCATGCCCGCGATTCGTATTTGCCCCGACCACTGGATGGGTGGAATGGCGATTTTTTCGCGCCAGAATCCGGCACACGCGGCCCCATCAACTGCACCCACCCTCTCACCAAGTCTGCTGCAAGGTCACCTTGTGCGTCTGGCAGTGGGTTTCCAGCTTGGCGTAAATCTCCGCCACCTTTCGGTTTGCTGAAGCATACTCATGCTCCGAGTCCTCCAAGGCCACACGATAGGGCGGTGGAAGCGTGATCTCCACGAGGCGCTCTCCACCGGCGTCTCCATCGAGCGTGGGCGTGGTTTCAATGAGCTTCATGGCTGCGGCCAGATCCAACTCCTTGCCGCTCTCATAGATCACCCCATCAGCCCCCAGCCGCAGATGCGGCGGTTTCATTCCCTCGGGGGGCGTGGCGAACTTCCACACCTTCTTCTCTCCTCTGGGCGGCAAGGTCAAGGCCACCTCAGCAGGAGCCACCCAGAAGCAATTCACCACGCCATCATCCATGCCTTCTATGCTGTCATTGTAGGTGGCCGAGAGCACTTGGATCTGCTCTGGCAGATTGGGATAGACCGTCAGCAGGAAGGTGCGTTGCGCCTCATCTGGCTTCAGAGAACCGCTCTTCGCGAGTTCCAGTTGCTGGGCAGCCGAAAGGCGGATGCGCACCGTGTCCACAAACACCTCCTGAGTGCTGGAGTTAAAAGGGTATCCATCTGCCTGTACCCCGGCAATTCCGAAGCCAATCGCAAAGAGGATGACACAAAGAGGAGTCGCTTTCATGGCCGCAGTATTGAGGAGTTCAGACGCCCATCACCAGACTCCTCATGCTACCACCGGGGACAGTCTCTGGGGAAGCAGCGATTTTGCACGAGAAACTCGCAAGCTGCTCCCGTATTTTCCGCGATGCTCCATCTGCGCCTGATCCTTGCTGCCGCCGGTATCGCCACCCTGGCTCATGCCGAGCCAGCACGATTGGACCCCTTCAAACCCCTGGAAGTCCGGCTTCCAGAGGGCGGCAGCAGGCCAGCAACCACGCCCGCGGAATGGGAACCTCGCCGACTGGAGATTGTGAAAATGGCCCAAACGGTGATGGGCCCGCTACCCGATGCCGGCAAACGCTGTCCGCTGGACGTCCGGATCGAAGACCAGTCGGATGAAGGAAACTACATCCGCCAGCGCATCACCTACCAGTCCGAGCCCGGGAGCCGCACTCCGGCCTATCTCTGTTTGCCCAAGAGCGCCTTGCAATCCGGCAACCAGGCATCCTATCCGGCAGTGCTCTGCCTGCACCCCACCGACAATCAGGTGGGATATGGCGTGGTCGTGGGCTTGGGCGGCAAGGCCAACCGCCAGTACGCCAGTGAACTCGCCGCCCGGGGCTTTGTCACCATTGCTCCAAACTATCCCCATCTCGCCAGCTACGCCCCGGACCTCAAGGGCCTTGGCTACGACAGCGGCACCATGAAGGCGATCTGGGACAACATTCGCGCCCTCGACCTGCTCGACACGCTTCCTTACGTGAGGCATGGGCGCTATGGCGCCGTGGGCCACTCGCTCGGTGGGCACAATTCCGTCTACACCGCCGTGTTCGATTCTCGGATCCAAGTCGTGGTGAGTTCCTGTGGTCTGGACTCTTACCGCGACTACAAGAACGGCGACCTCCGGGGCTGGACGCAGGAACGCTACATGCCCCGCATGGCGCAATATCTGGGCCGGCCACAAGATGTGCCATTTGATTTCCCCGAACTCCTCTCCGCACTGGCCCCACGCCGCGTCCTCATCTCAGCCCCCATGCGGGACAGCAATTTCAAATGGGACAGTGTGGACCGAGTCGCCGCCGCCGCTCGTGACGTCTTTCGCCTTCACAACGCAGCTAATCACCTACAGGTGATCCACCCGGAGTGCGATCATGACTTCCCCAACGAAGCCCGTGAGCAGGCGTACAAGCTCCTCGAAACTCTGCGTGAAGCCAAGGGCGGCCCCGCTTCGTAGCAGAAGCGAGATACCTCGATCAAGCGAACTCGAAGTCACCCCGACGCGCCCGCCAAAGCATGTAGATCACCACCAACAAGGCGCTCACCAACATCCCTCGCCATGCCCAGGCAGGCACACGCCAAGGCTCAGGAGTGGTCACCACAAAGATCGGGGAGGGTTCAGAGAACTTCCCATCGCGATCCACCCCACGCACACGCATTTCATACTGGGAGGCAGGACGCAGGGCCAGCACCTTCACCACCACCTTGTCGTTGTCGCCAGACACCGTTTTCCAGTGGTTCACCCGGTTCCAGGTCTTGATGAAGAGATTGCTTCTCTCGTCCTTGGCCATGGATGCCGTCTCCAGAGCCCAGCCAGCAGGAGCAACACCGGGCTTCTTCCAAGCGATGGTGAAGTTCGAAGTCTCACGATCCACCAGCTCGACATTGTTCACGCGGTCCAAGTGAGGGTTGATGAAGCTGGAGGGCATGGGCAGACCTTCCGTGGCCAGGTAGGCCGCCAGCGCATTCTGCACATTGTTAAGAGGGGCCCGGGGCGCATCGGAGGGAACAGGAGCGGACCGTTTGACCGGAGCCGGAGCCACGGGAAGTGTCGGCACCGCCGCCGAGTCAACCGCCGCAGGAGCGGCGGAGGGAGTGGAAATCCCAGCCGTCGGGGTTACCGCAGGGCTGGCGGAAGAAGCTGCCGGAAGGGCAGCTACCACTGGAGGAACTGGTGTTGCCTCAGGTGCCGTCACCTCACGGACATAAGACTTGAGGGTGACGACGGACTCCGACGCGCCGCCGATGATGCGCAGGTCGCTGATCACATTCCCGAGAGACTCACTCTTCAGGAACACCTTCACACTGCGTTGCTGACCCGGCTCCAGCCGCAGAGCTTGACCGGAAAATTCAGACACATACGGATTGCGGGCCTGCACTTCCACCACCAGCAGTTCGCCCCCAGTATTGGCCAGAATGATATCCCGGCTGGTCGCCTTTCTCTGGGTCACTTGCCCAAAGTCCAGGGTTCCCTTCTCTGGTGAAACCAGTTTCAGCTCCGCTGGCTTCGGGCGGGACTGCACGGCCACTTTTTCTGACACGCCGTCTGACTCGACCACCACTTCACCCAGAAACTGGGGCACATCGGTGGCGGGCAGTTGCAGGAGCACTTCAGCCTTCTGCTGCGGCGGAATCTCCAGCGAAGCCGGAGCCAGGAGCCTGATGGGGAACTTGAGGGTCACCTTCATCGGATCGGAGCGACCATTCACCAGCGTGAGAATCCCCGAACGCACTCCCGTGGTGCGATTGTAATCGAGCGTCAGGTACCCGGGGCTGACCGTCAAAGCGCGCACCCCTTCACCAAACAGGGTCAACTTGCTCGTTTTCACCCCAGGCTGCAGCTCGATCTCGTGGCGCACTTCACCCGGACGCACCGGCTTGAACGTCATCTGGAAATCTACGGTATCACCCGGGTTGACCTCCAGCGTGGCCGGGCCAGCCCAGCCCTCACTCCACACCATGTTCATGCGATAGGGCGCGCGCCCCATATTCCGCACAGACACGGTCCCGGTCGCCTCACCTCCCAGAAAGACCCTGCCAAACGAGGGCATTTTGACGATGGAGAGGATTGGCTCCATGCGCTGACCACGCAGGCTCACAGTGGCAGGTGCCGAGAAGGGGCCGCCATCCACCCTTACCGAGTAGGTGAATTTGTCAAAAAGGCCCGCCTGCTCCCCTGCATGGGTGTAGGTGATCAAGCTTTTGTTGGACTCACGGGGATGCGGCCGGAGGTTGGTCAGCGTGCCATGCTCTGGAAGCTGCCTGACCACGAAGTCCGCCTGCTTCAAGGTTCCGACGGTTCCAACCAATTCAATATCAACGGTGCTCCCAGCCACGAAACTGGCTGACACATCACGAGCCTCTGGAATAAAAACATCGTCCTTGCTGCGCTTGCCATCCCCGGCCCGTAGCTTCACATCCGCCAGGGCCATGCCTGAGGTCAGCGCAGTGAGGACAAGAAGCATCCCACCCATGCGGGCAGCACGGGACCATGGCAGAAGTGCAGACAAGGAAATCATGTGGGCCAGGAAAAGGGTGGCTGGCACACCGAGAGGACGCCAGCAAAAATAATCATCCGGACCGATATCTTGAACCAGATTCAGCTATTCGGCAAGGCATACCCTTGCAGACGCCGTCGGACGAAGTCGAGCGCCGCCTGGCTCGTCATGATTTTAAACCGCTCCCGCTCCCCTCGAAACCAGCGTTTGCGAACCTCCACAGGCGCGCCTTTGGACGCGAGAGCAATGAACACCGTACCCGTGGGTTTCTCCGGGGTTCCGCCAGTGGGACCAGCGATTCCCGTCACGGCCACAGCATGATCTGCCCCGCTGACACGGAGGCAACCTTCCGCCATGGCAGCTGCCACAGGCTCACTCACCGCTCCAAATTCTTTGATCAATTCGGGCGGCACCCCCAGGTGCAGAGTCTTTGCTTCGTTGGCGTACGTCACGAGGCCATGGCCCAGCACCGCTGAGGCCCCACTCACATTTGTGACACGATGAGCTATGAATCCGCCCGTGCAACTTTCCGCCGTGGCCAGCCATTCGCCGCGCTGGCTGAGCAGATCCACCACCACTTCTTCCACCAGCCTGCGGTCGTCGGAGATGAGGAATTCCGCCAGTTTCTCGCGACAATACTCCCCGGCTTTCTCGAGTGCGGCAGCCGGGCCGTTGAGACGGACGTCGACATCCCCTTTGCCCAGGCAATACCCGATCTCCAGTCCGCCAATGGCTTCCAGACCTTCCTGAAGCGCCATGGAAATGTCTGATTCACCGATCCCGGTGAATTTGAAGTAGCGGCACTGCATGTCCGAGCCTCCCGGGAGCATCCCGCGCAGAATCGGCTCCACCCGATCCGTCATCATGGGCTTCAGTTCTCGAGGAGGCCCGGGCAGAAGGAAAAGGGTACAATTCAGCCCTTTGGCCGCTCCCAGGCTTGCAGGGAGGTGCAGCCCTGGGGCAGTTCCATGGGGATTGGCCAGGACGCTAGCCCCCTTGACCACCAGCGCCTGTCGCTGGTTGTGCTCATTCACGCCCTTACCAGACCGGGCGAAATAAGCTTCCAACAGCTTCATCACTTCAGGGTCAGTCTCCAGGGAAAGCCCCAAAACCGCGGCTGCCGCCTCTCTCGAAACATCGTCCGAAGTCGGCCCCAAGCCGCCAGTGATGATCACCACATCAGAGCGGCGCACTGCGTCGTTGAGAGCCTCTTCAATGGCCATCCCATCCGGCACGATCGTAGCCCGCTGCACCAGCACTCCCAGATCCACCAACCGCTGACCCAGCCAGGCTGCGTTGGTATTGATGACGTCGCCAATGAGCAGTTCCGTGCCGGTATTGATGAGCTCTACCCTCATGCCTACTTCTTACGGGCGGCCTTCTTGGCAGGAGCCTTCTTTGCGGGAGCTTTTTTAGCGGCAGCCTTCTTGGCAGGCGCGGCCACTTTCTTGGCCTTGGGTGCAGGAGCGGCGGGCACCGGCACTACCGGCTGCCAGGCCACGCGGGGCGCATCCCCCCAGAGTTCCTCCAGGGCGTAGAAATCGCGCTTCTCTTTGTGGAAGACGTGCACCATCACATCCCCGTAGTGCAGGATGATCCAGAGACTCTCCATCTTCTCGTCCACAGCGATCGGCTTGCGATTGTGCTCGACCCAGAAACGGTCTTTGACCTCGTTGCGAATGGCCTTGAGGTGCGGCATCGAGGTCGCGGTGCAGATCACAAAATAATCCGCCACGGGCGAGATCCCCTGCACGTCCATGATCACAATGTCTTCCGCCTTCTTGTCATCGGCGAACGTGGCGGCCGCAAAGGCCATCTCCTCCTCATCGGAGCGTTGAGAGGTGAGGGTCGTTGCCTTTTTTACAGCTTTTTTTGCCATGGTCGAGGGATTGTGAGCCAGTTAATGCCCAGTTGCAACCCAAACCGCGCCCCACCAACGACTTCCACCCCCTCCAAGTTGTCCCCCTTTTCCCTTACCCGCTGCCCTGCTCCCTCTCTCTAGTACATCAGGTAGCGTTGCCGTTTGGCCCGGAACCCGTCCTCAAACCGCTTCCATGAACTGACAATGCGGTCCGGGGAAACACCGCGCATCAGGTCCCGGCGCAGGCTGTCGCTGCCGTACACCTTGTTGAAAAGACTGATTTGCGAGGCCGTCATCTTCCCCAGGACCGCCCCGCGCGTCTGGTTCTGCAGCCCGGCGATGAGATACACATCCAGAGCCGTTACATTCGCCGGCGTCCGGGGGTCAATACGCAGCTTCACGCCACCAAAGCCCTCTCTGGCGTAAGGCTCATACCCCACCCCGGGAAAACCAAGACGTCGGCAATAGTCCGCAAACACCTGCGCGTTCACCCCGCGCCCACCGGCGTAGCCGAAGGGATTGTCCAGGCCGATGCCCACATCCACCGCAGCCGCACCCCCGAGCATCCCGGTGGCCACATAGTACACCGGGGAGCCCGCATGCGGAATGTTGGGTGAGGTACGGTACCAGCGCAGTCCAGTGTCCTGCCAGAGCATGTTCCGCTGATAGCCCCGCATCTTCACCACGCGCAATCTCGGCCGTCTACTGATCCACCCCTCCCCCGCCACCATCATGGCCAGCTCCCCTGTCGTCATGCCATGCACGTAGGGAACATTCACCTGGCTCACAAACGATTTCCACTGGGGATCCACCGGTGGCCCCTCTACCCGCCATCCGCCCAGCGGGTTCGGCCGGTCCAGCACAATGAATTCTTTGCCGCTCTCGCCGCAGGCCTCCATGGCCACCACCATGGTGGAGATGTAGGTGTAACTGCGGGAACCAATATCCTGGAGGTCAAAGAGCATCACATCGATCGGCGCCAGCATGCGAGGCGTTGGCTTGCGAGTGTCGCCATAGAGGGAGTACACCGTCAGCCCTGTCACCGGATCTTTCCGATCCTGCACATGCACCCCGGCCTTGATCGTGCCATCCACCCCATGCTCCGGAGCATACAGCGCCACCAGATTCACCCCCGCGCGCTTTAATGCCACCCGGGTCATCGTGCCGTTGCCAGTCATGCTCGTCTGGTTGCAGATCAACCCCACCCGCTTGCCCCGCAGCAAATCGAATCCATTGCTCGCCAGCACATCGATCCCCAGGGTGAACGGCGCATTCTGCACCGCCGCCGGTCCGACAGACCGCCCCACTGGCTGCTGGGGAAGCGTGCAACTGGCTATCGTGAGTCCGGCAAGAAGGCTGAGCAGAATCTTGAGTGCAGGCATGGGGTCATTTCCTTTAGGCCTGAAGCCAGGGGATTGCAAGACAGCCCACAGCACCCGATCCAGCGCCCGCCGGGACGGCCTGATCGCAATCAACACAAACATCGCCCAAGCTACAAGCGCAACGCTTTAACAGGCCGCTTGCGCCCCCCTCAACCAGCGCAGCGCCTCAACTCCCCCTTATCCCTCTTCCCTTACCCCTTTTCCCTCTCTCCTATATGCCTCCGCCAACAAACTCACGGGCTGGGTCACCTCATGGCACTTCGCCCCTGGCTTGCCCTTTAGACCAAAGGCCAATTGCATGTGGCAGCCCGGATTCGAGGTTGTAACAACACCCGCTCCGGTGGATTCGAGGTTTTTCAGTTTGCGCTCCAGGAGCTTGGCCGACTGCTCAGGTTGGGTGATGTTATAGATCCCGGCACTGCCACAGCACCAGTTGCTTTCCGGCAGCTCCTTCACCTTCAACCCCGGGATGACATTCAAGACCGCCCGCGGCTGGCTGGTAATCTTCTGCCCGTGACAAAGGTGACAGGACTCGTGATAGGTCACCTCTACGGGAGTGCTGTCCACCGTGGCAGGCTCGGCGACGGGCTTGCGAATGCCGATCTCCACCAGCCATTCATGGATGTCCCGCACCTTGCGATCCCATGCCGCAGCTCTGGGCCCGTACACGGGGTCATGGTGAAGCAGGTGGCCATAGTGCTTCAGATGCGATCCACATCCGCCCGCATTGGTGATGATGGCGTCCAGACTTTCGACATCAAACATGTCGAGCTGGCGTCGGGCCAGCTCTTGAGCCAGTTCTGGAGCCCCATTGTGCCCGTGAAGGGAGCCACAGCAGTACTGATTCCGGGGTGTGATCACCTCGCACCCGTTGGCCAGCAGCACGTCTGCCGTATCGCGATTGATCTGGGAAAACACAAGATCCTGCACACAACCCGTCAACAACGCCACCCGATACCGCGGCTTCTCCGCAGGAGACTCCACCGCATCAATGAGGTCGTCCGAGAACGCATCCGCCACGGTGGGAGTCTGGGGCTCCAGAGCTCCCAGCTTGCCAGGCATCAGCTTGGGGAGCCCCAGCTTCCGGACCAGCGACTGCAATCCCGTCCGCTGATACACCCGCAGCATCACCCCCACGGCCCGCAACAGCTGCGGATGCATGAACAAGACCTCCAGTGTCAGCCAGCGCCAGAAATCACGCTGACCACGCGGCTGCACCCCACTGCGCTCTACTTCCGCGCGGGAGGTCTCGAAGAGCTCCACATAGTTCACGCCCGCCGGGCATGCCGTCTGGCAGGCCAGACACCCCAGACAGTAGTACATCTCATCCGCAAAGCTCTTCGTCACCGGAGCCTCGCCATCCGCCATGGCTCGCATGAGGGCGATGCGACCCCGCGGGCTGTTGCGCTCCCTCTTCGTCTCCATGTAGGTGGGACAGGTGGGCAGACACATGCCGCAGTGCATGCACTGCTGGAGCACTGAGTAGTCCAGTTGCTTGAGCAGCTTCGCCCCCACCCCTTTGTTGCCAGATTCAGCGCTCATGGATCTCAGTCAAAAATCTTGCCCGGGTTCAGAATTCCGGCCGGATCCAGAGCTTTTTTCACCAGCTTGAGCAAGTCATAGCTCACGCGGCCGAATTGTTGTTTCAGGAATCCCTTCTTGGCCAGGCCCACGCCATGCTCGCCGGTGATCGTCCCGCCGAGAGAGACCGTCTTTTCCACAATCTCACCCAGGGCCAGCTCAACGCGGTGCATTTCCTCTTCATCCTTCTCGTTCGTCAGGAACGTGGGATGCAGATTGCCATCACCCATGTGACCAAAGGTCCCAATCAAAAGCCGATACTTTGAAGCTGTCTCGTTGATGAACTTCACCATGGCCGCCAGCTCACTACGGGGCACAGTCACATCCTCCAGGATCGTGGTGGGTTTCACTCTGGCCAGAGCAGAGAAGGCATTGCGCCGGGCTGCCGCCAACCGGGCCCCTTCCGCCTCATCCGCAGCCATTTTCACTTCACGGGCTCCGTTCTGGCGAGCAATCTCCATCATGCGGTTGGCCTCATCCTCCACTGCTGCCGGGTGGCCATCCGTCTCCATGAGCAGCAGCGCCTCCACATCCGTGGGCAGGCCGATCTTTGCATAGTCTTCCACACAGCCCAGGGTCATGCGGTCCAGGAACTCCAGGGTGCACGGGATGATCCGGGCCGCAATGATGGCGCTCACCGTCTCTGCCGCCGCCTCCATGGAGTCATACATGGCCAGCATGGTGCGCCGCGCCGCGGGCTTGGGCAGCAGCTTGAGCAGCACCTCGGTGATGATGCCCAACGTGCCCTCACTGCCAATGAAAAGATCCTTGAGCGAGTAGCCCGCCACGTCCTTCACACACTTGTTGCCCAGCCACGCGATCTCACCATCCGGCAGGACCACCGTCATGCCCATCACGTAATCTCGCGTCACGCCGTACTTCAGACCGCGCAGACCACCGCTGTTCTCTGCCACATTGCCTCCGATGGTGGAAATTTTCATCGAACCCGGATCGGGCGGATAGAAGAGACCGTGCCCTGAAGCGGCGTCATCGATCTCCTTCGTGATCACGCCACACTCAGCTCGCAGCGTCAGATTGCGGGGGTCCACCTCCAGGATCCGGTCCAGCTTCACCAGACACAGGACCAGACACCCTGTCAGCGGCACACTCCCACCGCTGAGGCCCGTGCCACTGCCCCGGGTCACCACCGGCACATCGTACCGACGGGCCAGCTTCACACAGGCAGCCACGTCCTCCGTACTGCGCGGGAACACCACACACGCCGGACGTTGTTTGAGCGCTGCCGTGCCGTCAAAACTGTACGGGACAAGATCCTCATCGGAGGACAGCACCGCATCGCCCCCCAAGAGGTTCACGAGTTCGGCGATCCAGGGAGTGGCGTCAGAGTTCAAGCAATCCAGTTTGAAACACGCATTTACCACGTCAAGACCGAGTCACCAAATGACCACAATGCGTAACAAGTCTTTGAACCCCTTTTGATTACCCCGTGGACAACCCGCTTCTCTTGTCCATTTTGCCATTCAGACAGCACAGCCCCCAATGAGCGTCAGCGCCTCCCACGCCACCCCGCCCCCCACACCTTCCCGGGTGTCCGCCTGGGCGCCCCTGCGTGACTGGCAGTTTCGAGGCCTCTGGCTGGCCAACATCGTGTCCAATATTGGCACGACCATGAATGACACGGCGGCCATCTGGACGATGACCTCCATCTCCGCCTCCCCTCTGCTGGTGGCCCTCATGCAGACCATGACAGGCCTGCCTCTTTTTCTGCTGGCCCTGCCCGCCGGGGCCCTGGCAGACCTCGTGGACCGGCGAAAGCTCATCCTGCTCGCCCAGGCTGGAGCCCTCCTCACGGCCGCCGGCATGACGTACCTCGCCTTCGCAGGAAAGATCACCGCGCCCCTGCTCCTTCTCGCCACCTTCCAGCTCGGCGTGGCCTCCGCTTTCACCATGCCGGCCTGGCAGGCCCTTATTCCAGACCTCGTCGGTCGTCCCCAGCTTTCGGCAGCACTGGCTCTGGGTAGCGTTGGCTTTAATACCGCCCGTTCACTGGGCCCCGTCGCGGGTGGCCTGCTGGTCGCGGCCGCCGGACCCGGACCCGTGTTTGCCCTGAACACTCTCTCATTTGGTGCCGTGATCCTCGCCGCCTGGCGGGTACGCCCACCTTCCCCTCCCCGATCCACCGAACAGGAACGCATGATGGGGGCCATGGTGGCCGCCCTCCGGTATGCCCGGCACGCCGCCCCTATGCAGGCTGTCCTGCTCCGTGGCGCTGTCCACGTCTTTGCCGCAGTGGCTCCGGTGGCACTTCTCCCCATTCTGATTCATCGTCGCGGGTGGAGCGGGTCAGACTACGGCCTGCTCATGAGTTGCTACGGGTTGGGTGCCATCGTCGTGGCCCTGTTTCTCCTGCCCAAGCTGCGCGCCCGCCTCAGCTTTGATAGGGTGGTCACCGGGGCCGGACTCTCCTCAGCACTCGCAGCTGGTCTGCTCACCATTGTGCCAGACCGCTACAGCATGGGCGCAGCGCTAGCCCTCGCTGGCGCTGGCTGGATGAGCGCACTCAACACCTTCAGCGTGGCCGCCCAGAGCGCCTTCCCCAACTGGGTGAGAGCCCGCAGTTCCGCCATCTATCTGGTGGCTGTTCAGGGAGCCTATGCCCTGGGTGCCTTGGCATGGGGCCGACTCCTCTCCGACTGGGGAGCCACCGTTGCCCTGCTCAGCGCGGCCGCCTGGCTCCTCATCAGCATCATTCTCCAGAAATGGTGGCCCATCAGCCATGTGGACAAGCTGGACCTCACTCCATCCAATCACTGGCCCGACCACACCCTCACCACAACTCCAGGTCCCGAGGACGGCCCGGTCTTGATCACCATCGAATACCGGCTCGCCCAGGAGGATGAGCCCGCTTTTCGCGAGGCCATACGCGCCCTGCGCAAGATCCGCCTTCGCGATGGAGCATTTCGCTGCTCCCTCTTTGTGGATCTCAACAATCCGCGAATTTTCCGCGAGACCTTCATCGTCGGCTCTTGGGCAGAACACTTGCGCCAGCATCAACGCGCCACCGTCGAGGATCACCGCATTGAAGCAGCGGTTGTCGCCTTCCATCGTGGCGAAGAGCCACCCCGTGTGCGCCACCTTCTGATGGTAGAGCTCTAGCGTCACGCAAGCCCCCCTCTGAGACCGACCAAACCCCGCTTGGGCGCCATTTTGGGCTGAAACGGCTGCTAATAGTCACCCCCAAGGCGCCCCCTCATTTGTGGGGAGTCACCCGAATTCTCATATTTGCAACGCCTTCAGCTATACGCAGGTGTTTTAGTCGACACAGCAAGCATTCTGCGCTGCGCAAGGAACCTGTAAAAGCCTCGAAACAGGCCCGAATTCTAGTATTTGCGATTCCTTAGTGATATTTGCTATTGCGTTTGAGAATCTGAGTATTACTTTCGCGAATGCAACCCCCTGCAATTCTCACCTTTGCAAATAGCATGACTCGTCATCTGCTCATCGC
Organism: Verrucomicrobium sp. BvORR106; assembly: GCF_000739655.1. Taxonomy (GTDB): domain Bacteria; phylum Verrucomicrobiota; class Verrucomicrobiia; order Verrucomicrobiales; family Verrucomicrobiaceae; genus Verrucomicrobium. The sequence continues at coordinate 4,256 of NZ_BATR01000107.1, read as the reverse complement.
TTTAACAAGCCTGCTTGTGTTGGCCTCCGGCGCCGCTCACGCTCAGAGCTACACTTGGGAAAACTACAACGCCATCCTCTTCGGCAACCTGAACATTCAGGGTGAGATCGAAGGCCGCACCCTGGTGGGCGGCAATCTGACGGGCAGCAATTCCTCGAACTTCGGCATCGGCCTGCCCAGCGGCACTTCCACGACGGACAAGACCTTGGTGGTGGGAGGCAATATCAGCAGCGGCAACCCCCTGCAACTCAACAAAGGCAGCCTCTACCTCGGCGGCACCAACGCCCGCACGATCAACTACAACGGCGGCGGCAGCCAGATCAGCCAGTCCACGGACCTTTCCAGCCTGAAGCAGGCTTTCCTCAGCGAGAGCGCCAACCTCAAATCCCTCGCCACCGACAGCGTGGTGACCTCATCCACAAACGGCCAGCCCAGCTCCGTCAACTTCACCGCGACTGCAGGCAGCGATGGCCTGGCCGTCTTCAGCATCAGCGCAGACGCCATCTTCGGCAGCAACCTTTCCCAGCAGCTCAACCTGATCGCCAACGGAGCCACCAACATCGTCATCAACGTCTCCGGCACCACCGTGAACTGGATTCAGAATGCGGGCAACATGGTGGGTGACTTCAACAGTGACTACTGGCAGGCCCACATCGTCTGGAACTTTTACGAAGCCACTACGATCAACTTGGGAAGTCACCAGTTCAACGGAACCATACTGGCACCCAACGCCACCGTGACGACCACCAACAACATTGATGGTGCCGTGATCGCTACCAATCTCAATCTCACTGGCGAAGTCCACTTGCCGAGCAGCAGCAGCGCCTCCTCCTACGCTGGCTATCGCGCCCAGGCAGTGCCCGAGCCCGGCAGCGCCCTTCTGCTGGCTGTGGCAGGATTGATCATCCTCACCCGCCGCCGCTCAAATCTGCGCCGCTAATTTTCCCTCTCCAGGACTCCTCCCACCCCCGCACGATCTGAACCTTCGGATCTGCGGGGGTCGTTGTTTTTCAGGTAGTTAAGAAAACTTAAGGGTATCACATTTGAGTAATCCTTCTAGCCGATTACAGAATTTGCGATCATTTTCTTGATTCTATACTGATAATGTTCTTATATATGCCATGGACACAACGGCAGCTCTCAAAATTCAGAAGCCCGGCACGGACAAGCTTCTGCCGGGGCTGCACTTCCAGACATTGGATGCGAAGCTGGCGGTGCTCTTGGAGAAAGGAGCCCTCCCGCCCTCAGGACGACCAGTCACCGAGTGGGAGCATCTGACACCCGTCCCCGCAATCGCCTTTGAGGCCCTTCGCGGAGTCAGCTGATACTCCCAGCACTCAGAGAATCATCTGGCACAAACCACAGCTTCCCCATAGCCCGTTCACACCGCCTCTGGTGTCACCTGCAAGACGAAGCGTTCGCCGTTCTGCACAAGATTGAGCGGAGCCCCATAAGCCTGACTCAACTGGCTGGCAGTCATCACTTCCTCTTTTGAGCCAGCACTGAGCACGGCACCATCTTTCAACAAGAGCACCCGTGTGAAGCAGGGCAGAATCTCCTCCACGTGATGGGTCACCAGCACCATTGAGGGCGCCCCCTCCTCCCGGGCGAGAATTTGCAACCACTGGAGGAATCGCTCGCGAGCCACAGGATCCAGCCCCGCGCACGGCTCATCAAGGATCAGGACCTTATAGCGGGACATGAGGGCACGGCAGATGAGGATCTTTTGCCGCTCCCCCTGGGAGAGCACCCCCCAACGTGAATCGGCGAGATACCCGCAACCGATCCGGTTAAGCAATTCCCGGGCCTCTTGGCGCAGCGCCGGGTCCACTTCCCCGACGAGATTGATCATCGCATCCCGCCCGCTCACCACGGCATCCAGCACCGGTTCCCCCGGTTCAAGGTAAAAAGTGAGCGTGCTCGTCACCAGCCCCACGCGCTTGCGCACTTCACGCCAGTCGGTGCGACCGTATTGCGCTCCATCCACGAAGATGCTCCCCGCCGTGGCCATCTCATAGCCCGTCAGACAGTTGATCAGCGAGGTCTTGCCACAGCCATTGGGACCCAGGATCACCCAGTGCTCCCCGGGCTCCACCCGCCAGTCGATGCCTTTCAAGATTTGACGGTCCCGCACATAGCGGAGGCCGGTGATTTCAATGGTGGGTGTACCTACAAAGGATGACGACAAAGCAGACATGAGGTTTTCGCTAAAGAACAATAAAACACGGTGGCATGCTTGCTGCTGAACCGTTCTTTTCTAACTCACATACCCTGTACGACCCTCCCGGTCAACGCACTGCAACATTCTCCGGATTCTGTGCATGAAGTCCGGTCAAGCGACAGCCGATACTCAGCCCTGATCCGTCAGGGCACAGTCAGCCTGTCTCCACCTCACTGCCACTGACCCTCGCTAATGATTGCCGCCCCCTCTGTTTCCTCGCCCATACTCGACTATCTCAAGACTCTACACGACAAATACGCCACCCTTGATGAAGGCGCAGTGGCCACTTATATCCCGGAACTGGCCAAGGCTGACCCCTCCCTATTTGGTATATGCTTGGTAACTGCCGACGGGCAGATCTACGAGGTGGGCGACAGCCAGCACCATTTCACCATCCAGTCCATCTCCAAGCCATTCGTCTATGGCATGGCCCTGGAAGACAAGACCCGCACCGAGGTCTTCACCAAGATCGGCGTGGAACCTACGGGAGACGCCTTCAACGCCATCAGCCTCGAGCCCGTCACCGGCCGCCCCCGCAATCCGATGATCAATGCAGGCGCGATTGCCGCCGCTGGCCAGATTGCTGGCAAGTCCCAGAACACCCGCCTGCAGCGGATCCTGGACACCTTTTCCCTCTACGTCGGCCGGGAGGTGGCGCTTGATGCCAGCGTCTATGAGTCAGAGAGCGATACCGGACACCGCAACAGGGCCATCGGCTATATGCTGCGCAACTTCGATATCCTCACGGAGGATCCATTGCCTGTGGTCGATCTCTACTTCAAGCAATGCTCACTCTCAGTGACCTGTCGTGATCTCGCCATCATGGGCGCCACGCTGGCGAATCACGGCGTGAATCCCGTGACAGGCAAACGCGCCATCCGGGGCGAGTATGTGGAGAGCGTGCTCAGCGTCATGGCTTCCTGCGGCATGTACGACTACGCGGGTGAGTGGATCTACCGTGTCGGGATGCCCGCGAAGAGCGGCGTGGCAGGGGGCATCGTGGCCATCCTGCCTGGCCAGTTGGGAATCGGCATCTTCTCCCCACCACTAGACGCCAGGGGGAACAGCGTGCGCGGCATCAAGGTATGCGATGACCTCTCCCGCCATTTTGACCTGCACCTGTTCAACTCCCCGCACACCAGCGCCGCCGTGGTGCGCCTGGAGTTCAATGGCTCAGAGGTGAGTTCCAGCCGCATCCGCACACCGGAGGAATCCGCCATCCTGCGCACTGCCGCCCGGTCCATCCATGTACTTCAGCTGCAGGGGAACCTGGTCTTCTCCACCACCGAAGTGGTGGTCAGGGAGGCGATGAAACACCTCGATCAGCGCAAGTTCATCATCCTGGACTTGAAGCGCACCTTGCTGGTCAACGAAAGCGCCTGCCGCCTCTTCCATCAGTTGCTGGTGAAGCTGGCCGCCTCCGGCATCAAGCTCATCTTCACCCACATCTTCCGGTCTCCCATGCTCCGTCGCTACATGAAAGCGAAGCTGGGCGCGGACTGGGCCTCGATGTTTCACTCCTTCGATGACAACGATCCGGCATTGGAATGGTGCGAGAACCATTTGCTCGCCGAGTTGATGCCCAATCCAACGAGCGAACGCACAGCCGGCCCCTCCGAGTACAAGCTTCTTCAAGGCCTCACGCCTGACGAAATCGAGGTGGTCACCCCGCTGTTTACCCGTCACCACTATCGCAAGGGCAGCGTCATTGTGAATGCCGGAGACGCCGCACGCGAGCTCTTCGTCCTCGCCCGCGGCACTGTCAGCGTGACCGTCACCCTGGCCAGCGGCATGCAGAAGCGTCTCGCCACGTTTTCCCCAGGCATGTCCTTCGGAGAAATGGCCCTCCTTGATGAGGCACCCCGTTCCGCAGTGGTGATGGCCGATACTGACGTTGACTGTGATTTGCTGCCCATTGAGGCCTTTGAGAACCTGGAGTCTGCCCACCCCCACATCAAGATCGTGCTCTTGCGAAACCTTGCCCGCTACCTCTCCGCCAAACTGCGCAAAGCAAACCGCGAGGTCAGTATTTTCG
>NZ_BATR01000108.1 GCF_000739655.1 Verrucomicrobium sp. BvORR106 | reverse complement strand
TACAGCGGGCACTGCAGCGTGATGCCAGGCTCGCCCCCGATGTGCTCGACCGCCTCTGCCACATCTTCGGCCCGGACAAAGTCTGGATGGAGCTGCAACGCCACCGCGTGCGCGGGGAAACTCTGCGGAACCGCCAGCTCATCGACCTGGCCGGACTCAAAAAACTCCCCCTCCTGGCCAGCAACGGCCCCTGTCACGCCCGCCCGGATGGCCGCATGCTCATGGATGCCTTCACCTGCCTGCGGAACCACACCCATCTCGATGCCGCAGGTCTTTTGTTGGCTCCTAATTCCCAACGTCATCTCAAGGGCCACCACGAGATACGCCCACTCTTCCCCGACCTGCCAGAAGCCGTGGACAATACCCACCGGCTGCTGGATCTGCTGGAGTTCGACCTGCACGAACTGGGCTATGAGTTCCCCGAGTACGATGTGCCCGCCGGGCATGATCAGGACTCCTTCCTCCGTGAGCTGACCTACTCCGGGGCCCGGAACAGGTTTCAAAATGGGATCACTGAGGAAGTACGCGCCCAATTGGAAAAGGAACTGGACCTCATCTCCCGCCTCAAGTTTTCAGGTTATTTCCTTATTGTCTGGAGTCTGGTCAAATATGCAGAGGAGAGTGACATCCTCATCCAGGGACGCGGCAGCGCTGCGAACAGCGCCGTCTGTTTCAGCCTCGGCATCACCAATGCCGACCCCGTGGCGGGCAAGCTGCTCTTTGAGCGCTTCCTCAGTGAGGGCCGCAACTCCTGGCCGGACATTGATCTGGACCTCCCCAGCGGCGACCGTCGGGAGCAAGTGATCCAGGAGGTGTATCGCCGCTTTGCCCCCTACGGAGCCGCCATGACCGCCAACGTCATCACCTACCGTGGTCGCAGCGCCATGCGAGAGCTGGGCAAGGTGCTGGACCTGCCGCCCGATGTGCTGACGCGATTCAGTGACCTGTACGCCAACGGGGACTTCCCCCACACTCTGCAACTCAAGGACCAGATCCGCCAGGCTGGCCTGCCCGAGCATCATCCCCGGCTGGCCGCCATGCTGCGCCTCTATCACCAGGTCTATGGCCTGCCCCGGCATCTGGGGCAGCACAGCGGCGGTATGGTGCTGTGCACGAAGGGGCTCGACAGCATCGTCCCCCTGGAGCCCGCCACCATGCCTGGGCGAGTGGTGGTGCAGTGGGACAAGGACGACTGCGAAGACCTGGGCATCATCAAGGTGGACCTCCTCGGCCTGGGCATGATGGCCGTGCTGCAAGATTCCTTGAACCTCTGCAAAGCCCGCAATCGGGAGGCCCCCTACACACTGCACACCATCCCCAAGGATGACCCGGCCACCTACCAGATGATGCAGGAAGCGGACACCATCGGTGTCTTCCAGATCGAGAGCCGCGCCCAGATGGCTACCCTGCCCCGGCTAAAGCCCATGAAATTCTATGATCTGGTCATCGAGGTCGCCATCATCCGTCCCGGCCCCATCGTAGGGAACATGGTGCATCCCTACATCAGGCGCAGCCAGGGCAAGGAGAAGGTGGACTACATCAACAAGGACTTTGAACCCATCCTGGAGCGCACCCTGGGCGTGCCCTTGTTTCAGGAACAACTCCTGCGCATGGCCATGGTGATCGCCGGTTTCTCCGGCAGCGAGGCCGAAGAGCTCCGCCGGGCCATGAGTTTCCACCGCTCTGAGGAGCGCATGAAGAAGGTCATGGACAAGCTCACCGCCGCCATGGATGAGCGCGGCGTGGAAAAGGCGGTTCAGGAAAAAATCACCGCCTGCATCTCCTCCTTCGCCCTCTATGGCTTCCCGGAATCCCACGCCATCAGTTTTGCCATCCTGGCCAACGCCAGCGTCTGGCTGAAGGTCCATCGCGCCGCCGAGTTCTATGCCGGACTGCTCAACAACCAGCCCATGGGCTTCTACTCCACCGCCACCCTGGTGCGCGATGCCAAGGCCCACAAGCTCAAAGTCCGACCCGCCTGCGTGGTGGAGTCTGACATCCTCTGCACCGTCCTCGACAACGACACCCTCCGCCTTGGCTTGAACCAGTTCCGCGGCCTCAGCAAGGCCAGTCAGGAGCGCATCGTGCAGGAGCGACAGCTCCGCAAATGGACGGACCTGCTAGATTTCCTGAACCGCACCCGGCTCGACAAGAAAGAGCGCCGCATCCTCGCCCAAGCAGGCGCACTCAATCAACTGGAACTCGGAGCCCACCGCCGCAGCTCCCTCTGGCGGGTGGAGGAAATATTACCAGAGGACGATCTTTTCGCCGCCCTGGAAAAGGATGAAAACATCCCCCTTCAGCCCATGGAAGCCCTGGAGCGCCTACAGGCAGACTACCAGACACAGCGCCTCACCACTGGCCCCCACCCCATGGCGTATCACCGCCGTCATCATCCCCATCTCTGGCCCGCGGAGGAACTGGCCCACGGCCGTCATGGCCAGAGGGTATTCATCGGAGGTCAGGTCATCTGTCGCCAGCGCCCCGGCACGGCCAAGGGCCACATGTTCATCAGCCTTGAGGATGAGACCGGCATTGCCAACGCCTTCGTCCCCTCCGCCACCTTCGAGGCCAACCGCCTGGTCATCACTCAGGAGCCATTTTTACAGATCCACGGCCGCCTGCAGATCGTGGACAACGTCACCTCCGTCTATGCGCTGAAGATTGAAGCCCTGCACCTCGGCACGATCATCAACAGTGAGTCCCACGACTTCCATTGAGATATGGGGCGCGTTTTCAGAAACTTGGGGACCGCACGCATCCTGCGTGCTGTTCTCGGCATCTTGCCGGGAACCTCAGGAAGGGGGAGCCTGAAAGTCACGCCCCTCTCTTCCCCGTCACCTTTTCATCTCCTGCCATCCCCACCACATCGCGCTACGCACGCACAACATCCTCACGTGCATTCCACCTGTCATCACCGCGCGGAAGCCTTCTGCAAGATGCAGAAGACAGCACGCAAGATGCGTGCGCTCCCCGACTACCATACACAGCAGCACATCAGGGAGCGCCCACTCCAACACACCGACTACCACTTGTAGCCCAGAGAGAGCCGCACGGTGCGCCCGGCGCTCTGGTAGTAGCCGAAGCCATCGCTGCTGTACGTTGTTTCGTCAGCCACATTGTCCACGTTCAGCGCCACCGTCCAGGGGCCACGCACATAGCGGGCCACGAGGTCCACGCACAAGACGCTGTCATTCTTGGCAGTGTTGCTCGTGTCCTGGTAGCTGGAGCCCGTGTACCGGACGCCGCTGCCGAGCGTGAGCCCCTGCAGTGTGCCGTCTGTGAAGGAATAGGTCACCCAGCCGGAGGCAGTCTTCTCAGGGGTCTGGCCAGGAGTTTGGCCCTCGTCTCCATCGGCGCTCTTGGTGATCTCGATGTCCATAAGCGTCAGGCTGCCGAGCAGCGTGATGCGATCCGTAATGCCGACATTCCCTTCAAACTCCACGCCCTTGGAGGTCCATTCGCCATTGGCCTTCATGTAAGCCTGGTTCCGGAGATCCGTGGTGAGCACGTTGTCCTGGGTGAGGTGGAATGCGGAAAGGGTAAAACCACCGCGGAAGTCCTTGGGCGAGTACTTGAGGCCCACTTCAAACTGGTTGCCTTCCGTCGGATCAAAGGTGCTGCCCTGGGCATCCACTCCGGAGTTGGGGAAGAACGACGTGGAGTAGCTGGCATACGGAGCCAGACCATTGTCAGCCAGATACATGAGGCCCAGACGATAGCTGAAGGATTTATCATCCTGATCCTCGGAATAGCCGCCGCTGGTGCGCTCCGCACTCTCCGTAGCCACCCAGTCATGGCGCAGACTCGCCACGCCCAGCCAGTGATCACCCACTTTCACCTGGTCCTGCGCATACACACCTACCTGGCGGACCTCCTGCTCGAACTGGGAGACGAGATCAGACGGGCGGGAGAAGGGCGCGTCGTACTGCGGATCGAGCAAGTCCAGCGTCGGAGCCGGTCCATCCTGCTGGCGGGACTTGGAGGTCGCATAGCCGTAGTCAAAACCGGCCAGTAGCGTTTGCTTGATCGATCCCTGCTCGATGCGCCACTCCAGTTGGTTGTCCACCGTCCAGGCCCGGTTCTGCACACTGTAGCCAGAGGCCATCAGGCTCAGTTCCGTGGGGGAAACGAGTTCGTTGATCGAGAAATATTTCGAGGCGGAGTTGTAGTGCGAGTAGCGGGCGTTCTGGCGGAAGGTCAGGTTGTCCCCCAGCTTCTGCTCAAACGCGTAGCCGATGCGCCAGATTTCACTGAACTCACGATCCCAACGAAGGTCGTTGGTCCTCACCAAGCCACCAGGACCTTTGTAGTACTCCGGCACCTGGGCACTCTCCCAGCGCAGATAGCTGCTGAGCAAAGTGAGCGCGGTGTCCTCAGTGGGGCCTACTCATAGCGAACAAGCCGGTCTACCAATCCAGCCTCGTTACCACAGCCGCCAGGTTACTGATTTTGAACAATCACGGCCTCTGAGTCTGCCTCTTCGCAGATCACTGATCTTGGAAGAAGGCTTGTAAAAATGTCACAGCTTTTTCATCTAGACCGGCTCCAACAGTACACCTGCTCGACCATTTGTTTCCACGTGCACACAATTCTAACTTGCACCCGCACGATGGCTGCGTAGACCAAACGTGATGTTGAAACCTCGAATCCAATCTTTGATCTCCGGTGTCGTTCTTGCCGGGATTCTTTCCAGCTGCGCAAGCATCGTCAGCAAATCCTCCTATCCAGTCACCATCAATAGCATCCCTTCAGGTGCCACCTTTGTGATCAAAGATGGCGAAGGACAGCCTGTGAGCTCAGGCACGACGCCTGCCTCGGTGGTGCTTCGCTCCAGTGCAGGGTACTTCAGGCCCGCCTCCTACACGGTGGAATACAAGCGCAACGGTCAAACTCAAACCGTGCCGCTGGAAGCACGTATGAACGGCTGGTATCTTGGCAACATCGTGTTTGGAGGTCTGATCGGCATCTTGATTGTCGACCCCGCCACGGGTGCCATGTGGTCATTGCCCGAAAGAAACAGCGCTCAATTTGCAACCACCACTTCCACCGCCGAACGTGAGTTGAAGGTGCTGAACGTTGCTGATGTACCGGAAGAACTGAAGGGATCCCTCGTCGCCCTCCGGTAAGCTTCGCTCACTTCCACTTCAAGCCACCCGCAAAGCAACGCGGAGTGGCTTTTTTGTGTACCTACACAATCACCCACGGTTTGTCGGTGTCGGAAGTTGCGCGATGCTCCAAGCGACCTGTCGGTCGTGCCCCTCCGGCGTTCCTCATGGGCAAAATGCCCACACGTCCCTACCCCCGGTCGTCCTGCGCTTGCCTCTTTCGCTTGATCTTATCCAGCGCATCCTTCAGCAAGGCCCCCAACCGAATCTCGATCTCGTCCTTGGGGCCAACCACCTTCACGACCCTGAACTTTCCCGTGATGTCGTCCTGGATGTTGGTATGGGGAGGCAGGGCGATCACGGGCAATTGCACGTCTTCATTGAACTTCAGCGACTCCAGCTTGATCTGCCACTTGGTCACGATAGGCGCCCGGTGGTGCCGTCAAGCATCTGCGCGCCGTGGCCCATCCTGAACCCAATGACGGGGGCGGAGTCGAGTTTGTCGGCGCGATCATGGATGTCACCAAAGGGAAGAAGGCATCCGCCTGATCATCAACACCGTTCCGGCACAAATCTGGACCGCAGATGCCAACGGGAAAATCGACTTCATCGGCCAGCGCCTGCTGGATTACTTTGGTGCGAACTTTGAGCAAGCAGTCCGACAGGAGCCCGGCTTCTATGCCCACCCTGACGAAGTGCCCGACTTCCTCAACCTCTGTGGCGCGAAGTTGGATAAGCCAACAAGAGAATGGCCATCCTTCCTGAAGCGGAAATAGCTCCAGCACTGGCAGCCTCGCGAAGCGTCTTGGAGTGCGTGCAGCTCGACGCCGCTTTCGTCGGCGGATGACGGAAAGGCGTTGGACTGATGGGCGGTCTGCTGATTATGCGGTCGAGCGAGGGCCACAGGGGACATGATTCTCCCCTGCTTTAATTTCCCGGTACGAGGAACTCACAAGGGGCGCCAAAGCGGCGGTTCCCGCGCGCACTCCACAGATGCTTCGCATTCAGAAGGAGGGAGTTCTTGGGTAGGATGGAGCATGCACCGGCCTCCGATGTCGGAGGCCTGGCGGCATGCAGTCTCCTTGGCAGTGGTCAACACCTGGCGACGAAGTCGCTTTGGGACTGCGGTGAGCATCACCGCTTTGGAGAGGCCTGTGTCAGTCTATCGTTCCCATCCCATCTCCGGAGCCCCTGACCTGGCCTCACGCGCTTTACCCTGTTGGATGTCCAATGGTTCCAGGCCATCA
>NZ_BATR01000109.1 GCF_000739655.1 Verrucomicrobium sp. BvORR106 | reverse complement strand
GAGGGAGAGGGTTGCAGCTTCTCCTTTTCCAGCCGCGCCAGGATGAAGGCATCCACGGGATTTACCACACGGGCGGTGTGAGCAGGATTCTCCAGCTTGGGAACTGGTGGCGTGGTCGGCGCGATGAATGCCCAGTGGCCCTGATACTCCGCGCCCTCCGCGATCCACTGCCGCAGGGTTTCCTGCTGCGACTTGCTCAGGGGCTTGTGCAGCTTGGTCGGCGGCATGAGGTCATCTTCATCTGAGGTGAAGACGCGTGCGATCAGTTCACTCTCGTCCGGCTTGCCCGGCACGATGGCCAGAGCGCCGGACTTGGCGGGCTTGAGCGCCTCTTCCCGGATGTCCAGCCGCAGCTTGCCCTTGCGCTCCGCCACGTCTGGCCCGTGACAATGAAAACAGGTGTCCGATAGAATGGGCCTCACATCCCGATTGAACTCAATCTTCGCCTGGGCAGCAGGCACGAGCACCACGAGAGAGCAAAACAGGAAGATGGGGGTCAAACGAATCATGTAAAGATGGCGATGAGCAAGTTCCAGGAATGCTGTCAGGAGCCGGAAGCGCAGGATACGGGAAACGAATGTTCGAGATGGACGAAGCGTTGCGATGATTTGTTTTATATGCTCAGGGGTCAGCCCTGCTCAACGCAGGCCTCGTCCACCCGCTATAAGAGACAGGTCTCAGGTGAGAAAACGTCAATTTTCCCGCCGTCTTAGCGGCGTCCATGTGGCGAGTTCTCGCTACTCAGGTATGTCATCCCCCTCCCCAGCCCAGTGGTTTTGCACTTGCCTTAATCAAACTTCCGCCTCTTTTGCATCATGCCACAACCGAATCAGGTAATCATTCCGCCCCAGGGAAAAAGGTGGCATCGTGTTCCGGGTTGGATCTGGGTCACCTTTCTGGCGCTCTTGGTCATGTGGCAGTCTTATGCAGGCGTAAGAAGCTTTCTCCGGCATCACAATTTCTGGGACCTCACACCGACCCTTATCTCCCTCTGCATTTGCATCAACCCGCTGCAGTTTCAGTGGATGGCCCTTTTCCCCCGGGTGTTGACTGTAACCCCGGATGGGTTGCAACTGAAGGCTGGTGCCTTCCCATTTCGAAGACGATGGCTGGCCCCCTGGGAAGACGCCGTGCTGCTTCGCAATGATCAGGTGTTGATGCTTGCTGGAGTAAGGGCCAGACTCTCACGTGCAGTAATCGTTGAATCCTACCTCTCGGACACCTCGCGGGATAGCCTGATCGCACGACTCAACGCCCTCTGCCAGCAACAGGGCATCGCGCTGGCCTCTGAAGATGCGAGGATCAGACTAAAAGATCTTCGGTTCTTTGAGGAAACCGCTGGCGGCACGGATCCCAGCAAATTTTGGAAGGGCTGAACCCGCGGCACCATGCGTTTCTACTCCCACAGCGAACCTGGTGGCAAACCGGATAATGAAGACCATGTCCTGGTGCGGCGACACCCCATGGGCCACGACATGCTGCTGTGCTTCCTGGCAGATGGTCAGGGTGGCCGGGCACATGGCGCAGAGGCGGCACGAGTCGCCTGTGAGACCGCCATGCAGCTCGCCCAGGACTCGGCTCCCTCCGACCTATTGGAGCCTTCCTACTGGGAAGACTTGCTCGACGACGTGGATGTGGAGGTCAGCGAGACAGAGGGATTCACGACGCTGGTGGCAGCCGCCATCACCCGTGAAAGCGTGACCGGCGGATCGTGTGGTGACTCCAAGCTGTACCATTTCTCCCGTGAATCCGGAAACATCGAGGAATGGACTTCGAGGCAGTTCCGCAATCCACCCGTAGGCAGCGGTGAGTGCCAGTTCACGATGTTCCATCAGGATCTCAATGTGGGAGATGGCCTCTTCATCGTGTCTGACGGCGTCTGGAAGTACTGCGGGTATGAAGCGCTCCAGTCGGCATTCGCCCTCAGTGATTTCTCCATCGTGGCGGCCCACCTCCACACTGCGACGCTGGCAAGAGCCGGCCGGGAACTGCCCGACGACTTCAGCCTGATCGCCCTTGATTTTCGCTAACCTTGTGTGAAGCTCTTACAGCTTCCAACGCAAGTTAAAGCTCCTCATGATCGAAGGCATTGCGCTGATTGTTCTGGTGCTGTTTGTCATCCTGGATGGCATCATGCGCATCGTCTCGGCTCTTTATGATACCGAGCGTTGGGGAGCAGAGTCATCCCGCATCGGTGATGCGCCCTGGGACAGAGATGCCCGCTCGTGGACACACCGCATTCTGACAATCTGGCACACCTCCAGATGGGTGCTATGGGGCATTGTCGTCATCGTGAGCGGTGGCCTCTGGATTTTTCGCTGAGAACCAGCTACGTTTCATTGATCATCCTTCGCGCTTCATGGGCCTGTTCTCCTTTTTCAATCGTCGCCCGGCACCTGAAGAGGTGTTCGTCCAGGAAAGCACCGAGCCCATCGAGCTGGAGATCGACTTGGGATGGTTCCAACTCAATGGGGTTTCGCTCGGTGAGATGCCTTCATCCGTTCTGCCTGAGAAAGTGATCAACTCCCCCAGCGGTGTGTTTGAGCCCAATGGGCAGGGCATCGAGATCGGCACGGAGCATGGTGTCTTTGACCATGCCTTCATCACCGTGGCGGAGTTCACTGGCATTTTGTTGCGCAATGGCCGCCCTCTCACTCTCCTGCCTCAGATGACAGAGAGGGACATTCTGACCATCTTCGGCGAGCCCTACTGGACAGACCGGACTGAGGGCGAAACGCTGTTGTTCTACGAATACCTATTGGGTCAGGTGGAGCTGCAATTCGAGTTCCCCGATGCGCAGGGATTGGGCTTTGTAACTCTCATGCGCAACGGTGTGCTCTCCGAGGCTGAACAAAGGAAGTCCTACGGAGTGACGAAGTCCTGGCCACCCGTTTGAAAACCTCCACCCTGTACTTTCATGAACCGCCGTCACCTCTTGGGAGTCATCTTCACTGCTGGTGGCATGAGCTGCCAGTCCCGCCCGCACTCGGACACAGAAGCTGAAGCCTTGCCCCAGTCCCTCTCAACCGCCACCGTTGCGCCGCTCGCACAGGCCGGATTTCCCGAATGCACAAGGGTCACAGCGTACGCTATCAATCGAAGCACGAAGCTGCCCAGCCCGAACAAAGTCCTTGTGATCGACGGAGCGCTCAATCCAGATCGCACACCATGGCAAGGGCGAACCTTGAACGACGGAGAAGTACAGGCCTTCTTGGGTGCCACAACGGTGAAGGACTTCCCTTCGATGCCGATGCACTGCTTCTTCCCACGTCATGCGATTGCGTTCTATGCAACAGACGGGCGGTTGCTTGGCCACTATACGATTTGTTTTAGCTGCCAAGGTTACCGGGCGTCCCACGGAGAATTCGTTACGAGCCCTGATTACTCTGCGCTCAAGAACCTGTTCCGACAGGTTCACCTCCTGTAACTGACGCCTATCAGTGATGCGCTTATTTTTCGTCGTTGATCCTGCGTCTTCGCGAGCCTGCCAATGCCAGGCTAAATGAGCCATTTAGAGCTATCTCAATCTTTCTTGCGAGTTCGTCGCAAATACTTATTGCAACCGCGTCTCCTTCGCAATAATGACACTTTAAGCAAGTGTCAGGCACCGTCGCATCGACTCCGACACCGTTTCCAGTTCAACAGGCACTGGGCAACCTAACTCCCTCGCCTGCTGCATCTCAAAATCTGTCCCAAAGAATCCTCGTGCTCCGCAAGCCGCTCCCCTTCGTCCTCGCCCTCACGCTCCAACTCTCAAACTCCTTACTCAGTCAGGCTGAAGTGCCCAGGGTGCCCGCTCTCGTGCTGGATGGGCAGACCCACAAGGTCCCGGAGCTGGATGGCGTGCTTAACGATGCCTGCTGGCGAGTAGCCAAGCCAGCCACAGATCTGCGGCAGGTATTCCCACGTGAAGGCGGCACTCCCCATGACATCACGGAGGTGCGCTTTGCTCACGATCACAAGCATCTCTACATCGCCATCCGTTGTGATGACCGCGAACCAGGCCGTATCACGGCTCGTGAACTTCAGCGCGACTCGTTCGAAGGAGAATCCTTTCCCGCTGACGACTTCGTCCAGATCGTGATCGATCCCTTTGGCCGGCAGCGGGACGGCTTCCTCTTTGCCGTGAATCCCCTGGGGGCCATGACGGACGGCCGCATTGAAAACAGCACCACCACCGTGGTGGAGTGGGATGGCATCTGGGATGCCCGCGCCCGGCGCGATGCGAACGGATGGACCGCGGAGATGAAGATCCCCTTCAGCACCTTGAGTTTTGATCCCGCGCGCGACTCCTGGGGCGTGAACATCCAGCGTCTCATCCGCCGTCGTGAAGAGATGATCCGCTGGGCACAGCCCACCCAGTCCCGCGATGGTGACTGGCTCACGGACATCGGCCGCCTGGACGGCATGACCGAGCTTGATCAAGGCCTGGGCCTGGAACTCAAGCCCTACACCGTCCTCCGCCACACCGACAGCAAGGCGAATGGTAGCAGCACCGAGCTTCGTGGCGGATTCGACGCGAGCTGGCTCATCACCCCGGCGCTGACCGCCACCATCACGGTCAACACCGACTTTGCCGAAGCGGAGGCGGATGTCCGCCAGGTCAACCTGAGTCGCTTCCCCTTGTTCTTCCCGGAGAAGCGTGACTTCTTCCTGCGGGATGCCCCGTACTTCAGCTTCCCCACCAACACCAGTCTGCTCACTCCCTTCTTCTCCCGCACCATCGGCCGCGGTGCCGATGGCACACCGGTGGACATCATGGCAGGTGCCAAGTTCACTGGCCGGGCCGGCCCCTATACCCTGGGTATTCTGGATGTGCAGCAGGACGGCCACGATGGACTCCCTGATAAGAACCTC
Source organism: Verrucomicrobium sp. BvORR106 (assembly GCF_000739655.1). Classification (GTDB taxonomy): domain Bacteria; phylum Verrucomicrobiota; class Verrucomicrobiia; order Verrucomicrobiales; family Verrucomicrobiaceae; genus Verrucomicrobium. The sequence goes on along the minus strand of NZ_BATR01000109.1, from coordinate 14,886 downwards.
CTCGTGGCCCGTGTGACCCGGGAGCTCTCTGAGGAAACAACTCTTGGCATGCTCCTCACCCATGGTGATCCGTACCAGGCGGGTGACAACACGCTTTTTGGCGGTGATCTCACCTGGCGGACCTCGCGCTTCTTCGGTGACAAGAACCTGAACACCACCCTGTGGGGACTGGGCAGCGATGATGATCAGTCCGGCCGTGATGCCGCCTTTGGCTGGAGCGCGGGCTACAGCAATCAGCCCTGGGACATCTTCGCCGCGGCAAGTCAGATCGGAGATGACTTCAATCCGGCGCTTGGCTTCCTGGAGCGCCAGAGAGTACGGGAATACGTGCTCGACACTGTTTACCGGTACGAGGTCAACAGTTCCTGGCTGCGCAGCTTCAACATAAGGGTGGCTCCGTATCTGGTCACTGATCTCGATGACCGGCTGGAATCTGCCAAACACGTCCTGCCTGGCTTGCGGTGGGAGCTGGAGAGCGGGGATGAATTCGCCTTCTGGCTCAATCACAAGGAGGAGCAGCTCTTTGAGCCCTTTGACATTCGTCCCGGCAATCTCATCGAACCCGGCGACTACAAGTTCCACAGTGTCGAGGGCGAATTTCTCGGAGCTCCCTCCCGCATGCTTGCCCCCTCCGCGGGATTCGAAGTCGGTGACTTCTACAACGGTCAACTGCGATCCTTCTGGACCCAGATCGACTTCCGCCCCTCACCCCATGTATTTGCCGGCATCGGCTATGAGCAATACGGGGTGGAACTCCCGAGTGGTGACTTCACCAGCCGGTTCCTGACCGTGCGCCTGAACCTGGCCGTGTCCCCAAGACTGTCCTGGAACACCCTCGCCCAGTACGACAATGAATCCGACACCTTCGGGGTCAACAGCCGCATCCGCTGGACCGTGCGCCCTGGCACGGATGTCTATTTCATCGTCAACCAGGGCTATGCCGTGCAGGATCGCAGGCGGTTGAAATACGTGCAGTCTGAAGCCGCGCTCAAGGCCGGGATGACGTGGCGATTTTAGAAGCTTGACCGTTTGCTGCCATGGCTGCACCATCGGCTGATGATGCCCGGGAAATTGATCCAGATGCTGGCAATGGTGGTCACTCTGCATGCGTCCGCCGCGCATCCATCCTCCCATGCCCTGTTCCTACAGGCCATCAAGAACGATTCCACCACGACCAATTATGTCTTGATCCATGTGGTGAACGACAAGACTGGCGCAACGAAACTCGTCTGCACGGGAGCCCCCTTTCTGCTAGGGGCTTTGCACATGCAACACAATCTGAAGTACGATGCCGTCGGCAGCCAGAAGGCGCTGGCTCTGGCCTCTTCTCAGAGCGATCTGGTCTTCCACTTCACCAAGTCTGCCGCCATCAAAAATCTCGCCCAGTATCACACCCCAGAACAGGTGGCGGAAATGCGAGCGGCTCTCAAGCCTTATTCGAACCGGCAGCTCCCCGCCCTGTTCAAGGGCGACGGCAAAGGTCTCGACCCGCTCTATATGGCCGATGGCAAGTCATCCTACCAGGGAGCCATCGCTCAAGTGCTGCTGGAACGCGGGCTGTTGCCGGAGCGCCAGTGCTTTAGCGGTGCACTGACGGTGGCAAGGTAAGTCCCCCCTCCGCGCATTTCTCAGACTGGCATGAACAAAGTCGCGCCAGCGTCTGGAGTGCGTGCGGCTCGACGCCGCTTTCGCGCCTCTTGTGATCTCCTAGGACCCAGGCATTCCAGCAACGCCCACTACGTTGCTTATTGGATGCTGTTTGTAGTTCAATCTTTAGATTGCTGCATTGGGAACGACGCCGCCCCCTTCGCTCCAACGCACTACTTCACTCAATCGTCATCGGTCGGAAAACGGTGTCGAGCCACCGTACTCCAAGACGCTTCGCGACATTTGAACCCACTGAAGCCAAAAACGTCATTGGGCAAGCAATACGTCAAGACCCAACTCCTCCCCGTCGCCACTTCTTCAATCAATCACCCCCACCACGCCAAAGCAGGCGCCAGGCTCAGCGCCATCAGGCCCACCGCCGGGAGCACGCGGGGCACATAGGTCAGCAGAAAAGTTAGCACCAGGCCCGCGACGGCCAGCATGACCGTCCAGGCGACAAGATCCACCGTCCACTGCCGGGAGGTCAGCACCAGCCCTAGCGCTGCCAGCAAGCCTCCTGCGCCCAAGAGTCGCCAGACCGTCCGGCCCGCTGGTGCTATCTCCCGGCCAAACACCCTGCGGTGATGCACAGGCATAGCCACGGCCAGACAGGCCAGGGAGGGAAAGATCAGGGTCAACAACACGCCATTCATGATTTGATCAAATTCGAGCCTCCTCTCAAGCAACTTCAGATGCCGGTTCATCCTGCGCCTGCGAAGCTGTCGGTCGCGTCGGGCTTTTTCCCGACTGCTTCACTTTCCGTCCCGCGAGCCGCACGGCCGCGGTCCACGCGACCAAACCCAGCACCAGGACGGCCACATCAAAGGCCTCGTGAGCCCACTGGCCCGCCCGCACAGAGCTGCGCAAGTAAGTACCTACCGTGAAGGCATCCAGCAGAGGCAGCCCCGAAAACAAGAACGCCACCAGGATCAACTGCTCACGCCAGGCTTTCCCCACTGGCCGCACACAGGCATGCAGCAAGGCAAAGCCCCACGCATACAGGAAACAATCTACCTCCCAGTCACCACGACCGGCCAGCGAAAGGGGAAGCAGCCGGTTGGCCCAAAACAAGGTGCCAATGGCGATGAACAAGCCTGTGATGGTGGCGATGTTCAACCGCTCCACCAACCAATGACCAAAGGGCACCCTCCCGGCACTGAGATGACGGTTGCGGCGCTTCAAGGTCCACAGCACCAGGCCAGTCGCCACCAGCACTGACCCCATCATCCCCATGAAGAAGAATCCCCAGCGCAAACCTGTCCCGGCAAAACGCGCCAGATGCAGACCATAGATCACACTGTGAATGGCGGTGACGATCCCCTTGCGCTCCGCCTTCTGCTCCACAGCCTCGCCAGTGATCCCATTGAACTCCAGCTTCGCCGCTCGCTGCATCCCCACACCGCCTTCATCAAAACGCGAAAAAGCCACCGTGGCCTCTGGCGAGTTCCGCGAGGAGATCTCCAGCCGGCGCACACCGGGTCCGGCCCCTGTCGTCCACTGTGACTGCGCCTTGTCATACAAACGCAAGATCATGGCCAGATCCGGAACGCCTGACGCACTCTGCTCTGACGAAGCTTTGTCTCCTGCCATCTGCGCCGCTTTGGGACGGCTGCCTGCCTCCTTCTCCTCAGGCAAGACCTTCTCCGCCCATGGAAGGTACATATGCATGAAGATGACCAGGGCCGAGTAACTGATGAGCAGGTAGAAGGGCAATGCCAGCACAGCAGTGACATTGTGCAGGTCCAACGCCGTACGGGGATTGTTCTTGCCCGGCCGGAAGGCAAAGAAATCCTTGAAGAACTGTCGGTGGGTGACAATGCCGCTGATCAGAGCCATGAACATGAACATGGCCGCTGCCCCTGCCAGATAGCGCCCCCAGGGATGGGGTAGCTGCAGCTGAAAGTGAAAGCGGTAGAAGAACTCCCCGCCCCGAGTGTCCCGCACCTGCGGAGTGGGACCAGCCTGGTCCAGAGCAGGCAACACCTCCCGCTTGAACCCCTGCCTCCCCAGCCCCTCCTGCCACCAGATGGAGGCGGCACCACTCCGGGCATCGGGCAGCTCCACACCCCAGCGTCCGGCCTTTGATGCAATTTCCTGTAACCGTGTGAGCCCGGCGTTCACCGTCGCGCGGTCAGGCGCATGCGTCGGCATCTCCGGCTGCATCCAGCGGGTGATCTCATGACGGAAGTACGTGGCCGTGCCGGTGACCATGATGGCAAACAGCACCCAGCCCAAGAGCAACCCGGTCCACGTGTGGAGCCAGGCCATGGATTGACGGAAGGTCTTCTTCATTTCAAACAGCAACTGCGGTCACCACTGGTTTCAGCCACCACACGGCGAGTGCGAGCACAAGGGCCGGGCCGCCGATTCCCGCCCAGGCGAGCCACGCTGTCCGCGCGCAAAACGCCCAGGCAACAGCCGCGGCAAAGATCAGGAAGGCCGGCATGGAGGCTGCCATCACCGCCTCCTCGCGGGGCAGGGCCAGCGTCAGAGCCAGCACCACGCTGCTCAAGGCTGCCAGGGCATAACCACCGCCGATCGCGGCCACACAGCGGGACACCACGCCCAGCCTGGCCTGCAGCGAGCTTCCAGATTTCTTGACCATATGCTTCAGGGTTAAAAGAGCTGCCTGAGGCCAGCGCTCACAACGCCGGCCTCAGGACTTTAGGGGTTTTTAGGTTTCCAGTCCCGCTTCCCGCGAAGCGAACTAGAATTTGTACCGCAGGGAGAACTGGATGTTCCGGGGTTCTCCAAAGTACACGCCGTCATAGAAGCCGACGTTGCGGTAGTAAGTCTTGTCGAAGAGGTTCTTCACCGTCACGGAGGCGGAGAGGTTCTCCGTGATGCGGTACTGCGCATTCACGTCGAACAGGAAATAACCGTTCTGCCGGATCTCCCCTGCCGTGCTGCCCCAGTACTCGTTGTTGGTGTCGCTCTGCCAGCTCATGCCCGCGCCCACGGAGAGCTTGTCCAGCTTCCCGGGAAGGCGGTAGTTTGTGGAGATGCGGACGAGGTCCTCGGGCAGGTTGGACTGCGCGTTGAGGCCATCGTCCGTTTCCGTGTTCACGTGGGTGTACCCCGCATGGACAGACCAGTCCTTCGTGATGTAGCCATTCAGCTCCAGCTCAAAGCCTCGGCTCGTGATGGGACCGGTGGGGATGGAGGGGAAGGTGCCGTCAGGGAAGGGCGGAGAGCTCCAGTCCGTGAGGTAGGAGTTGTCCTGCTCCGCCTGGAAGACGCTGAACGTCGCCAGGAGGCGGTGGTTGAAGAACTCCCCTTTGATGCCAGCCTCGATATTGGAACCGCGGATGGGTTCGAGGATATTCCCCTCGGTGTCCCGGCCCATCTGGGGGTCGAAGATGTCCGTGTAGCTGGTGTAGAGGGAGAGGTTCTCCGCCACGTCGAACACCAGACCGGCGTAGGGCGTGAACTCGCTGGTGACGCGGAAGCTGTTGTCAGAACCCGTGTACTTCCCGCTGGTGTCATAGTTGTCGCGGTAGGTCTCCCAGTTGCTCAACCGGGACCCCACGATCAGCGACAGCGGATCGGCGAGCTTCAAGCGCAACGCGAGATAACCGCCGTACTGCTCCGTGGTGGTCACGTCGTACGCGCCCGTCACTCGTGACTGAGGATAAGGCAGCGCGGGATTCCAGGTGAAGATGTTCGGGATGACCGTGTCGAACGCATAGGTGGTGTCCAGATAGGTCGTCTCCGACTCGTAGATCGAGTAGTTGAAGCCCATGACGATGTCGTGCTTCTGGCCAAAGAGCTCAAACTTCCCGTTGGTGTAGAGGTCAAAGCTGTCGCGCGTCTCATCCACCAGACTGGTCGAGCGCCAGATGTTCATGCCCGCGCCCGTTTTGGGATCGGGGAATCCGCTCCCGGCATAGGCCACCGCCCAGTCCAGATCACTCTCTGTGTGGGCATAAGTGCCCTTGATGGTCCAGTCATCGCCGATCTTCTGCTCCAGCGTGATGAAGGCAGTACCTGCGGTGCGGTCCCACTTGCTCCAGAGAGCGGACCAGTTGGTGGAGCGTGGCAGATCAATGTGGCTGCCGTCAGCGGCGAAGTACGGCACCGCCCCCCAGGTGGCAGCGCGCGGCTTGCTCTCCTGCCACTGGTAGCCCAGGCTCAGGAGGGTGCTGTCCGTGAGATCAGCTTCGATGATGCCGTAGAGTACGTTCTTGCCCTCGCTGTAGTTGTCCATGTAGGACTCGCGCTCCTGATACACGCCCACAAAGCGGGAGCGAATGCGGCCATCCTTGGTCAGCGGCACCGTCACATCGCCTTCAAAGCGGTAGTAGTCCCAGCGACCGATGGAGCTGGAAATGTAGCCGCCGAATTCCTTGCCCGGACGCTTGCGCTGCAAGTTCACCGTGGCAGAGGGGTAGCCCGGACCACTCAGCAGACCGTTGGCTCCGCGCAGAATCTCCACCTGTTCATAGAGGGCGGTGTCATAGATCGGGGTGGCGCCGTAGGCATCATTTGCACCGGTGGCATAAGGCACCCCGTCGATCTGAAACTCAGAAACCTCAAACCCGCGGGCATAGTAGAGCGTGCGCTCGCTGTCCAGTTCATAGACACTGACGCCGGGGGTGTCCGCCAGCACTTCGGCCACGGTATTGAGGGAGCGCTCCTCCATCCGCTCCCGGTTCACGATGGTGACGGACTGCGGAGTCTCGCGCATGGTCAGAGGCAGCCGCGTGGGTGTGCTGGTCGGCACCTCCACCACGTTGTTCTCCGCCGCTGCTTCCACGACCACGGTGTCCAGCTCTGTGGTACCGCCTTCCGTTGCGGCAGGCTTGGCCGTCTGGGCCGGGGCTGAACTGGGAGCGGGAGCCGCCTCCTGGGCGTGCAGCCCGCTGGAGGTGGGGACCAGCGCCAGGGAGAGGGCGCTGACTAGTGGTGCCGCCCAGGGGCGGCGTTGGGTTGATTGGCCTTTCTTCATTGGGATGTCTTGTCCAGATGGCCGGCGTGGGAGTTGGGCCGTTCTGACGGCCCTTCACCGGTGACGCATCCCTGCCATATTTAGGCTGCCAAAATCCACCTGCGGGCGGCCCATTATCACCTGCCTGCGGTCAGCTGAAACGTCTTGGGGTTCACCCCGAACTGACGGCGGAAGGCCGCAGCAAAGTTGCTGGGGTTGCAGTAGCCCACATAAGACGCCACCTCCAGCACCGTGGTACGGCCGGATTCGAGGAGATTACGCGCGTGCTCCATGCGGCAGCTCCGCAAGTAGCCAAAGGGGGTGTTCTGGTACACCTGCTGGAAGCCCCGCTTCAGTGTAGTCTCACTGAGGCCGACGCTGCGCGCCAGTTCCAGCAGAGAAGGAGGCGTCTCCAGATGCTCACGCAGAATGGCGGCCGCATGCTCAATCTGCATGACCACTCCGGCAGCCAACCCGCGCACCGGAGCAGACACCCCCGCATGCTGGGTCAGGGCCACCATCATCTCCGCCATCAGTTCATTGCACCGCGCCTCCAGGATCATCGTGCGAGCCGCCCCCTGATAAGGGCAACACTGCAGCGTCTGCGCCGCCATTCGCACGCCGGCCGTCATGGGCAGGGTGATGTCTGACGAGCTGCTGCCTGCCGCCACCTGACGCAGACACCGTGCTCCCGCAGAACCATCCCCTTCCAGCAAGTTGTCCAAGGCATCTTCCGACACGCAGATGGTGACATGAAAAGACTTCTGGCTGGGCAGGATGCTGCACGACTTGATGGAAGGACCATGGATCACCGCCATCTTTCCAGACTCCCTGCGGAAGGTCCCCTTCCCGGCCTGATGCTCCTCCTCCCACCCGCCGTCCACAGCGAACGTGAAGAGCAAGGGAGAACGGATCTCCGTGTGCCGGATGGTCGTATGCCCGGTCACGTACTCACTGCCCCAGTGCATCCACACCCCAGGTCGGATACTACGCTCTCGAACCTCCCCCGTGCACCAGGGCACCTCGGGACGGATCTCAAATTCAGGGATGCCGTCCGGCGGCAGCGGTCCCACCGGGATGGGATGGGCCTGAAACACCTCGTCAGCATCCCGCGCCGTCATCGTCACCTTGGAAAGGCGACTGAGACGGTCGAATCGAGTGACTGCGGCGGTCAGAGACGACATCGGAGCAGCTCCTAACTCGCTGAAAGTGAGTCTAAGTTTGTATCAATTCCGAGCATTTTGCGACAAAGTCTCACCAAAGGGAAGACCGTCAAGACGTTTGAGACGCAATTGCATCTAAGGAAAAAGGGTAGCTCTTCCGTCGTGAGCACCTCTTGTCCACCGTGCGGATGAGGATGCGCAATTCTGACTCCTCCTTCACAGTACATCGGACGCGTTTCCCACGGCCGTGATATGAGCCCGCCTCACACTTGTTTCCTATGACTCGCGTGAAGGGACACAGTTGAATTAGCTCCCCTTCAGCAGGTTTTGTCCTTCAATTCTCAAGACCACCCCTCCCCTCCGGCCCGATCCGGGAGCATGGACAAAGACGGACTTGCCCTCTACCTGCGAGATCATGCATCCGCCTCCGTGGGGGCATTGGAGTTGATCGCCCACCTGCGGAAATCTGACCCGCCGCCTTCGGAAGCCAAACTGCTGGACCGCCTTGAAAATGAGATCACCGGTGAGCAATCTGTCCTCACGGATCTCATTACCACGCTGGACTCCAGTCGCAACCAGTGGACAGACGCCGGGGCCTGGCTGGCAGAGAAAGCGGGTTTCTTGAAGCTGTGGATGGCCAAGTGCGAAACACCGCCCGTCTTCTGGCTGCAGGCCTTTGAAGCCCTGGCCTTGGGAATCCGCGGCAAGTCCGCCTTGTGGACGCTGTTGAAAGAGGCTGGCAACCTGCCCACGGGGTCTGAGAGCGGTCAGTATCAAGCCCTGCTGGAGCAGTCCCAGGTCCAGGAGAGTTTGGTGGAAGAAGCACGGCTGCGCGCCGGGTTGCGGCTGCTGCATACCACGGCGTAGGGTGCGCAGGTGGTTGGCTTGAGGAAACTTGCGAGCCACCGATTTTTCTCCATGTTTAGCGCAGCATGGAAAGCTCCTCACCGCCCCAGCCTCCTGCCATTCACCCCTTTGGCAGTGGCATTTTCTTTGCCGTCCCCGGCGCAGTCTTTCTGCTCTACATCCTGATCGATGCCGGGGGGGCGGTGACACGCATCATACGGCAACTGGCTCAGCAAGGCACCGCGGATGCCCAGCTCATGGGACAGACCGTTGGCGAGCTCATTGTCACGCTGGCCGCGCGAGGCTTTGTCGCCTTGCCCGTTGTGGCGGTTCTGGTTCTGGCCCTGATGGCCTGCCGCTACCGGGCAGTGTGGTTCTACCGCTATCTCCTGGTCGTCAGTCCGCTGCTCATGCTGCTGGCCCCCTTTGGCACACTCTTCGGTGCCTGGTTTCTGATGTACCTCTGGAAACACCGCCGCGAGTTTGTCGCGTGAGTTGTGAGAAACCCGCGACATGAGTGCGTTTAGGAAGCGGCCCTTCCACCTCTGTTTCCCTGCTCCATGCACCGCACCGCGCTCCAGGCTCTCGCCCTCCTCACCGCCATTGCCAGCATCGCACCCGCCCAACTCATCCAGGCAGCAGAGACCAAGGACTTCCTCAAGAAAACTCCAGCGTGGTTTGCCACAGAGGAAGCCAAAACCGTGGCGGCCAATCTCCTTTCATATCAGTCCGACTTCGGCGGCTGGCCCAAGAACCTGGACCTCACCGCCAAGCCCTTCACCGGCCGCCGCGATGAACTGGTGGGCGAGTTGAGGCCCATCTTTGACAACAGTGCGACCACAGATGAGATCCGCTATCTGGCCCGTATGCACAAGGCTACGGGAGATGCCCGCTACCTGCGCGCCGTGGAGGACGGTCTCGACTACATCCTCATCGCCCAGTATCCCACCGGGGGCTGGCCGCAGTTCTACCCGCCAGATTCGGAGTACCACCGCCACATCACGTTCAACGACAACTCCATGGTGCGTATCCTGCTGCTTTTGCAAGAGATGGGCAAGCCGGGCGTGTTCGAGGCGCTGGACGCGGATCGGCGTACCGCGGCCCAGATTGCCTTCCAGCGTGGGATCGAGTGCATCTTGAAATGCCAGATCAAGGTGGACGGCCGCCTCACCGCCTGGTGCGCCCAGCATGACGAGTTCGACTACAGCCCGCGCCCAGCACGAAAGTTTGAGCTGGTATCCCTCAGCGGTGCGGAGTCCGTGGCCATCGTCAAGCTTCTCATGAGCCTCCCCCGCCCCGCTCCGGAGATCGTCGAGTCCATCGAGGCCGCCGTAGTCTGGCTGCAGACCGCCCGGATCGAAGGCTGGCGGATCGAGGAACTCACCACGGATGACACCCAGGGGCACAACTTCTCCGCCACACCGGACCCTGCCGCGAAGCCCCTCTGGGCCAGGTTCTATGACATCACCACCAACCAGCCCCTCTGGTCCAACCGCGACGGTGTGCGCAAGCTGGGCATGGCAGAAATCGGCTGGGCCCGTCACGGTTACGCCTGGACCGGCGACTGGGCACAATCCCTCCTGAACAAGGACTATCCCGCCTGGAAGAAGCGCCTGGCCAAGGAAGGCCCCGGCCCCGCTTTCACCCCCTGGCAACCGGTAGTGCGAATCGCTCTCGCGGGAGACTCCACTGTCACGGACACGGCAGGCTGGGGTTTTGGCTTCAAGAAGGCGATCACTGGCCAGGTGCTGTGCCAGAACTTCGCCGGTGGCGGACAGAGTTCCAAGAGCTTTCGCGATACCGGCGTCTGGCAAAAAGTGTTGAACAGCAAACCAGACTACGTGCTCATCCAGTTCGGCCACAATGACATGCCGGGCAAAGGCCCCAAGCGCGAAACGGACCCCGAAACCACCTACGCAGAGAACCTGCGCCGCTACGTGCAAGAGGTCCGCGCCGCGGGGGCCAAGCCAGTCCTGGTGACCTCCCTGGTGCGCCGCATCTTCAATCGTGATAATAGCGGACAGTTGCGGGGCGAACTGGCCCCCTATGCCAATGCCATGCGCCGGATCGCGACAGAGGAGAAAGTCCCGTTGGTGGATCTCTATACCCGCAGTGTGGAACACGTCGTCAAGCTCGGCCCCCAAGGCGTGGAGCCGTTTGAACCCATCCTGCCCGTCAAGCCTGCAACCGCCCCGGCGGCCAAAGAAGTTGGTTCCTCTACCTCTACCTCCAGTCCAACGACGCCTCCTTCGACGAAACCTGGGGATGCCGTTTCTGCACCTGAGCCTGCAGCGGCAACTGCTCCGGTGCCTGCGCCTGCGCCCATAACCGCAGAAGTCACCGCCCCCGCGGCAGGCGACATTGACTTCCCCACCTCCACCCCAGCCACCCGCCGGGATGGCACGCATCTCAACGTGCCAGGCAGCATCGAGTTCGCGAACCTGGTGGTGGATGAACTTAAAAAGGTGATCCCTGAGGCTGACATGAATCATTGGTTCCGGCATTAGAGCAAACGCATCATCAGAAGGTGAGATGTGTGGGGTATTTGATCCTGCCGCGCCTCGCGGTTCTGTAGTAGCCCTTGGACACGCGATTGTTCTCGTCGGGGCAGACATCGCATACCGGAAAATTAGTGCCTCCTCACGTCGATAACTACGACCTGTGTTGGCGGTCGCACGGCAGAAGGCATCATCAAACACCCTCTGCCTCCGCACTCACCCCGATGGCTCACGCCTCAACTCCCACCCACTGGTCTTTGATCACCCACCATCCAGCGCCCTGTAGTTGTCGACGTAAGGAGAACCGACCAACCGAGCGCGTTTTGGGGTGGCTGCCAAGGAACCACCTGGAGGTGCCATTCTCAGTTCGAAGCTGATCCCCAGCGGGGATCTCTACCACAGCCCAACGTTGGACGAGCCCTAAGCGAGTCAACGTTGGGTACCCCCGCAGAGGATGATCAGGTGGGCAGGCCGACAATATCTCCTTTCTCCTCACCGCCATCAACACCCCCACGTCAGCCCCCCCCAGATTCCTTGGCAGGCACTAGCTGAAGCGTCTGCCAGCTTCGCTTTCCCGCCGGTGTCATCAAATTCGATCAGTTATCGACACTGAAAGGCGAGTCGGCATTCACCTACCCAAGGTCAACTCCACCTGGATGCGCAGCATCTTTGGGACTGCGGCGAGAATCGCCGCTTTCGCACCCCTTGTGATCTCCTCGCACCCTCTCGCCGCCACCAGCGCCTTTTGACCCGAAGCTCATCCTCGAAGAGGATAATCCCTGAAGGGGATTTGTAACACAGCCCAATGTTGACGAGCCTCAAGCGAGTCAACGTTGGGTACAGCCAGAGAAGCTCTCAACGCTGAAAGCGTTGTGTAGAGGCTCCGTCTCCAAAAGCACCCTCTTGGCTTTCAATTATTTCATCGATTTCCCCCTCTTTCCTCCCGTCACCTCCGGCGGTTGTGCAAGCACAAACCGCCGCTCCTTGAGAAAGCACAGGCCTTTGATGATGCAGTGAAGAGAACAGTCTCAACAACTCCCCCCTCTCCATTACTTCAGAGAAGTTTAAAAAAATTGCGCCTCCGAAGCACTTGCCAAAGCTCTTTTTTAAACAAATAGTGTTCACTCGAACACTATTTGTTTATGTCTCTGCCTGCCAACGTCATCGCCTTCCGGGAGCTCTTGCAGAGCAAGTTCCCGGAGGCTCATGCGGTTCGCAAGGAGGCAAAAACGACGTGGCACACCGGGGTAGCGAGCCTGGATGCCATGCAACTCCCTCTCGGGACGCTGATTGAGATTGTGAGCGAGAGCTCCTCGTCCGGGGTGGGCCTGCTCCAGGCAGCTCTACTGCACCGGGAGACTGCGGTGGCGGAATACACCGCCATGGTGGATGGGAGTGACGCCTTTGACCCCTGGAGCGTTGGCGCGCCCGAACTGGACCGCTTTCTCTGGGTGCGCTGCCAGCAGCTCCCCCAGGCCATCAAGGCTGCCGACCTCCTGCTCAGGGACGGCAACATCCCCCTGGTGCTGATGGATCTGCAACTGCACCCCGCCAGGGAATTACTGCGCCTGCCCAGCAGCGTGTGGCATCGGCTGCGCATGCTGGGGGAGAAGAGCGGCGTCACCACCTGCATCTTCACTCCCAGTCCCGTCATCTCCTGCGCCGCCACCCGGCTGCTCCTGCACCCTTCCTTCACCCTGGAAGATCACCAACGCCCCACCCCTGATCTGACCCACGCTCTGCAAGTGCAGACTGACCCCGTGAAGAAACAGTCCCTGCGTGTGGGCTGACGCCACCCCACCCCCTCTCACTCAAGTTATTTCAAATAACCTCACCTGCACCACCTCTTACCTTTTACCACTCACCTCTCACTGTCCCTTCCCCATGCACGCGGCCGTTCTCATCCCCGCTTTTCAGCTGCAGGCTCTGGCTCACTCTGGCTTCACCGAGCCAGTGGCGCTGCTGGACGCCGTGGCTGGCAGCTCTTCTCTGGTGCGGGAGCAGGCCAGCGTCCTGCATCTCAATGCCGTGGCCAGGAGTTTTCAGGTTCACCCCGGCATGACCGCCAGCATGGCCCAGGCACGCTGTGCCGCGATCCAGTTGCTCTACCGTGATGCTGCGGCTGAAGGGGCCGCTCAACAACGGCTGCTGGAGTGCGCGTCCAACCAGACCCCGTATTATGAGTCCACTCTCCCCGGCCTCTGCGTTCTGGATCTCTCCAGCTTGAAGGGCATTCGTGGATCAGAGCAGGCCTGGGGAGAAACCCTGCGCCAGGATCTGGCCCGTCACCGTCTGTCAGCCCGCATCGGCTTCGCCCGGCATGCGGATCTGGCCGTGCTGGCAGCGCATACGGCCCGCCCCATCCGCATCATCCATGACACGCCAGGGAATGAGAATGAAAACCGCCGCTTCTTAAATGCTCTCCCTCTCTCCGTCTTAAACCCCACCTGGCAGACTGCGGAAGTCTTTGCCCTGTGGGGCATCAAGACCGTGGGCCAGCTCTGCCAGCTGCCCCGCAGCGGCGTCACCCAGCGCCTGGGGCGTGAGGGCATGCTGCTGTGGGATCTGGCCAACGGCGGCCATGAACGTCTGCTCAGGCTCGTGCGCCCCGTGCCTGGCTACCGCATGGAGGAGGACTTCGAGCATCGCGTGGAGTGCCTGGAGCCGCTGCTCTTCATCCTGCGCCGCCATCTGCAACATCTGTGCGATCGCCTGGGCGCTGACTGGAAAGTGGCCGCTGCTGCCGCGCTGGAGCTGCGCTTTGAGGATCGCACCAGCCATCGTCGTGACTTGCGGGTGGCCGAGCCCACCCGGGACGTGGACCTCCTCTTCCGCGTCATCCACACGGCCCTGGAGGGCTTCACTGCTGCCGCTCCCATCTGCGGCCTCACGCTGGAATTACAGCCCATCACGCCATCCGGTTGCCAGAGCCATCTCTTTGAACGCACACTGAAGGATCCCAATCGGTTCGCGGAAACCCTCTCCCATCTTGAGGCTCTGGTGGGCACAGGCAATGTCGGCCGGGTAAAGCTGCTGCCCAGCCGTCGGCTGGATGCCTTTGCGGTCACCCCCTTCTTTGACCTGGAAAATGGCTCTTCATCCCCCTCCCCCGCAACCGCGGTCACCATCCCGTCAGAAGAGATGACCTGCGTGGGACTGCCTCTGCGCCGGCTCCGTCCCGCGCCACCCGCGGAAGTATTCCTGGTGAATGAAAAACCCGCCGCCTTTCGCACCCCCCACTACAGTCAGGTGATCACCGCCTGTGACGGCCCCTGGCTCATCTCAGGCAACTGGTGGGACGCCACCCAAGCCTGGCGGAGGGAGATCTGGGTGGTGACCGGTGAGAAAGGCGCCCTGTTCCAACTGGCCCGTCAACGCAATGGCGAGTGGATCCTGGAGGGCCTGCTGGGCTGAGCACATAACCATGTCTTTCATCGAACTCCATGCACGCAGCGCCTTCAGCTTCCTGCGAGGAGCCTCCTCTCCTGAGGACATGGTGACCCGCGCCGCGGACCTGGAAATGCCCTGCATCGCCATCACGGATCGTGACGGCTACTACGGCTCCGCCCGCGCCCACTTAAAAGCCAAAGAACTGGGGCTGCGCGCCCTCGTAGGCATGGAGCTCACCATGGAGGATGAAACCGTGCTCCCGCTGCTCGTGGCCACCCGACAGGGTTACCAGAATCTGGCCCGCCTCATGACCCGTGCCAAGCTCCGTACCACCAAGGGGCAGAGCCGTGTGCTCTGGAGTGAACTGCCCGAGTATGCGGAAGGCTTGGTGGCCCTGAGCGGGGATGAAGAAGGC
>NZ_BATR01000110.1 GCF_000739655.1 Verrucomicrobium sp. BvORR106 | reverse complement strand
ACAGCGGGGCCGTCGTGAAAGGATAACGAGACATCTCAAGACCAAGCCGCCCCGGGGTTATAGAGCGACCGCTCTGGTTGCCTCATAAGAACGTTCGCTGTCACGCAACAGCCACCAAAACCCGACTGCCTCCAAGGAGCGGCGGTTTGTGCTTGCACAACCGCCGATGGTGACCGGAGGAGATGACGGACCAAGCATCCCACACATCACCCATGTTCACGCGCCAAGAACTTAAATCGTCCACGCAGCATCCGTCTCCGCCCTGCCCACACTGCCACGATAGACACTCCATCACCTAAACCAATCAAGCCATCCGAACCCGGAGGGTTCACCATGAATAGCCACGGGTCGACCGAGCGAAGCGAGGGCTACCCGTGGATGTCGTCCATTCGCATGCTACCGCGGAGCGGTAGGCCCATCGTCTTGCGAAACCCTGACGACATTCCCACGATTAGACCGGCAGATTTCTTGGCCGCCTCATGCCTACCGCTCCGCGGTAGAATTCCCAGCGCAGGATTCCATGGGTAGTCCTCGCTCCACTCGGCCGCCCCATGGCTACGCATGGCGAACCCTCCGGGTTCATGAGATAACGCACCACAAGAACCAAGAACCAAGAACCAAGAACCAAGAACCAAGAACCAAGAACTACACCCTCAGCACCTCCTTCACCACCTTGCCATGCACGTCCGTCAGCCGGTAATCCCGCCCCTGGAACCTGAAGGTCAGACGCGTGTGATCCACGCCCATCAAGTGTAAGATCGTCGCATTGAGGTCATGCACATGCACGGGATCAGAGACGATGTTGTAGCAATAGTCGTCCGTCTCTCCCAGGCTCATGCCACCTTTCACCCCGGCACCGGCCATGAAGACCGTGAAGCAGCGCGGATGATGATCACGACCGTAGGTCGTCTCAGTCAGAGCTCCTTGGGAATAAATGGTGCGCCCAAACTCCCCTCCCCAGACAATGAGCGTGTCCTCCAGCAGTCCCCGAGCCTTCAGATCTTTGATCAGCGCCGCCGTAGGCTGGTCGGTGTCGTAGCACTGCCCCTGCATGGCCTTGGGCAGACCACCATGATGGTCCCAGCCCATGTGGAATAGCTGGATGCAACGCACATCCCGCTCGGCCAACCGACGCGCGAGCAGGCAGTTTGCCGCGTAGGTGCCAGGTTTGGTCACCTCTGGTCCATAGGCCTCCAGCACCTGCTTGGGCTCCTTGGAAATATCCAGCAGGTCCGGCACACTGGTCTGCATGCGGAACGCCATCTCGTACTGGGCGATGCGGGTCTGCGTCTCGGGATCGCCGAACTGCGCAAAGTCCTGTCCATTGAGCGCCGCCAGTTCATCAAGCTGCTGACGCCGGATTGACCGCCCCACTCCGGAGGGGTTCGAGAGGTACAACACGGCATCCCCCTTGTTGCGGAATTTCACCCCCTGATGCTGGGTGGGCACGAAGCCACTTCCCCACAGGCGGTCATACAACGGCTGGTCATCGCGGCGGCCGGTGCCAAAGGAGGTCAGCACCACATAGGCCGGCATATCTTGATTGTTGCTGCCAAGACCATAGCTCAGCCAGGATCCAATACTGGGCCGCCCCGCCAGCTGGGAACCCGTCTGGCAGAAAGTGATGGCGGGATCATGGTTGATCGCCTCCGTATGCATGGATTTGATGAAACAGAGATCGTCAGCAATCCCGGAAAGATGCGGCATGAGCTCACTGATCCAGGCCCCGCTCTGCCCATGCTGGGCAAACTTGAAGATGGAGGGTGCCACTGGGAACGATTTCTGCCCCGAGGTCATCGTGGTAAGCCGCTGCCCTTGGCGAATGGATTCAGGCAGATTCTCACCACGCCGTTTCTCCATCTGTGGCTTGGGGTCAAACAAGTCCATCTGGGAAGGTGCCCCGGACTGGAAGAGGTAGATCACCCGCTTGGCCTTCGCAGGGAAATTGGGAAAGCCTGGAAGGCCCGGCCCGCCCGAGGGAGCCACCGTCATGCCCCCTGCCGCGGCATTGGCCGCCCGACCGTCCCCCGCAAAGAGCGAGGCCAGAGCCGCACCGCCCATCGCGGTGGCGCTGCGCCCCAGGAAAATGCGGCGGTTTAACAGGTCCTGATAGGGAAAACCGGTGTTCATGGTTCTAGGCAATAGAAAGAGGGTTGAGGAGGCATTCCAGGATCAGTCCCGCGTGACCACGCGATCCAGGTTCAGCAGCACCGCTGCCGTGGTGGTGTAGGCGGCCAGTTCCGTCGCATCCAGCGCGGGATCGGCTTTCTTGGCCCCCTGCGACAGCAAACTGACGGCTTCATCCCGATGTTCTTTGAAATGAGCGAGGCGGTCGTTGAAGCCCTTGAGCAGTGTCTGCAGCGCCATGGTATCCAGTTCCCGTGCGGTGGCACGCCGGTAGCCATAGCGGATCCGCTCCTCCGGAGTGCTGCCGTGTCCCATCATCTGGGTGGCCAGGCCGCGGGAGGCCTCGACATAGGTCACTTCATTGAGCAGGGCCAGCGCCTGCAGCGGTGTATTGGTGCGACTGCGCTTCACGGTGCAGATCTCCCGCGTGGGAGCATCGAACAGCAACATGGAAGGCGGCGCTGCGGTGCGTTTCCAGATCGTGTAGAGACTGCGCCGGTAGAGCCCCTCTCCCGCATCCTCCTTGTAGCCGCGCAGGTCGCCGTACTTGCTGGTCTCATCCCACACACCATCTGGCATATAAGGCTTCACACTGGGACCACCCACCTTCGGCACCAGCAAGCCAGAGACTGCTAGGGCCTGATCCCGGATCACTTCGCCGCCCAAACGGAAGCGCGGACCACGAGCGAGCAGGCGGTTGTCCGGATCGCGCTCAATCAACTCCTTCGTCTGCCGGGAAGACTGCTGGTAGGTGGAGCTCATGACCATGAGCTTCTGCATGGCCTTCATGTCCCATTTCTCACGCAGGAACTCTGTGGCCAGCCAGTCCAGCAACTCCGGATGAGAGGGCCACTCCGACTGCGAGCCCAGGTCCTCCGTGGTCTTGCACAGGCCAAAACCGAAGAACCGCTCCCACGCACGGTTCACCCACACGCGGGCCGTGAGCGGGTTCGATGGATCAACAATCCATTTCGCCAGGCCCAGGCGGTTCACCGGCGCTCCCGCAGGTATGGGGGGAAGCACTGCCGGAGTGGCCATGGTCACCTTGGCCCTGGGTTTGTCATACTCCCCACGCTCCAGGATGAAGGCATCCCGAGGCTGGGCCATCTCCTGCATCACCATGACGTTGGGCAGTTGTTTCTCCAGTTCAGTCAGCGCCTTCTGAGCGACAGCGAGTTCGCGATCCGCCCTGCGCAAAGGATGATCCACTGCGGAGCGCACATATTTTTCCAAGGCCGCTTTTTGCTCCGGCGTCCGTTTGGCCAACGGGGTCGCCAGCACCAGCTTTGCGGCGGCCATTTCCGAGGCACCGCCCACGTTCAACGCAGTGGCCGACTGGGAGGAAGTGGCGAGACGGAACCGACCGATGTTGTGCGAGTTCAGGGCATTGTGGGAAAGCGTGATCGTGACTCTTGCTCCCGGTGCGATGGGCTGGTCCAAGACGAACATGGCCTTGCGCGGCTCCTTCTTCACATGCCCCTCCACCGCCCAGCCCTTGCCCACCTGACGCTTTTTCTTCGCCGTGGCCAGCTGGCCAATGTCCCAGTCCTTTTGAGAGTAATCAGCCACCGCCTTCACCAGCTTGGCCTGCACGGGATTGCCACCGGTCTCCGGGCTCGCCACATCCACGTCAAATCCACCCAGCACAAAGTTGCCATTGGCGGC
Source organism: Verrucomicrobium sp. BvORR106 (assembly GCF_000739655.1). Lineage (GTDB taxonomy): Bacteria > Verrucomicrobiota > Verrucomicrobiia > Verrucomicrobiales > Verrucomicrobiaceae > Verrucomicrobium. The sequence continues at coordinate 974 of NZ_BATR01000110.1, read as the reverse complement.
CCGGCCCAGGCTTTGATTGGGCAGGCTCGCATCAGGGAAGCACTCCAGAAGGAAACCCGTGACCGGCGCCTCTCCTGCCTTAAGGGTGATCACATAGACGTCCTTGGCGGGGTTCTTCCCACTGGCGAGAAAGCTGCCATCGGTCTGGCGGGTCAGCGTGGCTCCGCCCTGGGACTGCACAGACTCAGGTTCCACGGGGTGCCACATAGCCACAGACTCGGCCGATTCCTTCACCGCCTGTGCCTCCCATTGGGAAACCAGTTGCGGAAGCGTCTTCGCCTCGGCGGCCACATGGGCTTCTGCTGCCTTCACGGCCGCTTTCAGCTGCGCCAGCAGAATCTCCTGATCCGGACTGGGCACATCGACGATGGGCGGCGCATTGCCTCCACTCCGGTTGGACGTCCCCTGAATGGTGCCCCGCTCCGGCACGTTGTTGAAGAAGGCGAACATCGAGTAGAAGTCCTTCTGCGTTATGGGATCGAACTTGTGATCGTGACACCGGCAGCAGTGGAAGGTGAGCGCCAGCCAGGTGGAGCCCATGGTCTCGACCCGGTCAATATTGTTTTCGATCCGCCATTCCTCATCGATGATCCCGCCCTCGCCGTTCAAACGGTGGTTGCGATTGAACCCGGTGGCCACCACCTGATCCCGGGTTGGATTGGGCAGCAGGTCACCGGCAATCTGCTGCACGGTAAACTGGTCGAATGGCAGATTGGTATTGAAGGCGCGGATCACCCAGTCCCGCCAGGGCCACATCTGCCGGCTGCTGTCCGTCTGAAAGCCGTGACTGTCCGCGTAGCGCGCAAAGTCCAGCCACTGCCGGGCCATAAGTTCCCCGTACTGGTCGGAGGCAAGAAGGCGGTCCACCACGTGCTCATACGCCTGTGGAGAGCTGTCTTTGAGAAAGGCCTCCACATCCGCCACCGTTGGAGGCAGCCCGGTGAGGTCCAGGGTGACACGACGGATCAGTGTGG
>NZ_BATR01000111.1 GCF_000739655.1 Verrucomicrobium sp. BvORR106 | reverse complement strand
CGACGCGGAGCCTGGCCAACACTCCGGGTCGGCCGGCGCGTTGGGCCGGCCACCTTCAGCAGCAGCCAGGTGATCACGGAGCCCCCTGCCGTGACACCCCCGAGAATCCACCCGAGTGGAAAGGACTGGTACATGTTCGCGAAGACCTCATGCGGATAGATCAGGTAGTCGATCGCCACCGTGTTGAACCGGGAGTTGAACTCCGCAAAGAAGTTGAACTCAGCCACCAGGAGGAACACCTGAAGCAGCCAGGAGAATCCCAGGAAAACAATGAGCAGGGCACGAGACCATTTCCCCGGAGCGGCCGCCCCACGGCTCGATGTCATGGCGCACCACAGCCCCAGCGGTGTGCTGAGCAAGAGCGACACCACCAGATCCCGATGCAACCCCACCAGAAAGAGCCGCACATAGGAGCCCAACGGCTGGGCCTCAGCGGGATGAAACCTCGCCACCAGCAGCACCCGGACCAGCTGAAAGCCCACAAAGAGGAACAGCGCATTCCACAGAGGCAGCCGGAACCGGCTCACCAGATCCATCAGTCTCGCGCGAACGGATCCCGGAGAGACAGCGCGGGTGGCACCGGAGGAAGGAGAGGCATCAGCAGAGGAGCGAGACATGGGTGCCCCACCCTATCGGCCCCATCTAACGCGGAGGTGACATCCTCGTAACATTTAAGTTAGACACCCTCGACCGAGGCCAAACCGCCCCGCCCACTCGCGGATGCGAACCTGCTCTCCCACAAAAAAAGCGGGACCCACCGGATCCCGCTTCAAGTATGTCTGGAGATGGAATTCTACAGCGTCAGCCGGTCTGGCTTGCCGACAAAAGTCCGCTTCAGCCCCGGGAGGTTCACAAGGAAGACCAGAGCAGCCCCCATGTGATACCAGAAGTCGAGCTGCATCAGGCGGCTCACACTCAGGTGGAACAGAATGATGATCACTCCGTAGAAGAAGGCCCAGCGACGCCCGATCAGGGCCAGAAAGGCGAAGAGTTCAATCAGCAGGCCGCTGCCGAAGAGCACCCGCGCAAAGTTGGGGTGCTCATTCATCATCGACACCACCGATTGCAGGGAATCCGGCACCGGAGTCAGGGTGTCGTAGTACTCGCTCCAGTTGCTCTTCTGGAGTTCAACCGAAAGGTTGGGGACATTCTGAATCCACTTCCAGTCGGAGTTGTCCAGCTTCACCCAGCCGCAGACCACGTAGCTGGCGGCGAAGATCACCATGGAGACGTAGACCACTTTCTGGTGCACCGAGAGATCCGGGAAGGCCCAAGTGGAAGGCGGGCCGCCCAGCTCCTGTCTCCTCGGCCAGATGTAGGCGATGAACTGCCCCAGCACGATCATCGAAATGAGCTGCGTGCTGTGGTTGGCTGCGCCCTGGGAGTTGGCCAGGGTGCCAATCCCGATACTGAAGAACAATGCCGGGAACAGAGACAGCGCCGGAGCGATGCCAGCCACATAAGAGAGCAGCCCCAAGATCGTGACGGTCTGCCAGAGCCAGATGGGAGCCAGAGAGCGCAGCCAGTCCAGATTGACCAGATGAGTCAGCCCGCTGAGCTTTTTGGGATCGGCAGCGCCCAGGCTGGACACCTCCCACTTGATGGCAAAAAACACGAGGAGCGCAAAGCCAAGGCGCATGAGGAGGAGCTCCACCGGGCCAAAGTGGAAATCGCCCGCGTCGAACCGCGAGCGGCGATGAGAAGCTGCTGACATTGCGTTGGAGGCAGAGAAGTATTTCATAGGGCTTTTTCAGCCACGAGTTGAGGGGCTCCTGTGGCGATCGCCCCCGATTCCACGGTGAAGACCTTGTAGTAAATGCGAAGTCCCTTCACCTCCCCGCCCATCTGGGCCAGATTGTGAGGCTTCAGCTTGGGGAAGAGCTTCTCCCCGAGCTTGGCGCCGGCGGCACTGCGCTCATCCGGCAGGGCATCCCGCGTGTCCCGCCCCTTTGGGTTGCAGATCTCCTTCAGTTCCGTGATGAAAACCTTCTTCTGGGTGCTGGAGCTCGTTCCAAAGAGCTTCTCCATAGGAAGCACCCGGTCGGTCTGGTCTGTCACATAGAGAACATCCGCTTCCTTGTCGAGGTGCGAATACATCGGAAAGTTCGAAAACGGATACTGCTCCCCAACGACCGCAAGAAAGACGGTCGCCGCCAGGACGTGTCGAAATGGAACTTTGCGCCACAGTCGCTGCAGCGTTCGGACAAATTCAAGCATGTGGCATGAAACCGAGATTGCAGGTGGAGGCTAGCAGGATTTTGGCAATTCCCTCAGAGATTTTGATCATCAAGAAAAGAAACTGGGTGACAAAACGGAAAAGCCCCCTATACATTGCCAGCCCGGAACGCCGAAGTAGCTCAGAGGTAGAGCAGCGCATTCGTAATGCGCGGGTCGCGGGTTCAATTCCCGCCTTCGGCTCCATCCCCTTCGCCCAACCCAAAATGGGTAGGCTGCAAGTTCCGAAAGCTTCCGACCAAGCGGTCGCATCCGCCCCACTGGCAACTCTTTGAGTCCTGCTCTCGATGATCGCGAGCATTTGGGCCAGCCCGAAACACACACTCTCCCTTTCTAGAGAGCCAGATCATTGAGAGACATTTTTATTAGTCGCCTTTCTCATTGGAGGAATTTCTCCTTAATGTTGCGGGGGTACTTGAGGAGGCTTTGAGATTACTCTTGCAGATCGGTTGCCGGATGATTGCTGGTCAGTTGACGTTAGGTTGCCGGTCACTTGGTAGCACCTTGCGGGTGGCTTGAGGCAATTTTCCAGAATCTATGGCAAACACCTCTTCTTAAACAGGGACGAATGCCAGACCAGCCCTTGCTGCAGAGCTCCCGGGAGCGCCCTCCAATGCTCCTCAGTTCCTGAACGTCATTCCGTGGGCCAGGGCGTTCCTTACGACCAGGTCCAGTTGCCCCACTGCGAAAGGCTTGGGAATGAATTCGGCGTAGCCAGCGGCAGTCGCCATCGTCACATCCTGTTTCGAGGCACCAGCGCTCATCGCGACGGCGTAGATGGAGGACTGGCCCACGTCGGTTTCGTTCAGCAACGTCCACCCATCTCCGTCTGGGAGGTGCTTGTCACAGAGCAGAAGGTCGTGCACGCTTTCCTGAAGCCGCTTGCGGGCGCTTCCCATGTCACACGCCTCCGTGACGACGTGACCGTGCAGCCGTAGATACCGGGCTAGCGCTCTCAACGTATCGACATGATCCTCCACCACCAGGATTCGAAGTTGCCTTGGGGAAGAGGTATCTGCCATAAGCAGGAAGGCTACCGGACCGATAGGAGGACACAACCGCCGGTTCCCCCCACAATTGCGGGGTATACGCCCCAGGGTCGTTTTTTGTAGTATGACCTCACGAAAGGTTCAGAGCCGCTCATCCGCGAAGTGACTTTGAGTTTTTCCAAGCTGTACCCACAGTTAACACGCCTTGGGAGGGTTGGAGTCTCTCCCAAGGCGTACTGCGTCCCTCGCATGGCCAGTTACCGAATCGGATAACCGTCGGCGCTGAAGAAACTTGTGGGTTGAAACCGGGGCTGATCGGGTTATGGCGGGTTCACTGCCCGTCTCCTGCCCCCAACCCCGTCATGCTCTACGGACTCCTCACCGGACGAACTTCGGTTGTCACCGCGCTCCTGCTCGCGGGTCTGATCATTGGCGAACAGCTGATCTTCACCTCCATGGAAGACAAGGCGAAGCAAGATCAGCTGACGCAGAAATTCGCCCCCGCCTTAAACCAGATGTCGAAAGAGGCCCTCGCGGACTCCACCTGGCTATACACAGGTCCACTGGGAAAGCTCGAACTGCACTTTCTCCCCGACGGAAAGCTGGAATCAACCACCAATGACATCACCCAATCCGGTACCTGGCAGATCAAGGACGTCATGCTGATAGTGTCCATCCCGGGCGAGACCTCCGAGCACGGCGGAATCTTCCGTGATTCGATCGACAAGATTGAAGGAGCAACACCCAAACGATGGTCAGCAACCCGGGTGACCACAGCCGGCGAGTGATCGATCGTTGGGTTACCTCATCGAACCCGGCTTCCCTCCGCCATCCCAGGCGGGACCGCAAATCACGCCGCCTGCCTCACTGGCATGGTGAAGGTAAAGCACATCTCCCCCTCTCCTGACATCGCTTCAAGCTTGCCACCGTGCGAAGCGGCAATTTCTGAGGCAATGTAGAGCCCCAAGCCCAACCCCTTCTCCTCCCTCGCCCCGGGTCCCCGCATGAAGGGGAGGAAGAGTTTGTCCAGTTCCTCCTGAGGGATGGGATCCGTGCCATTGGTGACAGAGAGGATGAACCATTCCTGATCAGCAGACGCACGCACCATCACCGGCACCCCCGGGCGGCCATACTTCATGGCATTGGAGAGGAGGTTGGAGAACAGCTGCCCCATCCGGTTGCGGTCATAGGAAACAGGTTGATCGATGGCGAACTCGCACTCGATGACGGGCTGCGGCCTGACAGTCTGCTCCTGCTCCACGATCTGCCGGAGCATCGGCTCCAGTGGGGCGTCGGTGAGATGTTCCAGCGAGATCCCGCCCCCCAACCGGCCGCGGGTGAGATCCATGATGTCATCCACCAGGTCAGCGATCTTGGTCACGTTCCGCTCCATCATGGCCACGGTCGCCTCCTGATCCCCGTTCAGGCCACTCTCTTTGAGAATCACCGCCCCCATGGAAATGGCCCCCAGAGGGCTGCGCAAATCATGCCCCAAGACGCCGATGAATTGCTCCCGCCGCTGGGAGACCTGTCGCTCGGCCGTGACCTGTTGCTCACTGTTCACAACTCGCTCCAGCGCACCCAGATGGCTTGAAATGAGATCGGCAAAGAGCCTGAACATGCCCATGACCTCCGGCGTATTCAGGCGATGCGGACTGGGATCAATGGCACACAGCGTGCCGAAGAACTCCCCACCCGGCAGGAAGATGGGCATGGAGATGTAGCTCTGGAATCCATAGATCTTGGGCGTGTGGTGATCCCGGTACAGAGGATCTTCACGCACCTCATCGATCACCACCGGCTGCCTCGCACACCGGATCTCATTGCAGATCGTCGTTTCCAGCTTGAGTTCCCCGCCCGGTTTGAGACCAAAATCCAGACTATCCAGCACACTACAAGCCACCCACCGATCTTCCGTCACCCGGGCGACGGCGGCAAATTTCATGCCGGTCGTCCGGCACACGACATCCAGGATCGTGGGCACCGCAGAGATGCTGTTGACGGCGGCAACATCGCGTAGCAGGGAATCTTCTGACATGGGCAGGGAGGGCGGGCGAGCGGATTCTACCCATTTATTTCCCCTTGCGAAATAAATATTCTCCGCCTCTACGGTTGAACCCTGAACTTTCTCAGTTTCATCCGGGGCGACTGGTCCAACCGCCATGGATCCGGCAACTTCCCTCCTGCATCAACGTCGCGTCGCACGGGAATTCCAGACTCTTGAACCAGCGGGACGATCAAGACGAAATCGATTGTCGCGCGAATCTGTTCACTGAGTTCCGGCCGGGGAAGGACGATATCCACTAGAGGTTTTAGCATACCCGCCTCGCCCTGCAGGCCTTCACTCATCAAGGGTATCGATGGCACCACAGGAGCCAAAAGGTCGGGTGCCCGCAGCTCGGACGGCAACTGTCCGGAGAGAAGGGAAGCGCAGGAAAAACCTCCCAAGAGGATGGCAAGCATGGCGGACGGAGCTTTCATCATCGGAGCAGTAACACCTTTGAGCCCTCCGCAAGCCCATCGGTTCAAAAAAAGCTACTTCCCGCCCTCTTTCTTCTCAGACTCCCCGCCTTTCACCACCACCTGATCCTTCTTGTTGTACACGATCTCCGGCTTGCCCTTGTAGATCTTGATCTTGCCCGTGACGGCAATGTCCTTCCCCCGCAGGCTCTCGAGGTACTCCTTTCCCAGGATGGGCACGATGACCGCCGGCACGTAAGCCGTGAAGGTGTGGTTGGGATAGACCCCGCCCATGTTGATGAAAGCGTGTCCACGCTCCGTGATGTTCACGTCGCTCACGATGCCCTCAATGGTGCCGTTCTTGCCATCGAGCTGGAGCGCCTCTTCCGGCGTAACAGCTCGAACCATGCCCGGCAGCCCTGCGAGCCAGAGGCAGAGCAGTGCGGCCAAGGTGCTCAGAGAAAAGGATCCACGTGTTGTCTGGCGCATGGCGGCATTATCCCCATTCTGCGGAGCGGCGTCAAGACTGTCCCCATCCAGTCACCGCCCCGCCCCAGGTCGACCTTTGGCACTCATGTAGAGCGGCTTCCCTTTCGCGTACTGCAGCCTCATTCTCTGCAACTGGTTGACGGCCGACTCTGGGAGATCCTTGAGCGCCAGAGCCCGTTGCAGCACCTTGTCCGCCGCCTGAAACTCCCCACTCTCCGCATGGGCCGAAGCGAGGTGGGACATGTTTTGCCAGTCCTGCCAATGGGTCAGTTCACAGGCCCGCGTTCCTTTGGCCACCGCCCGCTTCCCGTCCCGGATGGTGGGATCGGGGGACATGGCGAGCACCAGAGTCTGCATGCTGAGCGCCTCGGACATATCCGGTTTGAGCTCCAGCATGCGATCCCCGTCACGCAGGCACTCGATCCAGCGCCCCTCATTCAGATAGAGCAGCGCTCTCATCGCCCTTCCATCCAGATTCTTCGGTGCCCGTTCGATCACAGCGGTGAAATCCTTCTCCGCCAGATCAGGCTTGCCCAGGAGCTTGTACAGGCTTCCCCGCTCGCATTGCGCCTTGGAATCGTCAGGAGTGATCCGGAGGACTTCGCTGAAGTCAGCAACGGCCTTCTCCAACTCCCCTTTCCCCTGCCAAGCCTTGGCCCGGAGCCGGTAGATCGATTCCTCATTGGGAGAAAGCTCGATGGCAGCAGCGGCCGTCTTCAGCGCCAGATCCCACTGCTCACGCTGCACATGAACAAGCGTCTGGCAGCTCAGGGCCATGGCACGATCCTCGCGACTCGGGTTGTGCTCTAGAACCTTGGAAAACAGCTCAAACGCCTTGTCATAGTTCTTTTGCAACAGGGCGATGTTCCCAGCCGCCATCCAGCTATCCGCAGTGTCCAGCGCCTTGGCCGCAGCCACCGAGTCCCACTCCCCCCCTGTCTGGAGGAAGGCCTCCTTCTTCAAAAAAAGGGCACGATGCTGTAGAATGCTGTCCCGCTCCGGTGCGGAGGGTCCGAGCAATGCCAGCGCCTTATCTACAGCCTCGACCGCCTTGTCGAATTGGCCCGCCTGGGCATGAGCAATGGCCAGGACATCGAGTTCTTTGGAGCTCTTCCATGCAAGCAACTCACCCGCCTTCGTCGCGGCCTCGACCGCCAACTTGCCGTCACGATAGCGTTCGTCAGGGCAGGATCCGTAGAGAATCGCCAGCCCCGTCCAGCTGGTCTCATCCTTGGGAAAGAGCTCCACGGCCTTCTTATAGTCACTCCGCGCTTTGGCCCAGTCCCCCATGCGAGCATAGACTTGGGCGCGATTGCACCAGGCACTGTCCTGCTCAGGAGCAAGTTTCAGGGCGAGACTCAGATCGGCGATGGCCTTGTCCCACTGCTGGGTGTGCAGGTAGAGCACCCCGCGATTGTTCAAGGCAGAGACATTGGCCGGATCCAGTTGGATCGCCTCGGTATAGTTGCGTTCCGCCGCGGGTACATTGCTCTGGGCATAGTACACGGCCGCCCGTTTGTCATAGTGCAGAGCGGTTTTGGGCTCGAACCTGACGGCCTCATCACAATCCTCCAGGGCCAGGTCGTACTTGCCCATCTTCAGATACAGGCTGGCCCGGCCACTGTAGAATGCCGCCTCTTTGGGCAGAAGTTTGATGGCCTGAGTGTAGGCTGCCAGAGACTCCTCCAGCCGGCTCAGGGCAAAAAGCGATTCCCCCATGAAGTACCAGGAGGCAGGTTGCTCCGGCTGTAACTTCTGCGCGGCCTCGAAGCAGGCTACGGCCTTGTCCCACTGACGCTTGCCGTTGTAGGCAGCACCGAGATTGATCAAGACGACGGTCTTCGTCGTGGTGCCCAAGTCCGCCTTCAAGGCGAGTTCATAGGCATCAATAGCCTCATCGAAGTTCTTGCTCTTCTGTGCCGACTGGGCCTTCGCCAGCAATTTTGCCACGTCCTCCTGCTCCGCAGCTGAAGCAGGAGCATTCAGAGAAACCACGAAGAGCAGGCACGCGAGGCTGAGCGCTTTCATGGCGGCCATGCTTTCAGGCCGCCAAAAAACCGTCAACGCCTGAATTGTAAGCAATCTGCGACGAAGCTTGCCGCACGAACCCTCACCATCGTCTTCTACTTCCCAAACAGCGGCACCACGCCTTTCAGCAGATCTGCACCGCTTTCCATGACCTTGCCTGCGGCATCCTCCGTGGTCTTGAGCACCTCTTTGCCCACCTCGGCAGCTCCTTTGCCAGGCTCACCGCCTGCCGTTCCCAGCACCTCGATCCCCTTCTCCGCCATACCCAGGGGGGCCGCGATCAGTTCCTTCCCCATGGCGGCCAGGAGGCGATTGCTCAGATCCTCCCGTGGGGAATCCAAAGTGCCAGTGAGCCGCACCTCCGTCCAGGCAAACCCGGGCGGGCCGCTGGGACGGCTTTCCGTGAAGACCTGGGTCTGTGCTCCCGGCATCCAGCGCAGGGCATCTGTGGACACGCCTACCTGGAGGATTCCGCTCAGATCCCTGCCCTTGATGTCGAGATCCCCCTCAATGCGGAGCAGTCCGCTCGACTGCAGCACCAGCTTCCTGATCTCCAGATCCGCCCCACGACGGGTGACATCCCCTTTGGCCTGCTCCAGAGCCACCCGGCGGAAGCGGTCTGTGCGGGTGAAGTCGGCAATGCGGGTGAGCAAGGGCAAGTTCTCCACCACACCGTTCTTCACCGTCACGCTCGCAGAGAGAACGCCGGGCTCCACCTCATAGTCAGCCTCCAACACCCCGTGCAGCTTATTCTGCCAGGCTGGCGGCAACGCGTGGCGAAGTTCCAGATGTGTGATCGCACCGGTGAACTTCCACGGACGCCCCCCCTGAAAAGGCAATTCGCCCCGGGCAGTGATCTCACTGTCTCCAAGCCAGCGGGCGGCACCGTGATTGATCGTCAGCGCTCGCCCGTCCACCCGCGCGTTCACCACTTGCAGGGCGAGGTCATCCTTCCAGCCGGGCAGCAACAGCTTACCCCCGCGCCCTTCCAGGGTCCAGGCTCCAGCATCGACCGCCGGCTTGGCGACCACCCTGGCCTCATGCAACCGCGTGCCGAGGGCCCCCTTCGGAGGGCCAACCTCCAGTGAAGCGACTTCCACCTTCTGAACATCCGTTCGCTGCGGGATCCAGCCTTGCAACCAAGCGGGAGCGGAAGGTGGAGCGACGGGTGTCGGAGAATCTGCCACCACCGACGCGGGAGCCTTCTCGACAACTGCCGTTGCCCCTTGAACCGCTGGCGCTGGGGGAGGCGTGAGTTCGAGCTTCAACCAGTCCATGGTCACGACGGGCACCCGCCACACCCCTTCGCGAACCCCACTCCAGTCCACCTGGGACTGCACCCCCTCTGCCTCCACTTTCCGCCAGCCAGTGGGTTGTCCCGGCGTCAGCGAGGCGGTGGAAATGTAGGCAGCGGGACCGGACCACTCCAGGGAGGTCAGTTTGGCCTCCCCCTGCGCCAGCTGTCCCAGTCGGGCTTCCAGCATCACCCGGATGGCATCGCTGCGCAGGTAGCTTTGCACCCAGAAGTAGCCGTAGAGGCCCAGGGCGGTGACGATGAGGACGCACGCGAGCAAGCTCCACAGAATGAATTGCTTGATCGGACTAGGGCGATGGGAACGACGGCTCATGAGTTTGCCAGCAATGGAGAAAACGGCGCGCTGGCACGTTAGACAAGTTTTTCTCGCCAGCCCATCAAATTCCGCTTTAATCCCCCGGCAGCCTGAAACGCTCTTCTCATGCTCGAACTCCGCAATATTTCCCTGACGTTGGAACGCGACGGAGAGTCGCAGGCCTTATTGGACGATGTGACCTTCTCCGTGCCCACCGGGCATCTGCTGGCCATCGTGGGCCCCTCCGGCTGTGGGAAGACCACACTGCTGAAGACCATCGCCGGCCTCAAAGAGGAGGACAATGGCGAGATCCGCTGGCAGGGCCGCAATCTGGCAGAGGACGGCGATTTGCACCCCTCTGAACTCGGCTACGTGCCCCAGTTCAGCATCGCGCATGATCTGCTGACGGTGGAGGAGTGCGTGGCCAGCGCCGTGGCACTGCGCACCCGTCAGGCTGATCACGAGTCTGCCTGGGCGGTGGTGGAGCAGGTCATGAAGCAGACCGGGCTCACCACGCTGGGCGACCGGCAGGTAAAGGTGCTCTCCGGCGGCCAGAAGCGCCGTCTGGGGCTGGCCCTGGAGCTCGTTACCAACCCGAACCTGCTGCTCTGCGACGAGGTCACGAGCGGTCTGGACCCGAAATCGGAGCGGGAAATCACCCAGCTCCTGCATGATCTGGCGCGTCAGAATGACAAGCGCATCGTCATCAACGTGACCCACAGCCTCACGAACCTGTCGCTCTTCGACACCGTACTCGTGCTACATGAAGGCCGCGTGGTGTACCACGGCCCACCGCGGGCGCTGAACCACTACTTCAGCGTGGAGCAGGCGGAGGACATCTACCCGAAGCTCGCCCGCCGCAGCGCCGAGCGCTGGGGTGACTCCTGGGCACGACACCGCGACTCGTACTACAAGGCCTACAAGCTGGCCCCGGCAGAAGAGGTGCCGTTTTCTGATGCCAAAATCGTAGAGAACCGCGAGCCGGATCGTATCAAACTCCCCAGTGCCAAGGCCCTGACCGACGAGGATGAATCCGACCTGAAGAAGCAGAAGGAAAGCGACAAGGACTCCGCCAACAAAGAGCCCGAGGAAGAAGACTCCTGGGGCAAACACAAGAAGAACCGCGACAAAAAGAAGGCGGCTGAGGAGGAGGAGGAGAACAAGAAGCACCACAAGCGCCACGAGCACGATGTGGAGGTAGATGCCCCCCACCGTCTGCCGGGTGTCTTTGCGCAGACTCGTGAGCTTCTGCGACGCCGCTGGACCATCTTCAAGCGTGACCGCTCCCAGATGTGGCTCCAGGCCGCCATGCTCTTTGGCTTCCCCCTCCTGGTGGTGATCTTCGGCTTTGAAGGCGTGCCTCAGGTGCGGCAGATGTCCGTGCGGCAGGATGCCAACGTGCTGCTGGACATCAAGGAGCAGATCGCTCACCGGGCGAGCCTCCTCAAGGCAGGCGGCATTGTTTCAGGGTTGGTGCTCATGCAGGTGGTGCTGGTCACGCTGATGGCTTCCAACAACGCCGCCCGTGAGATCGCAGCGGAACGTGACATCCTGGAGCGTGAACGCTTGGGCGGATTGCGTGCCATCAGCTACCTGCTCAGCAAGATCCTCTTCCTGGGGACCTTCGTGCTCGCGCAGGCTTTATGGATGGGCCTGTTCGTGGAGATGTTATGCAACGGCATTCCGGGTGATTTGGTGGTGAAGCTAGTCCTGTTGGTGATGGCCTCTGCCTCCATGACAGCCGTGTGCCTGGGCATCTCCGGGCTCATGCGCTCACCAGAGAAGGCCACCATCCTCAGCATCTACCTGGTCGGCTTCCAGCTCCCGCTGAGCGGCGCAGTGCTGACCCTGCCCAAGGTGATTGAACCCTTCGTCCAGCCATTCATCGTCGCCTACTGGAGCTGGTCCGGCAGCCTCAACACGATGAAGAGCACCTCCTTCTATGATGGGGTGAAGGCGATCACCAGTACCAGCCTGGAGCCGGCCAATCTGGCCATTTTTGTGCTGAGCATTCACCTCATCATCGGTCTCACGCTGGCCTACGCAGGCATCAAGAAATCTCAATGGGATTGACCCCCATATCCGTGCGGGCGAGATTCACAGACCTCACCGCACAAAAGACTGGAGTTCCCCACACTGACCTGCACAGAATCACTGGGATAATTCCGCCCCGCTGATTTCCCACTTTACGTCGTCACCGCACCCCTCTGCCACCCCATGGCCCGCCGAGCCAAATCTTCTCTCAGTCCCGTACACGTTGTCATCATTGTCGCCGCCGTCGCGGTCTTCATCTGGGGGGGCTACACCCTCATGCACCGCACCTCGGGAGCCAATTTCAATGGCACCTCCCAGCTCAGCGTGCGTGAGTATCTGGAAAACTCCAATGCCCTGAGCGGGAACACCTACCAGGTGGAAGGCACCATCGAGGAGCGCCTGGACAACTGGCGCTCAGCCGAGGGGCGGCTTTTCAGTGTGCTGGTGGAGGACAGTTCCGACTCATCCCCCCTCCCCGTGCTGGTGCCCCAAAAACTGAACAGCACCAACATTCAACGCGGACAGCGCTTCAAGTTCAAAGTCACGGTGCAGGCTGAAACAGGCGTGCTGGAAGTGGTGGAACTCACCAAGTCCTGACCCGCTCCGCTATCTGTCTTCCGGTCTGAAACAAGCCGGACGTCTTCATTTTCTCCGTCTCATTGCTCCATCACCCTCAGGTAACTCAACTCTTATGTCGCTCCGTACCCGCCTCCTTCTGACGTCCGGTGCTCTTTTGCCCACTTTGTTGAGCGCCCAAGTCCTGCCGTCGAATCCCCAGCCGGCTCCGGCTCAGTCCGCGCCCAGCTCCTCAGCGGGCGGCGGGGGTGGCGGCAGTCAGCAGAAGAAAAGCAGCCTGCTCGGTGATGCTCTTCCCTTCATGGACATCGGGGGGGAGAACGTGGCCTGGGATGGCAAGGTGTGGAACGTGACGAACAATCGCATGTTCCAGGCCCGGCTGGAGAAGTACCTCGCCTCCCCCGAAGCCAACACCCCCGATGATCAGGCCTACCGGGATGTGCTGGAGCAGATCACCAAGCTGCTCTCCCCCGGCCACAACGGTGGCAACCCCAGCCTGCCCCAGGCCGTGGCCCTGCTGCCCGAAGCGGCGGGGTACAAGATCGATGCCAAACTTTGCGACTCCCTGGCCAATGCCATCTACGGAGTGTGGCTGGCGCAGAAAAACGTGAGCAATCTGCGCCAGACGAACACCGCCATGTCTGAACGAGTCCGGGGCGAAACTTTCCAAGCCCGGCACTCCACCGCCACGGGATCAGCCTCGGGAGCAGGCCCGCGCCCCACGGGCGGAGGCAACAACCAGCAGGCTGCCCAGTCCCAGACGCTTCAAACTTTCGCCACCGCCAAGTACATCGCCACCATCGCAGAACTGGAGGCCCGCATGAAGGCCAACGAGCTGGCCATGGGCACCTCACAGCTCACTGCCAAGGCCGAGTTCCAGGCACTGATCATTCAGTTCGCCCTGCAGCGCCGTTTTGAGCACGTCGTGCTGGCCTGTCGGTTCTACCGCCACATCTTCTCTGATCCGAGCGGCATTCTCAGCCTGAAGGAAGGGTCCGATGCGGAGAAGATGTTCGCCTCCACTCTCGGCACCTCTCCCACGATCAGCGGCCTCGATGCCTTTGCCAACGAGGCCATCCGCGATGTGGATGAGGCCGTCCAGGCTTTCGACAACTTGGTGGAGCGCGGTGACTTGGCTAGTGGCTCCAAGCGGATCAGCGAAGCCTTCATGGTGGGCGAGTACCTGCCACGTGTGCGTCGCGTGCCCATGCCGAAGAAGCTGATGGTGCTGGATTTCACCCGGGACTACAACCAGCTCATCTCCGCCATGGAGATGAAGGACTACACGCTTGCCGAACAGCTCGTGACCAAGCTCATGAAGCTGGCCAAGGACTTTGACTACAGCAAGCCCAAGGCGATGATCGAGACCGCCCGCACCGTGAGCGACATGCACCTGAACAAGGCCAAGGTCTCCGCTATGCAGGGTGACCAGAAAGGCAGCACGGAGGCCCTCACAGAGGCCACCATGATCTGGCCCACCAATCCTAAGCTGAGAGAATTCACCAACATGATCGGCAGCAACGCCGACGTGAAGACCCAGGCCGCGCTTGATCTGGACCGCCTCATCAGTCAGCGGAACTTCCGGCAGATCTACAACGACCAGGGCCGCTACCTCGCCGCCGTGATGGATGATCCCCAACGTCAGGAATCCTTGAAAAAGGTCCTCACCGACATGGGCCGGGTGAACTTCTCGATCGCCGCCGCGACGAATCTGGCCCAGTCCTCCAACCTGGCAGGTGCCTGGGAGACCATGGAGAAGACCTACACCGAGTTCCCTGATGATCCGGAAGTGTCCCGCCTCCGTTCTGACTTCAGCATCAAGGCCACGGAGTTTGTGGGTGCCTTGCAGAAGGCCAAACAACACGAGGACCGTCGCCAGACCGGCTCCGCCCTCGCCTGGTATCTGAAGGCCAAAACCCAGTATCCGCCGAGCGAGTTCGCCCGCGAAGGCATCAACCGCCAGGTGGGCAAGCTGAGCGCCACCGATCTGGGGGCCAATCCCTGACCAGATCGCGGACCTTCCCCCACCCATTGGCAATCAGCAGCTTTCCTCACCGGGCGGTCATGCCCGCGTGTGTGAAGCGGTCCATCATCTGGATGGCAGAACCTTGTTGCGGACATCGTTATGACCGAATCCCGGTACACCCTCACCGGATATTTTGAGTTCGCACCCGCATTGGATCGCAAGGGCACCCGCGTGCGTCGGGACGGGTTCACTACCGAGTGGTGGCTCATCATTCGCTGTGCCCCGGATGCCGGCCGTTATTTTCGCGAACTGTTTGCCGCAGAGCACCATCGCGTACGCACCCTGCAGGAGCCGCTCTGGGGCACGCATGTCTCCGTGATCCGGGGTGAGAAACCTCCCCGCCTAGATCAGTGGGCAGCGCTCGCCGGGCAGGCCGTCACCCTGGAGTATTCCCATGCGCCAGAAGAAACCAGCGGCTACGTCTGGCTCCCCGTCCAGTGCCCCGCAGCCTTGGATTATCGCGAAAGCCTGGGCCTGGAGCGTGAGCCCGCCTACCCCCTTCATCTGACGATCGGGAACTGCAAGCACGACGGGTGAGATGGGGGCCGGGTGATTGGCACCTGTTGTCGTTGATGTAAGACGCCATCCCTCCGGTCACCATCGGCGGTTGTGCAAGCA